>JASHOJ010000136.1 GCA_030041155.1 Candidatus Binataceae bacterium | reverse complement strand
GGCGATCCCAGTTTACGGCTGTCGAGTAGAGCCAACAGACGCCTGGGCCTGACAATCAGGCCGGTCTCTTCCCGAGCTTCCTTGACCGTATTCTCGGCGGGTGACAGGCCTAAGTCGCAAAACCCGCCCGGATACCACCACTTGCCGGTTGGACGCTTGATCATCAGAACTTCGCCGCGATCGTTCAGCGCGATCGCGCCGCATCCTGCGCCCGGCGTGACGTAGCCGTCATAACCCTCGATAACTTCGCTGCGCCATCGTGCCCTGATCGCGTTTGCCGCGCGCTCTTTTGCCGTGCTGTCGATTGCAGCGTTGTCGTCCACCGCCGCACTCATCCGCGCCGCCGCATGCAGCAATTCTTCATATCTTTCCGAATCGTAGCCGTCAGGCTTGAACGCCAGACCGGTGCGGGCGATCGCGCTTACTCGCTCAACAAAGTTTGCGAGCTCCAGGAATAGTTCCGAATCCGCCATCGGCAACCTCCGCTCGCAGCCGCACTCGCGTAGCACCGCGGCGCTAAGGGACGCCTCCAGGCTCCTTCGAGCGCGGCCGAAAGATGGCCTGCATAACATTGAGTCCGATTCCGATTCCAAAGACGATTTGACTGAGGATGAATAGCGCGACCAGAAGCACGACAGCGCAGGCGATAATCCCGATTATCGCGCCAATCACCGACAATAATACCGACATGAGCCGCCACCCCCGTGGAAACGATCACGCCGCAGGGCGGCAAGCTGCCGCCCATGCCGCATCCGCCAGCGCGGGCACCCTCTCCTTCATGCCGGCGAATAGAGGATCGTCGGCCTGTCCGCGCACGAAACGCGAATAGCTGCCTTCCATGATGATCGCGAGCTTGAAGATGGCGAAAACCTGATAGAACGCGAATTCGCGCATCGCACGTCCGGTCTTGCTCTCATAGCGCTGGATCATCTCGCGCTGCGTGAGCCATCCAGGATCCGCGGGCATGCTCGCGACAACTCCCGCCCTTGACGTCGGATCGGATGGATCAGGCCAATAGGTAAGCATCCATCCGAAATCCGCGAGCGGATCGCCGATGGTAGACATCTCCCAATCGAAGACCGCGATCACCCTAGCCTGATTCGGATCCCACATCACGTTGTCGAGTTTGAAATCCCCGTGAACGATCGTTGCCGGCGGCGACTCTGGAATCCGCACCCGCAGCCAGTCGCGGACCTGCTCCATCACCGGAAGCGGGCGAGTGAACGGGATGGTTCGTTCGAGCTGATCGACCCACCTTCGCAATTGGCGCTCCAGATATCCGTCCGGGCGGCCGAAGCCCTCAAGACCAACGGTGTGCCAGTCCACCGCCTGCAGCGCGCTCAGCAAATCGACCATGCCCTCGCTCACTTTGCGCCGCAGTTCCGGGGTTCTGGCAAAATGCTTTCCGTCCGCCCTGATCACCTCGCCGCGCATGTATTCCATCAGATAAAACGGCGCTCCGATATACGAGGAATCGTCGCATCCCGCGTAGACCCGCGGCACCGGCACGGCGGTGTTCTGCAGCGCGTTCATGACCCGATACTCGCGCATCATGTCATGCGCGGTCGGAAGAAGCGGACCTCGCGGCGGACGCCTGAGCGCCCACGATTTCCCATCGAAGTGCACCAGGTGAACCTCATTCGAATGGCCAAACGAGATATTTTCCGAGTGAAGGTTTGACGGATCACCGAGCTTGCGATCGGAAATAAAGCGGCGCAGGCCCGCAATATCCACCGTCGCGTTCGGTCCGGTTTTTTCTGAAGAGGTTCCGACGCCCATGACCGTATTGTTTTTCCGGTTTTGTCCGGCTGGTCAAGAGCGGCAGCCGCAAGCCCTGCAAAGCGGCGCAGTTATTGATGAGTAATCAGACCCTTCCCCGCCGAGGCAGTGGCGGGGCGGCGGCCAGATTCGCGTAAGTTAGCTGATTGTTCGCGCAGAAATCTCGCGCGAGCGGGTGCTATGCGAGTCTTTCCCGAGGCGCCCCATCGTCACCGATGGCTCGCGTAACGAAAGGCGCGCCCTCGGCCGAATGCACCGGTGCGGCTCAGAACCAGGGTCGGCAGAACCAGAAAGAGAACGAGCAGTAAACCTAACAGCCCGATTCTCGCCGCCGATATGCCGGTCTGCGGCATTGCGGGCGCAAATACGCTGAAGTCCTGGGCGTCCGGTTGCAGAACACCGCTTGGGCCCGAGATTATCTCAGTCGCGATTCGCCTCGCCTCCCAGGCCGCACTCGACAGGACGTCCGACGCGGAATCCTGCGCATTTGCAATCTGGGCGTGCGTCTTTCCGAGCGCGGCTGCGAGGCCGAGGTTTCCTGAATCGATTGCGACTTGGGTCATCCCCGGCAGTTCGCCGCGCAATTCGGCAATTGCCCCGCTACCTGCCGCGATTTGGAAGGCCAGCGTGCTGAAAAAAGCCGCCGCCATAATCGCGATAAGCTGCCGGCCCGAGATAGCTGCGCGGGGCCACTTGCTTCTAGTCTTTGCGGACGGACGCTCGCCGCCGCCTTTGACCCGAGTATCGAATTCGCGCTGTGTCATCGATTCTCTCTTTTCCGCTCTCTTTCCGGCGCGCACCGGAAATTTTTCCGGCGCGCGCCGTGAGCCTCTCCCCACCAGCCGGACGCGCCGGAGATGGATTCGCGCGTCCGTCCGGCACCGGATCCCCCGCACACCCGCCGTTTTCCGATCTTCGCCGCCTAATCCGATACCGAGCGCTCCAAAGTCTACTGATAGTAGCAAATGTTGTCAAGCCCCCTCGCGGGCGTGCCTGCGCGTGCGATCGCCCACCTCCGCGGACCTTTGCTTGCCCGCTCCAATTACCGCCTATACAAAAGATGTCGATGGACGGACTGGAAGGCACGGCTCAGCGCGGCGACAAGCTCAAGATTATCGATGGCGCGGCTCATCGCAGCACGGCCGCCGCCCTGATCGCGCTTGCCAGGCCGCATCAGTGGATCAAAAACGGGCTGGTCCTCGCCGCGCTGTTGTTCAGCCAGCGGATGTTCGTCGTTCATTACGTCGTCGCCGCGATCGCGGCCACGATTGCGTTCTGCGCGCTGTCGAGCGTCGCCTACGTGCTCAATGACGTTGCCGATCGCGAGGCCGATCGGCTGAACCCGGAAAAGCGCGGCCGCCCGCTCGCGCGCGGCGATCTTGGTGTGCGCTCGGCCGTCGTTTTCGCGATCGTTCTGGCCGCCATAGCAGGCGCGCTGTGCGTGCCGCTGCCGCGGCTGTTTGCAGTTGTGGCTGCAATCTACATTGCCCTCCAGTTCGCGTACACGTGGTGGGCCAAGAGGGTCGTTATCGTCGACGCGATCGCTGTCGCGATCGGGTTTGCGCTGCGCGCTTATGCCGGCGGCGCGGCGATTTCCGCTTTCGTGTCGCCCTGGCTCGTCTTCATTACCTTCGTCCTGGCTCTCCTGCTGGTGCTTGGCCGCCGGCGCCACGAACTGATCGCGCTCGGCGACGGCGCGGCGGCGCATCGCGATGCGCTTGCGCAATACAGCATCCGGCTTCTCGACCAGATGATCTCGATCGTGGCGGGTGCGACGCTGGTCAGTTACATGATTTACACCGCGTCGGCGGAGGTCGAAGCCAAGCTTGGAACCCAGCACCTCTACCTCACGGTGCCGTTCGTCGCTTTTGGAATTCTGCGATATCTGTACCTGATCGACGAGCGCAATGAGGGCGGAGATCCGGCCTTGACGCTGCTGCGGGACCGGCAACTGATGATCACGGTCGTGCTCTGGATCGCCGCCGATATACTGCTGCTGTACTTCTGACCGTGCTCGCGTAGCGGCTACGCGTGGCCTCCGGTGAAGAGCCCGGTTTTTCCCCACTTGGAAAGAAAGTACGGATAAACCTCGCCCACCAGGTACACTGAACCCGTAACCAGTACGACATCCGCCGCCGAGCTCTCGGCAACGGTCCGCTGGATCGCGGTCATCGGATCGGCTTCGATCCGCACTGGAACCTGACCCGCGAAGTGCGGGGCGAGTGCTTCAGGATCGATCGGATTCTTCCACTTGGCGCGGGTCAGCGTCACATCTTTCACTCTCGGTGCAAGCATCGCCGCCATCCGCTCCCACTGCTTGCTCTTTAGACACCCGAAAATCAGCCGCGGCTTGATTTGCGGGCCCAGTTCGACGCTGATGGTCTCCAGCAGTGCGGATATCGCCAATTCGTTGTGCGCGCAATCGAGAATCACCATCGGCTCGCGCTGGACGATATCGAATCGCCCCGGCCAATAGACTTCGCGCATGCCGCGGCGAATCGCTTCTTCGGAAATTGCCATTCCTTGCGCACCGAGCGCCTCGACTACCGCAAGGGCGATAGCCGCGTTCTCATGCTGGAACGGACCCGCGAGCCCGAGCTCGACGTTCTCAAGGCTCAGTGCGAGCCCGTGATAATCGAGCGCATGCGCGGGCGCTCGCGATCGGAACGAAAAATCGCGATCGATCATCCGCACCGCACTTTGCCGCTGTGCGGCTATCGAGGTGAGCGTGGTCCGGGCCTCGCTGTCCCGCGATCCGATCACAACCGGAATGCGGTCCTTGATAATGCCGCCCTTTTCGGCCGCGATCGCCGCGATCGTGTAGCCGAGATACTCCATGTGGTCGAATCCGATTGGCGTGATCACGGAAAGAATCGGCATCACCACATTGGTCGAATCCAACCGGCCGCCGAGCCCGGTCTCGATTATCGCCATCTCGACCTGTTCCTCGGCGAAGTACAGGAACATCATCGCGACCGTGAATTCGAAAAAAGTAAGCGCCACCCCCGCGCGATCGTAAATCGCGCGCAGCTGCTCGATATAGCCGAGCATCCGTTCCGCGGGCATCTCCGCGCCATTGATTCGGGTGCGCTCGGACAGGTTCACCAGGTGTGGCTTGGTGTAAAGGCCGGTTCGGATGCCCGCGGCGCGCAGAACGCTGTCGAGCATCGCGGCCACGCTGCCCTTCCCTTTGGTGCCCGCTATATGCACCGCGCGCAGCCGCCGATGCGGGTCGTCGAGAAGCTTGAGCGCCGCCTCCATCCGCTCGAGCTTGTAGATCTCGCCGCGCGATTGAAGCGAATAGAGCCAGTCGATGGTGCTACTCAGCCGATTTTCCGTCATGACCTATTTTCCGTGTGCACGCACCGCACCCGGACGCATCAGCATCGCGAGTAGTCGCGCCAGCGTAAAGCGCATCTGGCTGCGTGGCACGATCGCGTCAAGCATCCCATGCGCGAGCAGAAATTCTGATTTCTGAAAATCATCCGGCAGTTCCTGATTCGAGGTCTGGCGCGTCACCCGCCGTCCGGCAAATCCGATGAGCGCGCCGGGCTCGGCGATATTGAGATCACCAAGCATCGCGAACGAAGCGGCCACTCCGCCGGTGGTTGGATCGCACAGGACCGAAATGTACGGCAGCCGGGCGTCGCGATGCCGCGCGACAGCGGTAGAAACCTTCGCCATCTGCATCAGCGACAGCGCGCCTTCCTGCATCCTGGCGCCGCCCGAGGCGCAGAACACGACCACCGGCAGCCCGCGCCGCGTCCCGACTCCGAAAATTCGGGCGAGCTTCTCGCCCACCACCACGCCCATGCTGCCGCCCATGAACTCAAAATCCATGACGCCGATCGCGACCGTCCGATCTTCAATCTTGCCGATCCCGGTCACCACCGCGTCATTGCGTCCGCTCGCGGCGCGAGCCTGCTCCATCCGCTTCGGATATGGCTTTGAATCGACAAACTTCAGCGGATCGCCGATCGCGACCTCGGAGAACATCTCTTTCCACGATCCACGGTCGAGCGTAATCGAGAGTCGCTGGCTGACCGTCAAGCGGAAGTGATGCGCGCATTTCGGACACACATTGAGATTGCGTTCCACTTCCTTGCGAAACGAAATCTCCTTGCATGTCGGGCACTTGCTCCAGATATCGTCGCTAGGCGCCGGTCGCGGCTGCTCTTGTGCCGGCACCGGCACCGGCGGAACAGATATCTTGGAGACCGGCATCCTAGATGACGCGGCGGAAGCGGCGCTCGCGGCACGGATTTGCTGGGGATGACGACTCATCGCACTTCCTGCCTTAAGGTTTTCTATCCTCTTTTCTATTTTCGACCCTGTCTCTACCTATCTCTATCTTGGCGGCGCGCCGTTCACATCACGCGCCGACCGCATCGCGGTTTTCATTCCTCCCGCAAGCGATCCAATCGCCTCGATCATCCCCGAGCGCCCGCGCTCCTCCGCGAGCATCGATATCGCGCTACCCACCACAACCGCGTCGGCAAACGATGCTACCCGCGCGGCCTGCTCTGGCGTGGAAATTCCGAAGCCGACCCCGATCGGCAGGTCGCTCACCTGCCGGATCGCGCGCACATGCTCCGCCAAATCATCGGGCAAATCGCGCCGCGCGCCGGTAACACCGGTCACCGAGACATAGTATAGGAATCCGCTGGCGCGTCCCGCGATTTCGCGACTCCGCTCAAGCGGAGTAGTTGGAGCAAGGAGATGGATCAGGTCGATTCCGTTGGCGCGAGTGGCCTTGCGGAGAACAGCGCCTTCTTCCGGCGGCAAATCCACCGCCAATATTCCGTCAACGCCGGCGCTCGCCGCGTCGCGAGCAAGCTGATCGCATCCGTAGTGCAGATAGGGATTGTAGTAGCCATACAGGATTATCGGGATCGCGGTGGCTTTGCGTAGTTCCGAAACCAGACGGAGAATCTCCGGAATCGATGCGCCGCTCTTAAGCCCGCGCGCGATCGCGCGTTGATTGGCGGAGCCATCGGCCATCGGATCGGAGAACGGGACGCCGAGCTCGATCAAATCCGCGCCTCGATTTTCGAGCTCCAGCACCAGCGCGCGCGTGGTCTCCAGATCCGGATCGCCCGCGACGATAAACGGAATCAGCGCGGCTTCGGCGCGAGCACCGAGCTCTCGGAATTTCGCCGCGATTCGCCTCGGAAACTTCGGCATCACGCACCCTCCCGAAGCGTAACCCCAAGCGCACGCGCGACGGTGCTCATGTCTTTGTCGCCGCGGCCGGACAGATTGACGATTATCACCTGATCGCGAGCAAGCTCGGGCGCGATTCGCACCACGTGTGCGACCGCATGCGAGCTCTCCAGCGCGGGGATAATGCCCTCGGTCTCAGACAGGAGCTTGAACGCGTCGAGCGCCTCCTCATCGGTGACCGCCGCATACTCGGCGCGCCCGATATCTTTCAGATACGCAAGTTCGGGCCCGACGCCCGGATAATCCAGACCTGGTGCGATCGAATGCGTGTCGCGAATCTGCCCGAGTTCATCCTGCAGGAGCAGCGTTCGGTTTCCGTGCAACACGCCGGGCACACCGCTGGTAAGAGTGGCGGCGTGACTCGGACCGGAGAGGCCCAGCCCTCCCGCCTCGACGAAAATCATGCGAACGGCGCGGTCGCGAATGAACGGATACATCAGGCCGATTGCGTTGGAGCCTCCGTTGACGCACGCAACCAGCACATTGGGCAGCCGGCCCTCCTGCCGGATTATCTGCTTGCGCGCCTCGCGTCCGATGACGCTCTGAAAATCGCGCACGATCTGCGGATAGGGATGCGGTCCCGCGGCGGATCCGATCAGGTAGTAAGTGTCGCGCACGCTAGCGGTCCAATCGCGCAGCGCCTCGCTCATCGAGTCTTTCAGGCTTCGGGTTCCCGAATCCACCGGATGAACCGACGCGCCCAGAAGCTTCATGCGGAAAACATTCAGCGCCTGCCGCTCGACATCGAGCGAGCCCATGAACACTTCACATCGACGCCGAAACAGCGCGGCGAAAGTCGCGGTCGCGACCCCATGCTGGCCGGCGCCGGTCTCCGCGATGATTCGATCCTTTTTCATCCGCACCGCAAGCAGCGACTGGCCGAGCGCATTGTTGGCTTTGTGCGCGCCGGTGTGGCACAGGTCCTCGCGCTTCAAATAAATTTTCGCTCCACCCAGGCGGGCGGTCAGATTTGCGCAGAAAAACAGCGGCGTCGGCCTGCCGACGTATTCGCGCGAATACTTTTCCAGGTCCGCGCGAAATTGCGGATCGCGCCGCGCGCTCTTGTACGCGGCCTCCAGCTCGAACAACGCGGGCATCAGCGTCTCGGCGACGTATCTGCCGCCGAACTCGCCGTAGTGGCCGTGGCTATCGGGAATTGCGGGCATTGGCGATGAAGCTCCTGAGTTTGGAATGATCCTTGACGCCGGGCGCGCGCTCAACTCCGCTTGCACAATCGATCGCGAACGGGTTCAACGCCGCTGCCGCCGCCGCATTGGCGGGATTAAGTCCGCCGGAGATAAATACGCGTGACAGTTCGATACCTCGCAGCTCGTCAAGCGGACGCGCGATGCCCGTGCCGCCATAGAGCGAAGCATGAAAGGTGTCCAGCAGAAGGTAGTCGCCCGCCGCACGAGCGATTGCCGCATGCGCATCGCCGGGAATGATCCGCAGCGCACGAATCACCGGAATTGGCCATCCCGCGATATCGCTGTCGGTTTCATCTCCGTGAAACTGGATTAGATCCAGCTCCAGCCGTGCACGGCATTGTTCAATAAACGATCGCGCCGCGTTCACGAACACACCAACCACCTGAGCGCGCTTTCCGATCGCCTCGCGAATCTCGGCGGCGCTTTCGATATCGACCGATCGCGGGCTCGGCGCGTGAAAATTGAGCCCGATCATGTCGGCTCCCGCATCCACCGCCGCGCACGCATCCGCCGCTTTTGTGACGCCGCAGATTTTCACCCGCACCGCCATCACGCGCCTCCTCCTGTCACCGGATCGATTGCATGCGCTAACTTCGAAAGCTTCGCGCGCGGCGCACCGCCGCGCAGAAGGCTTTCGCCGATCAAAAACGCGCGAGCGCCGGCCGCATCGAGGCGGCGAATGTCGTCGCCGGTGTCGATTCCGCTCTCCGAAACCACGAGCGCCGTGCCGTGATAATCGGCGAGCAGATTCTCGGTCACCGCGATATCGGTCGCAAAGGTGTGAAGGTCGCGATTATTGATGCCAACCAGCGAGGCGCCGACGCGCTGGGCAGCATCCAGCTCGTCTCGGCTATGAACTTCCACCAGCGCCGCCATGTTGAGCGCGCGAGCCGCCTGCTGAAGCGTGTTGAGGTCGTTCTCGCGCAGCATCGCCGCTATAAGCAGCACGCAATCGGCGCCCGCCGCGCGCGATTCGTATATCTGGTACGGGTCGAAGATGAAGTCCTTTCGCAGAATCGGCAAATCCTGCGCGGCGCGAACCGCGCGAAGATCGAGCAGCGATCCTTTGAAGTGAACGTCGGTAAGAACCGAGATACACGCAGCGCCGCACGCGGCGTAATCGCGCGCAACCGACGCGGGATCGAGATCCGGCAGAATATCGCCCTTGCTCGGCGACGCCCGTTTGATTTCGGCGATAATCGCCGGGCGGCGCCCGCGCAGCGCGGCAATGAAGTCGCGCGGCGGCGCGGCGCGGGCCGCGGCTTCGCGAACGGTCTCCAGCGGAGCGCGGGAGCGCGTGGCGGCAAGCTCCTCGCGTTTGGCGGCGAAAATGCGATCGAGAATGGAACTCATCGCGATGCCTGTTCCTGCGCTTTCATCGCGCCGCTCGCGGCCGCCAGCTTTTCAAGCGTCAAAAGCGCGCGGCCCGACGCGAGCACCTGGCGCGCGCGCGCCACGCCAGCGCTTATCGAATCCGCCGCCCCCGCGACGTACAATCCGGCGCCCGCATTGAGCGCCAGAATATCGTGCGGCGCACCCTTTGCGCCGCTAAACGCCGATTTCAGAATCGCAGCCGAATGATTCGCATCAGCGGCGGAGACTTCCGCGGCATTCGCGCGCGCGAACCCGAATTTTTCCGGCGCAATTTCATATTCGCGAATCGGAGCTTCGGCGCGCAACTCCGCCACCGCGGTCGGCGCCGCAAGCGAAATCTCATCCACGCCGTCGCGCCCCGAAACCACCAGAGCGTGCTCAATCCCAAGCGCGGCAAGCGTTTCGGCCATCGGACGCACCAGCTTTACGTCGCTCACGCCCGCAAGCATTCGCCTCGGACGCGCGGGATTACAGAGCGGGCCAAGCAGATTGAAAATTGTGCGAATGCCGAGCGCGCGCCGCATCGGCGCAAGCCGCGCCATCACCGGATGATAAGCCGGCGCGAAAATGAAACAGAATCCCGCCTCGCGCAGGCACCTTTTCAGCACCTCCGGCCCCGGATCGATCCGCACCCCCACCGCTTCCAGCACGTCGGCCGAGCCGACTCGGCCGGTAACCGCGCGATTTCCATGCTTGGCGATCGCGACCCCTGCAGCCGCGGCGACGATCGCGGCGCCGGTCGAGACGTTGAAGGTGCCCGCACCGTCGCCGCCGGTGCCGACGATATCCGCAAGTGAAACTTTAAGTTCGAGTTTGCGTGCCCGCGAAAGCATCGCGCGCGCCGCACCGGTCAGTTCCGCCGCGGACTCGCCTCTAATTTTCAGCGCGGTGAGAAAGCCCGCGATCATCGGATCGGGAGCGGCATCGGGATCGCTTTGGCCGCTGTCGAGGATCGCGCCAAACGCCATCTCAGCCTGCTCCACGTCGAGAGCGCGGCCGCCGACCAGCGCGTCGAAGGCGGTGCGCAGCGCGCTATGAACGTGCGGCGCATTCATTGCAGGTCAAGGCCGCGCAGAAAGTTGCTCAACAGATGCTTTCCTTCAGGGGTGCCGATCGACTCGGGATGAAACTGCACGCCTTCCACGCGCCGGCTCCGATGCCTGAGCCCCATCACCTCGTCCTCGGCAGTGCGCGCGCTCAGCTCAAGGCAGTCAGGAAGTGAACGTCTATCCACTATCAGAGAATGATAGCGCATCGCGTCGAAACCCTGCGCCAGGCCGGCAAAAATCGTTCGTCCATCGTGAAGGATCGGCGAGGTCTTGCCGTGCATCAGCCGATCCGCGCGCACCACGTTTCCACCGAACGCCTCGCCGATACATTGCATTCCGAGGCATACTCCGAGAATCGGTATCTCGCTGGAGAGATCGCGCAGCAGATCGAGCGAGATGCCGGCCTGTTTGGGCGTGCACGGCCCGGGCGAGATGACGACCGCATCGGGGCGCATCGCGCGAACCCCGGCCACGTCGATCGCGTCGTTGCGGCGCACGGTCACGCGCGCGCCGAGTTCGCCCAGGTATTGCACCAGGTTGTAGGTGAACGAGTCGTAGTTGTCGATCACCAGCAGACTCGGATTTCGCTCGGGCGGAGCCTGATTCTGCGCGGACATGGTCATCACCTCGCCTGAGCGTCCGCGGGCATTTCGAATTGACGGGCGGCTTGCAGCGCGCGCACCATCGCGCGCGCCTTGTTCACCGATTCCTCGAACTCCGCCGCCGGGTCGGAGTCCGCCACCACTCCGCCGCCGGCCTGGATGTAGACCCGATTTCCACGCACCAGGAGCGTGCGCAGCGCGATCGCGGTGTCGGTGTTGCCGGTATAGCTGAAGTATCCGACCGCGCCCGCATAAACGCCGCGCCGAACCGCCTCCAGCTCGTCGATTATCTGCATCGCGCGGATTTTCGGCGCGCCCGACACGGTGCCTTGCGGAAAGGTCGCGCGAAACGCGTCAAAGGCGTCGCACTCCTCGCGCAGCTTGCCAATCACGTTCGACACGATATGCATCACGCTGTAGTAGCGCTCAACGACCATGTATTCGGTGACCGCGACCGAACCGATTTCCGAGACGCGACCCACGTCATTGCGGCCAAGGTCAACCAGCATCACGTGCTCGGCGCGTTCTTTCGGGTCGCCCAGCAATTCGGACTCCATCGCGCGGTCTTCCTCCTCGGTAACGCCGCGGCGCCGGGTCCCGGCTATCGGGCGCAACGTCACGTCGCGGCCTTCCACCCGCACCATCACCTCCGGCGACGCTCCAACCAGCGTCAGATCGCCAAGCCGCAGATAGAACATGTACGGCGAGGGATTGATCGTGCGCAGGCTGCGATAGATGTTGAACGGATGGGCGGTCAGCGGTGATTCAAAGCGCTGCGACGGCACCACCTGGATAACGTCACCGGCCGCGATGTACTCCTTGGCCGCCGACACCATCGCCATGTACGCCTCGCGGGTAAGATTCGAGGTGATAGTCGCGTTGTTGGCAACGGCTGCCGCGCCCTCAAGACGCGGCGGGACCGCCGGGGCTTTCAGCCGATTCACGATTTCGTCGATTTTCGCCTGCGCGCTGTTATAAGCGGCGCGCGCCGAGGGAAAATCGTCCACCGGAACGTTAGCGATAATCCTGAGAGTCTGGCGCAGATTATCGAACATCAGCATCGTGTCCGTGAACATCATGTACACATCGGGCACGCCAAGGTCGTCGACCGCGGTCTCGGGGATCCGCTCGAAGCATCGCACCACGTCATAGGCAAGGAAGCCGACCGCGCCGCCGAAGAAGCGCGGATTACCCGGCAGTTCCGGCGCGCGCAGACGCTTAACCTCGCGCCGCAGCTCGTCGAATGCGTTGGTTATCGATCGCGATTCGATTCCACGTCCCGGCCGGATAACGTCCATCCGATTTGCGCGAGCACGGATAACCATCGAGGGCTCGGAGCCCAGGAACGTATATCGTCCCCATTTCTCGCCGCCGCGCACGCTCTCCAGCAGGAAGGCATAGTCGCCGCGCGCGATTTTCAGGAATGCGGAAACCGGAGTCTCTAGATCGGCGGGAATCTCGCGCGACACGGGAATCAGGTTGTATCCCTGCTCTTTCAAGTCCTCGAATTCACGCTCGCTCGGCTGAAGCATCGTCGTTATCTCCGCAATCGGTCAGCCTTCAGTTTCTCTTTCTTTTCGCCTTTGCTTATTCCGCTTGTAAATTCACTTCCAAAAAAGAAGAGGGCCGCTGGAATTGTGCCTGCGGCCCTCTGTGAGTTCGGTTTTGTTTTGTGGCTACAAAACCGGTGCGCAGGCGTGTGCGTTGGCGTGCCAGCGCCAAGCCACCCACATGCTGCCGGTGATGAGCGGATTAGTCATGGTGCCAGTATGAATACCATCGCGACGATTGTCAAACGCTAACCACCAGTTTCGCATTTTGCCAAGCGCGAAACGCCGATTTAGCGACTGTTATAAGTCGAATCGTATTCTTGATGGAGCCGCTGCTGCGCCTCTTGCGCCTCTTCCTGAGTCGCGTATGGCCCAACCCGGACACGATACCATGTCTGTCCGTTCAGGACGGTGGTCGTTTCCGTGGACGGAAACCCGAGTTGCCGCAGGCGGCGAACCATGTCATCAGCGCCGGTGCGATCCATCGCGGCATCGATCTGAATACTGTACGGATGACGCCGGTCGGTCGCCGCGGCGGTTTCAGCCCGCGACAGTGCGGCTCTAGGCGGCGCCACCCTGGGCGTTGACGCCAGCCTGGGCACCGCGTTAGGTGCGACAGCAGGTCCAACATTGCGATTGATGGCGGCCTCTCGCACCGCTGGAGTCTGGACGGAGACCGGTGCGACGCTCGGCTTGGCCGGCGGTGGTAACGGCTCGGATACCGGCGCTGCCGCCACCTGTGCAGGCGCGGTCGCCGCTGCCGCCGGCGCGATAGCCGGCGATGCCTGTATTGGAGCCGGACTCGGAGCAGGAAATGTGGTCGCGACCTGTGTGGTATCGGGAATGTTCTGCCGCGCCATCTCGTAGCCGGCCACCAGCCCGAGCGCGAATACCACGCACGAAAGCCCGAGCAGTCCCACCAGGATCAGAAACGCGCCGCCGGTTCTGATTTCGAATCGCATACCTCCCTCACATCCGCTCTGGTGCAGTTACACCGAGAAGATCCAGCCCCGCCGCGATTGCAGTCTTGATTAGCCCTGCCAGAAACAGACGCGCCACCGTCAAGCCGCGGTCAGTTCCGATTATACGATTCGCGGGCTGATTGTAATAGCGATGGAATTCGCCCGCCAACTCGAGCAGAAAGAAGGAAATTCGATGCGGTTCGAGCGCCTCGGCCGCTGCGGTCATCACCGGACGCAGCGCGAGCGATCGGCGCGCGAGCGCCATCTCTTCTTCGCCGAGTAGCGCCAGATTTGCGCGGCCGCCTGACGCGGCGAAATCGATGCCGGCCTTTTCCGCCTCTCGAAAAACGCTCGACAGCCGCGCGTGCGCGTATTGGACGTAGAACACCGGATTTTCCGGCGCCTGCTTTTTTGCCAATTCAAGATCGAAATCGAGCTGGCTGTCTGACTTGCGGAACAGGAAGAAAAACCGCACCACGTCGGCGCCAACCTCATCGATCAACTCGTCGAGCGTGACGTAGGTTGCCTTGCGCGTTGACATCTTGATCTTCTCGCCCGCGCGGGTGAGCGTCACGAACTGGTAGATAATCGCGCGAATCGCGCTGGTGTCATGACCGAGCGCCTTGACCGCGGCGATCACCTCCTGATGCTCCGCGATATGGTCCGCGCCAAACACGTCGATAATCAGGTCGAAACTGCGATTTATTTTATCGATATGATAAGCGATATCGGGCGTTCGGTAAGTCGGCTCGCGATCCGGACCCGACCGCACCAGCACCGCGTCCTTGGGCAATTTAAGCGGCTCGCCGCGTAGCCATACCGCGCCGTCGCGTTCGAAGGACAGATTTTGCTTGCGGAGCGCGTCAAGTACCTCTTTCACCTTGCCCGATTTGATCAGGTCAAGTTCGTTGAAGTAGCGGTCGAAGCGGATTTTCAGCCGATCGCAGGTGCGATTGATGTCAGCGAAGATTGCCTCGACCGCGGCCGCGCGAAACAGCTCAAGGTTCTCGCCCTCGGCAAGATTGTCGCCGCGGCTCGCGCGTAGTTCGCGAGCGATATCGCAAATATATTCGCCCTGATAGCCGTCGGGCGGAAGCGGCGCGTCAATTCCCATGTCTTGGAGGTAGCGAGCGCGCACCGATTCGCCGAGCAGCTTCATCTGCCGTCCGCCGTCGTTGAAATAGTACTCGCGGGTGACGTTGAAGCCCGCCGCCTCGAGCATCCGCGCTATCGTGTCGCCCAGAACCGCGTTGCGCCCGTGACCAACCGTCACCGGGCCGGTAGGATTCGCGGAAAGAAATTCCACCTGCACCCGATCGCCGCCGCCCGGGCGCAGCTCCCACTTTTGCGGGCGAAAGTAGCGCGCGCCCTCGCCCATCGCGCGCACCATCTCAGCGTGCCAGTAAGCCGGCGTCATCCGAAAATTCAGAAAACCCGGACCTGCAACTGAAATCTCCGCGATCTCAGGAGGAAGCTCGCTCGCGACCTTGATAATCTCGGCGATCGCGCGCGGAGATTTGCCCTCCGCCCGCGCCATCGTGAGCGCGACGTTCGATGCGACGTCGCCGTGCGCCGGATCTTTCGGCGCCTCGATTCCGATCGCGGCCGGATTTGATTTGAGCTGGCCCGAAGCGCGCGCCCGCTCAATCGCGCCGCCAAGGCATGAGACTACAATTTCCTTCATCCGATGGTTTGCGCCGCTGCGCGAGGCCTCTCGCAATCGTGCCAGATACCGCAAGCGGTGTTAAGGTGCGTCATGACCAGTATCAACATCGGCGCGCGCGCTCGTGAGCGCTCGCGTGGGGATAAACCGGAGGCACAACGATGGACCTTCAGCTTGCGGGAAAAATCGCGCTCATCACCGGCGGCAGCAAGGGAATCGGACGCGCAACCGCGCTGCGCTTCGTAGAGGAAGGCGCATCGGTGATGCTATGCGCGCGCGGCGCCGAGGCGCTGGATGAGGCGGCGGCGCTTGCCCGCAAGCTTGAGGGCGCGCGAGTTGCGACCATGCCCGCGGACTTGACCAGGCTCGAAGATATTCGCGGCGTGGTCGCGCGATGCGCTAGCGAGTTCGGCCGCATCGACATCCTGGTCAACAACGCGGGCAGCGCGCGTCCGGGCGAGTTCCAGAAACTCGGCGACGAAGACTGGCATGATGATTTCGAGCTCAAGTTTTTCGGCTACGTGCGGATGGCGCGCGAGGTGATGCCGATAATGGCGGGCGCGGGCTCGGGCGTGATCGTCAACGTGATCGGAACCGGCGGTCTTCGCCCGGCCGCCGGCTACATGATCGGCGGCGCAGCCAACGCCGCGCTTAATCATTTCACCAAGGCACTGGCCGGCGAAGGCGCCAAACATCGCGTGCGCGTCGTGGGCGTGAATCCGGGGCCGATTCTGACCGAGCGACTGAAAAGATTTGCCGAGCGGCCCGCGCCGGGTCATAGCGTAGAGGAGACGTACGCGCGGATGACGCCGATTGGCCGGCCTGGCGCGCCCGAAGAGGTCGCGGATCTGATCGCGTTTCTCGCATCGCCGCGCGCTGCCTTTATCACCGGCGCGAACGTCACGATCGACGGCGGCGCGAATCCAGGGCTTATCGGATGAGACGGCAGGTTGACCGCTCTGTTGGTTTCCTTAGTGCGTTACTTCTTCTCGAACCAGTGGGAATCATTCGACAACGTCGGATAGCCGTTGCCGATCTGGATCAGGACGCCATGTGACGATCGCGGCGAGATGAATGCCTCGTAGGAGTCGGGCGACCATTCGGTTTCATCCACAATTCTGATTCCGCGCTCGCGCAGCTCCGCGGCTTTGCCTTTGCTGTCCGGCACATTGAAGGTGAGGTGATGCATCCCCTCGCCGCGCTGCGCCAGAAACTTGTGCAAGAATGAATCCGCGCCGAGCGGCTCGAGCAGTTCGATCGTAAGGCCGTTCAGGTCGAACTCGGCGAGCTTGTAGCCAGCCCGTTCGCTTTCCGCCTCGTACATGAAGCGCGCGCCCAGCACGCCTTCATAGAACTTGCGCGCCTCCGCGACGCTCTTTACCGCGATTCCGATATGATCCAGTTTGCCTATCGGCTGCACCATCGCCGTTGTCCTCGATCTGATGTTGTGTCCCCCAAATGCCTTCCCCCAAGTGTCATTCCGAGCACAGCAGCGACACTATTTTGTCATTCTCGCGCGTTTGCGTTGCCTGGCGCGCGAAGAATCCCGGTCCTTTGCCCGGTCCCCGCTTTGCGGTCAAGCGATTAACGCGCTGAGGACCGCGCGAGATCCTTCGCGTACCGCTCAGGATGACTGTCGAAGAGAAAGCACGTAACGTGGGCAACCAAATTCAAGTCGATTTCTCTGATGTCGTTCCACGCAGGCGACGTTAAGCCGCGGCGCGGATCGCGGTCAAGCTTCTCTTGCGCCGCACTCGGAGCTGATCGATCTCTGATGCGATGGCCGCTGAGTGGAAAATTCCGCCGCTCATAAAGGTCTACGAGGCGATAGGCGCGCTCGGCGACGGCCGGGTAAAGCTGTTGGATGCGACCCACGCGCGAGTGGAGTCATCCGCGGGCAACAAGACCTATGACGTGGAGACATCAGCCGACCTGCGCGAGATCGCTTCCAACGACAACGCATCGTATTGGCAGGGATACCTCGGCTATCCGGCTATCGCGGTGATGATCGCGCGCGGGCTTCATCGGCCGGCGGCCAACGTGATTGACGCGCTGGCGGGAATCGAATGGAAGGAACTCAACCGCCGCTATCGCAATGACTATTCGAAGACGATTGCCGAGGTCGAAAAACGGCTCGCCGAGCTCGGCCACGATCCCGACGCGGTGCGCGCCGAGGCGGGCGCGATTCTGGCGGCAATCGGCGAGCTAAAGCCCAAGCGCGGCGCGCGCCGCAGGCCGCCCTCGGAGCCGCGCCGCTCGGTGGAAAAATAGTCAGTTTCTCCCTCGGACTACAATTACTATCCGGTACATCACAGAGTTACAATAGACGCCAGATAGTTACGATAAGTCCCTCGCTTCCAGAACCCCAAGTTGACTCCCCGCGAGCGGATATCTTAGTGGATCGTTTGGAAAATAATGGCGGCGCGCGGTAAATAGCCGCGCGCCACCACCTTTAGGATCGATTTCCCAGACTTATCTTACTCAACCACCGCGTGCGCTCCGAAGTGGACGCCAAGTGACGCGGCGTCAACCGACTCGCCTGTAGCGGTAACGCCGCTTACGCCGGTAACGACGCAATCATAGCTTCCCGCGGCTTCATCATACGCGAGCCCCGCCGGAGAAACGGCGCGCGAGCAGAACAGCTCGAACGTCTGCGACAGGCACTGCCCAGAGTTGGCGCTGTCCGCATAATCAAGCGTCATGGTCCAGGTATCATTCGCGCCAGCGGTGATCTGGCCGGTCGCGGATCCGGAACAGGTGCTGGCGACCGGAGAAGCTTCAGGTAACACTGAGTTAACAGCCTCGATCTCGACGGCGCCGCTGCTGAGACCGCCGGTCGGATCGGCGAGAATGGTTCCGCGACCCTTCAGATCGATCCGCGACTGAGTGGAGTTGTTACTAATCAACTCATAGCCGGAGATCTGCAGGTTAAATTCTCCGCCGGGGCTCGAATGCTTGGCCATCGCGGTGGCCGCGAAGCCCACGCTCGCGATCGCAATCGCTCCCGCGGCGAGAATAGTTAGTGGTTTGCGCATGAAACACTCCTCCTCAATAGTCAATTGTCCGGCTCCGGGTCTCGGCCGAGCTCCCCGGAAGATTCAGTTACGGTTCGGCGCCATCCTTGACCGGATAATTAGACGCGGGAGTGCTTCGTTCCGTTACAAGAAAAAATTTTCGGCGGCTGCGGGAATTGTGAATATTCCGCAACCCTATGCGATCCGCGCGGCTCGGCTCACTGGAGCCGTACGTAGACGACTGTCAGACGCGCGTCACTGCACGCGGGCTATTGGCAGATGGCGGAGACGTCGATCTCGTACAACTGCACGATTACAAAGTCACGCAGGCTGAGTTCGGTCGTCGCGTTAGTGAATTTTCCGCTGGTGCATTGAGAGGCGAGACCCAGGGTCGCGTTTTGCGTCAGTCCGTTTGGCGCAACCAGTTCAAGGAATCCGATATCAGTGGTTTGCGCGCTCACCGTGACGCCCTGCACGACCTTGTTCGAATTTGCGATCGAGCTTGACATGATCTTTACACACGCCGACAGCGAAAGGCCCGCAGCCGCGATCAGGACGATCGCTAATGTGGCAGGTTTTTTCACCGAATCTTCTCCATAGGTAAGTTGAGTTTGAGAAGCAGCCTGCTTCCGCAAAGCGTAAACCCCCGTTGGCAGACGGTCAATTGATTTTCTCGCGGTCGCCGGATCCCGTATGTATTGCCGCACAAACCGATGCTAGCGTGTGGCGACTCGCGCCCTTTCGGCGCGAGCGCGAGTTCGGGAGGGGGCGAATGTGGCTGAGCCAGCCGGCATCATAGCTCCATATTTGCGCATCTGGGTCGCGCCACGCGCGACGATTCGCGCGATCGTGGACACCGATCCGAGCCGCAGCGTGATCGCGCTGGCCGCTCTCCGCGGCGCTTTGGGAGCGCTGGTTTACTACTGGGCGAACGCGATTGCGAATCCGAGCGCGATGACTGCGGGCTTTCCGCTCCGGGTGGTAATCGGCGCCATAATCGGCGCGATTCTCGGAATCATCTTCCTGTACATCGTCGCGTGGGTTTACGGAGCATTCTGCCACGCGCTCGGGGGAGTCGGCACACCGCTTCTGATGCGCGCGGCGCTCGCGTGGCCGGAGATAATCGGAATAGTCGGCAATCTCATCTATGTGGCAGGCCTTCTCTCCGGAGCCTTTTCGCCGCCGCACGTACCACACGGAGGAATGCCCGCGTTCGGAGACGTTTATCCGGGCGCGAGCAAATATCTGTTGCTGCTTTCGTTGTGGGAATTTATAGCGGAGCTAAAGACAGTTGCCGAGGTGAATCGGTTTTCATCCTGGCGATCGCTGATCGCATTCATAATCACTTGTATCGTTCTCGTTATCGCCGCGGCGCTGATCGGGCTCGCGGTGCTTTTCGCGCTCGGAACATTGGTTGTATTTTTGCGGCGCGCGGCGGCGGTGTGAGGCCTTTGCGGATAAAGAGTCTGACCGCCGCACGTGTTTTGGAGGAGAAATTGGTTCGCACAACGGATTCGAGCCGGCATCAGAACTTAAAGCATCAGTTTAGATTTATCCGCAGCGCGATTATTGCCACCGCAATCGCGATCTCGCTCCCGTTTGCGCCGAATGCCGCGCACGCCGCCAAAGTAGCTGGCAGCCCGATTGTCCACACTCAGGATGGGGCGGTTCGCGGCGTCGCCGAGGCGCACGTTCGCCGATTCATGGGCATCCCCTATGCCGCGCCGCCGGTCGGAAATCTCAGATGGGAACCGCCGGCACCGCACAAGCCGTGGAAAAATGTCCTAGACGCAAGCAAGCCCGCGAATTCGTGCGCTCAGATGAACTTCGCCGGTATCCGCGTTAGGGGATCGGAAGATTGCCTTGCTCTGAACGTGTACACGCCGAATCCGGCTGGCACAGGGCTGCCGGTGATGGTCTGGATACATGGCGGAACTTTTCTGGTCGGCTCGGGCTCCTCGTATGACGGAAGCAAACTCGCCGAGCGCGGACATATCGTCGTGGTGACGATAAATTACCGGCTCGGCCCGTTCGGCTTCCTCGCGCAGCAGAGCCTCTCCAAAGCCGACCCGCATCACGTATCCGGCAACTACGGATTGCTCGATCAGCAGGCGGCACTCAAATGGGTGAAGGATAATATCGCGGGGTTCGGAGGCGATCCTTCCAAAGTGACGGTCGCCGGCGAATCGGCGGGCGGGATTAGCATCGGGTTGCAGATCGTCTCGCCGCTTGCCGCCGGTTTATTCGATCGAGCGATCCTGGAAAGCGGACCGTTCCTGCACGCTCGCACTCTGGAGCAAGCTTATGCGCGAGGCGACCAGCTCGCGGCGAAGCTCGGATGCGACAAGGCCGCGGATGTTGCGGGGTGCATGCGATCAAAGCCGACGGAACAGGTTCTCAGAGCGATCCCTGCAAGGCCGGTGTCGGGTGCACTGATATGGTCGCCGGTGATGGATGGTTACGTGGTGCCAACTCAGCCGGCGGAAGCTCTAACCGCGGGACATTTCAACAAGGTGCCCGTCATCAACGGTTCGAACCACGATGAAGGAACCCTGTTCCTGCTCTTCCGTCCTCCGCTAACCGCCGCGCAATATGAGGCGGATGCGCGCAAACGTCTCGGCGACAAGGCTGATGAGGTGCTGAAGGCTTATCCGCTGAGCAAGTATCCCTCGCCGCTTAAAGCGGCCGCGGCGATTTTCGGCGACTCCCTATTCAGTTGCCAGGTGGCGGGCGCAAGTCATCTGCTATCCGCGCAGGTGCCGGTCTTCGAGTATGAATTCAACGATCTCCATCCGCCCGCATTCGAAGCACTCTCGAAGCTGAGGCCGGGTTTTACGATGGGCGCGTTTCATGGCTCGGAAATCCAATACGTGCTCGGAAGTGTAGATGAGAAGGCGGCATCGCCCGCGCAGAAGAAGCTCTCGGATGAGATGATGGATTATTGGATAAGGTTCATCTCAACCGGCGATCCCGACGGTCACTCGCCAGCATGGGAGCAATACAAGGCAGGTCAGCCGCGGGTGATCTCATTTGCGCCCGGCGCAATCACGATGGAGTCGAATTTCGCGCAGGAGCATCACTGCGCCTTGTGGGAGTCTGTCCGCATCTCCGCGGCGCAACACCTAGCGCAGCACTAAAACTGATGATTGGCGCTCAGGGGCGCACGCCTTCATTCCCAAGTCACGATCGGGTGAGGGCCATAAGCGCATGCGCCGCAACCGCACTTAGCCTTGCGGAGCGGTCTTAAGCGCCTGCGCGGGTGCATCAGCCTTAGGCGCCGGAACCGTGCCCGCAGGGGCTGCGGATCCAACAGAACCAGGCGCTTGCGGGTCGAGCATGGCTGTGACGGTCGGCTGTTTGATCGTCTGGTAGTCGCCGGTAACCACGTCAATGATCAGGCCCGGCCAGAACAGGAGATTTAGCCAGAATACGCCGGTTATCCCGGTGGTGACCGGTACGGTTTTGCTCTGATAACCGTTCATCGCAAAGCTTGCATAGCTGGCTATAGCCTTCTTTGGCACGGCCACAGAATCAGGCGTTTTGCCGCTGAATGGCCCATAGGTATAAGTCGCGCCTGGCGGTGTTGACTCAAACTGGACGACACAGGTGTCGCTGCTGAACAGCGTCGCACAGCCCGACCCTGCAACCATTGCAAACGCGGCAAACAGCGCGATGCAAACGCTCGCCTTCCCCCTCATTGGTAGATCCCCCTCTCTTCAGTCCATTACGAAGTGACTCGTAATGCTACATACGGACAGGATGGCGAAGCAATAGCCCTAATCGACGTGGAGGCGATCGGCTAGCGCGCTTAGGCGGCGGCGCTCATCCTGATTGCGCACCGCCTGCTGCAAAGCCGCTTTGGTGCCGATCAGAACGCATACGCGCTCGGCGCGCGTAATCGCGGTGTAGATGAGATTTCGCTTCAGCATCACGTAATGCTGCGGATGCACCGGAATGACCACGGCGGGAAACTGGCTGCCCTGGCTCTTGTGCACCGAAATCGCGTAGCCAAGCGCAATCTGATCGAGTTCGCCGTGCTCGTAGTCGGCGTGCACTTCCTCGAACGCGATCGATATCCTGCCCTTCGCCGCATCAACCATGGTGACGCGCCCAATCGATCCGTTGTAAACGCCCTTGTCGTAGTTGTTGCGCAACTGGATGACCCGGTCGCCCTCGCGTAGCGACCGATCGCCGGATCTAAGCTCGCGTCCGTGCGGATTCAGCAGCGCGCGCAGCTCGCGATTGAGATTCTGGGTGCCGAGCGGACCGCGATTCATCGGGGTCAGCACCTGGATTTCGCGCGAGCTTTTGATACCGAAGCGGCCGACCAGCCGTTCATGCACGAGCTGCTTGATGGTGGCGAGAACCTCGTCGGGCGCGGCGCGCTCGAAGAAAAAAAAGTCGCCCTCGGGCGCGTTGCCGATCTCCGGAAACCATCCGTGATTGAGCCGATGCGCATTGGCGACGATCTGGCTCTCGCGCGCCTGGCGATAAACCTCGTGCAACTCGACCACCGGCACCAGCCCCGACGCGATGACGTCCTTCAGGACGCTTCCGGGCCCGACCGACGGCAGTTGATCGCGATCGCCGACCAGCAGCACCGAGCAGTTCGGCAATAGCGCCGAGAACAGACTCGCCGCCAGCTCGATATCCATCATCGAGGCTTCGTCGACAATCAAATAATTGGTGCGCAGCGGAAAATCCTGGTTGCGGACAAATGCTCCGGTTTCGGGCGCATATTCGAGCAGGCGATGAATCGTTTTTGCGTCGTGTCCGGTGGTCTCCTGGAGCCGTTTTGCGGCTCGACCGGTCGGAGCGGCAAGCGTCGGCTTCAAACCGGCATCGGCCAGCGCGACCAGCAACTGGCGAAGAATGGTGGTTTTACCGGTGCCTGGTCCGCCCGTTATCACGGTGACGCCGCTTAGAAGGGCGATCTTGATCGCTTTTAGCTGTTCCCCCGACAGCTTGAGTCCGCCCGCCGATGCGGCCCTTTTGAGCGCTCGCTCCGCCACGCCCGAGGCCATCGGGCGTCCCGCGCTGAGCGCGCGAATCCGCTCCGCTACCGCGATCTCCGCGGTGTGCAGGCGGGAGAGGTAGACTGCCTGATGCTCGGAGGTGCGCTCGACGACCACTTCTTTTTCCTGAGCCAGCAGATTAAGCGCGCTATCAACCAGGCTCGCGTCCATTTCAAGATCCGAGGTGAACCGCTCTTCCAGATACTCGCGCGGCGCGTGGACGTGGCCGTCGTCAGCCATCATTTCAAGCAGATGCACGATCGCGGCGCGCGCGCGCTGGATTGAGTTGCGCGGGATGCCGAGTTTCTCCGCGATCGCGTCGGCGGTGCGGAATCCGATTCCGTGAATCGTTCGCGCCAGCACGTAAGGGTCGCCGCGCACCACCTCGAGCGCGTTCTTGCCGTATTGCTGATGGATGCGCCGCGCGTGCGACGCGGCAAGCCCGTGGCCGCGCAGAAACACCGTCAGCTCGCGCAGACCCGACGCGTCGCGCCACGCCGTAGCGATTCGGGCCGCCGCCATCTGACCGATGCCGTTTACCTCGCGCACGCGCATCGGCGCATTGTCGAGCACGTCGGCCAGACTCTCGCCGAAATATTTCGCGATTCTCCGCGCGAGCTTTGGCCCGACGCCTGGAATCTCCTTGGCGAGATAAAGTTCGATCGCGTTTACGCTGGCGGGCCTTAAAACTTCGAAGTCCTGAACGTGGAACTGCTCGCCGTAGCGCGGATGCTGTTCGAAGGCGCCGCGTGCGCGGATTCCCGAGCCGACTTCCAGGCCCGCAAGGTTGCCAACCATCGTAACGGTGCGGGTATCGCCCTCCTGCTCATAGGACTTCACCACCGCGACCCCGTATCCGGTCGCATCGTTGACGTACAGCAGATGGTCGAGGACGCCCTCGATCAGTTGTTCGGCGCTGGACGGCGTGGCCACGGCCAAGAATTACGCGCACAACTCCGCACGTAAAGACATCCGCGCGGGCATTCTCACAAGCTTAGACTCGGATCGACATCCATCTGCCCGAATGAAAGCGCCAGGTCTTAACCGTCGCGCGAACGATATAGTCGGCAAGCAGTGACCACCAGATCCACACGATCGGCCAGTGATGCCACGCGATGATAATGGTCAGGAACAGCCGCATCCCATAAAAGCCCGCAAGCGATCCGTAAAGAGGAAACTTGGAGTCGCCCGCGCCGCGCAGCGCTCCGGTGAAAGTCCAGTCTGCCGCCATCAGCGGCTGCGCCGCGGCAAGCGAATACATGAACACGACGGTGTAGGCGATAACCTGGCGGTCGTCGATGAACAGCGCGGCGATTTGCCACGCGAAAATCACGAACAGCAGTCCCAGCGCCGACATCAACAGCATCGCCATCCGCGACGACACCCATCCCGCCCTGCGCGAGAATTCTTTTTGTCCGGCGCCGAGCCCCTGCCCGACCAAGGTTGCGGCGGCGGCGGAAAATCCGAATCCGGGCAGGAACGACAGCGCAAGAATCCGCACTCCGATAAAATACGCGGCAACCTCCTTGTCGCCGTAGCTCGCCACGAACGCCACATACGCGACGAACCCGAACTGGATTACGAGCTGCTCGATCGCGGCCGGATTGCCGACCCGCAGGATGCGCCAGCCGAGTCCGAAGTCGGGCCACAGCTTTCGCCATCGGAAGTTCAGCACCATGTCATCCAGCGAGAGCGCCCAGAAAAACAACATGCCGCCGATTGCGATTGCGATCAGGGTCGCGAACGCCGAGCCGTCGACTCCGAGCGCGGGAAATCCAAACTTGCCGAAAATCAGCACGTAGTTGAGAACGATCGCGAGCACGTCGATAATCCCGCCGATCCAGAGCGGAGTGCGCGTGTCGCCAGCGCCCCGCAACGAGGCGGCGCACATCAGGAAGACGCCCTGGAACGGCTCCGCGAGCATCACCACCTGCAAGTATCGCGCGCCCATCACCGCCATCCGGCCCTTGACCTGGAACAGCGCCATCAGCGGGGTCGCAAATGCGATGACTGGAAGCGCGATCACGGTCGAGACCATCACGCCGAACAGCACCGCCTGCTTGAGCGATTCCTCGGCGCTGTCGCGATCGCCCGCGCCGATATAGCGCGCAACCAGCGCCACCGCGCCGGTGCCGACCGCGGCAATCCCGGCGCGCACCGCACCCAGAATCTGAGTAGCAAGCCCGACCGCGCCGACCGCTTCCGCTCCCAGCCGCCCCACCATCAGCATCGCGGCCAATCCCAGGATCGAATCGAGCGCGAATGACAGAATGACCGGCCATGCCAGCGCCCACACTTCGGCGCGCATCCGCTCGATCGGAGGCAGTTCGGCTACGGCCCCTTGCCCTACCTCTAGTTCAGGGGCCGCTTCCAGGAATTCCGACATGTCTTCCGAGAGTTACGACAGTCCGATCAATTTCAGTCAAGCGCGCATCCGGCGTGAAGGTGCAAGCGTGCGATTTTCACGCGCGAGAGCGGCGGCTACCGCGACCGGGCGCGCGCTTTCCGCTATATTGCAAGCGGCGGAGGTGAGAAGTGGACGCAGGACCGCGGCGCGCCGAGCATCCGGGCGCAGTGGACGCAGATACCGGCAAGGCGCGATTTTCACTCAATTTCGAGCGGCAGCCGCTTGCGATCTCCGCCGCGGTAATCGCGATCGCCGCCGTCTTCTTTTCCTTCAATCTTGGACGCGACCCGCTTGGCGCGAGCGAGGCCTACAGCGCCTTTGCCGCCGCGCAGCCGTCGGTTGCCGCAATCGTTCGCATCCCAATTCTCGACGATCCGGGCAAACAACTTCTCTACTACATCGTGCTGCACTTCTGGGCCGGCATCTTCGGCACCAGCGAGGCGGCACTGCGCGCGCCTTCGGTGATCTTCGGCCTCATTGCGCTGGTGATGCTGCTCGAGCTTGGGCGCGATCTGTTCGATGACGCGACCGCCGCCGCGGCGCTCGCGATGTGGGCGTTCACCCCGATAATGATGCTGTTCGCGTGGCGCGCTCGGATGTACACGATGCTGATCGCGATAGCGCTATCGCATCTGTATGCGCTGCGTCGCATGCGCGATCGTCCGACGGTGCTCAATGTCGGCGCGTGCGGAGTGCTCGGCGCCGCGATGATCTATACCCATCTCGGCGGCATCGTGATTCTTGGCGCAGAGGCCGCGATTCTTCTCCGCGATTTCACGCGCGGCCGAAGGAGCATTGCGCCGTGGCTTGCGCTCGGAGTCGCGGCGCTTCTGTTCGCGCCGTATCTGCCGGTTGCGTCGGCGCAAAGCCGAGTGCTTATCCACGGCCACCCACTCGACTATATCTCTCCCGCCGAGCACTATTCGCTCGCGATCAAAATCCTGACGGCGCTCGGCGCGGCGGCGATCGCGCTGTGGCTGATTATCGGGCGGCGGATCGAAAGCGGCGCGCGCGAGCCGTTTCGCTTCTCGATCATGTGGATCGTGCTTCCGATTCTCGCGTTTCTGGCCGGATCGATAATTCTGCATCCGATGTTCCAGATTCGCTACGTATCGCCCGCGCTCGCGCTTGCCTCGATTCCGATCGCGGCGTGGCTTGCGATGGCGGGTGCAAAAGTGCGCAATCTGGCGGCGTTCGGCATCTCCGTTGCCATGCTGCTTTTGTCGCTCGGTGCTCGCCCGCTGATCCAGCCATGGGGCGCGATCGCGCGGATGGTCTCAAGCTCGGGAACGCCGCGGGACGTGGTTTTCCTGGAGTCGGGTTTCATCTCATACGGACCGTCAGTGAATGTGCCAAATGGCGGGTTCCCGCACGGCTACTACTCGATCCCCTTCGATTATTATTTTCACGGCCGCAATCCGCTCCAAATCATCGCGCCTTATGATTCCGATGCCGCGCGCAGAGCGATCGCCGCGGCCGCTTCGAGCACCGGCGGCGCGTGGCTGATTAGCTGGAAGCATGACGATGACGCACGGCGCGAGCTTCCCGCCGGGCCGGACTTTATCGTGGTGCCGCGGATGCACGGCGATCATCTGGTGGTGTTCCGCATCACCCGCGCGCTGCCGCACAACTGACGCCGCCGCATCTATGCGGAGGCGCGCACCGGCGGCGCTTCCGGCAAGTCCAGCGGCTCACCGCCAACCCGAATCGGCAGAATCACCAGGCTGAGACCATAGAGCTGAAGCCAGTTCTGAAGTTCGACCGACGTATGGTTGTGCAGGAAGCGGTAGAAGAAGCTGGTTGGATGATCCGCGAACACCAGCTTGCCCGCGAAAAACACCACGTGCGAGAACTCGTGCGCGATATCCACGCACAGCCGCCTTAGCTCAAGCACCACGTCTGGGCCGATCGCGGATCGAATTTCAGGATGAAGCCCGAGGTCGCTCGCGAACCGGCTGTATTCCTCAAGATCGCCCGCCACCCGCTCTTCCAGCGCTCGGACCTCTTCCGGCCCTTTCATCTGCGCCGAATCGACCTCGCCAACGCTGGCGAACACGATGTTGCGGAACTCCTCGCTGAACAGTTCAGTGAGCGACAAAAGCGTGGCAAGTCCCAGTCCGTTGAAGCCCTCCACCAGCATCACCGCCGTGGGTGCGTCGGGATTGCGCTCGGGCGCCTGCCGATGCTCGGCGGCATAGAGCTTGGGGGTGATTTCGACTTCCAGGCGCGAGAGCGCGCGCGTAACGCGCAGGTATTGGCGCCGGACCAGGTAGCAGACGAGAATCAGCGCGCCCGTGATCGCGACCGTGACCCATCCGCCCTCGTAGAATTTGAGCACCAGCGTGAGCATCAGGATCGCAAAGGTGAAGATGCATCCGACGCCGTTGACAGCCAGCTTGCGCTTCCATCGCGGCTCGCTCTTACGGCTGGTCCACCAATGCACCGACATCCCAAGCTGCGACAGGGTAAAGGTCACGAACACGTTGATCGCATACAGGATCACTAGGATTCCGACCCGTGCGCGGGTTCCGGCCAGGATCAGAATTGCCGCGCCCGCCATCGCGATCACGCCGTCCTGGGTGACCAGCCTGCCGCTTAAATTCGCGAACCGCCGCGGCAGCCATCGGTCGGTCGCCATCGTGGCCAGCACCCGCGGCCCATCGATAAATCCAGTCTGCGCGGCGACGAACAACAGTGCGCCCTCGGTGATGAGAGTGAAGGTGATTATCGGCACGCCGACGTTGATGCCGCCCAGCGTCCAGTGCGCCGCAATATGGTCGAACATCACCGCGTTGAGGGTCTTGCCGTGCTCCGGCCCGACATTCTCCAGCAGGTAGCCGATAAGGATTCCGCCGGCGATAAACGCGAGCGAAAACGCCATGTACAGCATCGTGCGCTTGCCGGTCACGGTCCGCGGCTCGCGCAGAATCGGCAGGCCGTTGCTGACCGCTTCGATTCCGGTATAGGTGCCGCCGCCCATGCTGTAGGCGCGGAAGAAAATCGCCGCCATCGCGATAAATCCCAGGGCGTCGAAGTTGCGGCGGGTCTCGACGATCGCGCCGTGAATGATGGTCGGAAACTCGAAAGCGCGAGAGGCCAGCGCAAACCCCACCAGCCACAAGTGCATGATCACGAAGGCGATAAAAATCGGCAGCAGCGAGATCACCGATTCCTTCACCCCGCGCAGGTTCATCCCCACCATCAGAATCACGACCGCGATACAGACCCAGAACTTCAGCCACAGGATCGAAACCGGCAGGAAGCTGAAGATTGCGTCGGCCCCGCTCGCGATCGAGACCGAAATCGTGAGCACATAATCGATAACCAGCGCACATCCCGATACCACGCCCGCGTACGGTCCGAGCAGCTTGCTCGCCACCAGGTAACCGCCGCCGCCGGTCGGAAACAGGTCGATCGTCTGCGAGTACGACGCTGAAATCACGAACACCGTCAGCGCCGTCAGCATCGCGAGGAAGATCGCCATGTACTGATGCGGCCCGAGCGCCAGAAATGCCTCCTCCGGGCCGTAGCACGACGAGCTCAGGCCGTCGGACCCGAGCCCGACCCAGGCCAGAAACGCGATCAGCGAAATCGAGTGAAAAATTCCCGGATCACGCACGTTGCGCGCCGGACCGACGATTATCTCCGTCAGCGTCCGCCGCGGCGGCTCGGATTTTCCGTTGGGCTTTTGATTGGGCTCGGGCATCGATCAGAGGGCCGGATACTCAGGCTTCGCGCGGAGCGATCCCGCCCAAACTAGATGAATCCGGCACAGGAGCAAAGAGTCGGCAGTGCCACCAGGCATCACGCTTTCGCACAGCCGCGCAAAGAATTCCGATCTCTTTCTTCGCTGCAAGCCCGTACTCTTTAACGCAGATGAAAGCTATCAGTTGAAACCGGATGCTGTTGTATGCTTTTAGTAGCAGCCTACGCTAGGGGAGGAACCGCAAGTGCGGAGGGGATTCCAGAATCGTTCCACGTCAACATCAATCAACCGCTTAAAACTCGCAGCAGTCGTTCCGATCCTCGTCGCGATGAGCATGCTTGTGACTGCGTGCGGGAACTCTGGATCTTCATCGGAGCATCACAAGAAGCCGACTCCCACCCCGACGGCGACGCCAACCCCGACACCGCCTAACGCCAGCCTCTCCGGAGTCGTGCAGGGAGGGACCGCGCCGATCTCCGGCTCGGCGGTTACGCTCTATGCAGCAGGCAGCAGCGGCTATGGATCGGGCGCGATGTCGCTGGGCAGTGCGACGACCGATGACTCGGGCGGCTACACGATAGCTTATAACGCGCCTTCCACACCGACGCTCCTCTATGTGGTCGCGGCCGGCGGAGACGCGGGCGCTGATACCAACACGGCGATAAAGCTGCTCGCGATCGAGGGCGAGTCGAACGCGATTCCCCCTTCGGTAACGGTCAACGAGTTCACGACCGTCGCGACCGAATTCGCGCTCCAGCAGTTCATCGATTCTTCGGGCGCGATTATCGGCGCGCCGAGTAGCAACGCTACCGGCTTCGCCGATGCGCTAAATCAGCTAAATGAGAATCTGGCTGATTCCACCACCGGCTCTCCGGGCGCCTTGCTTGAGAGTATCGCCGCGACCTGCACCGGCGGCACACCGAACGCCAACTGTGGCGGGCTGGAGCAGATGAACACGCTCGCCAACATCCTGGCGAGCTGCGTGCAAACCGAGACCGGCTCGTCGCAGTGCAGCAGCCTTCTGACCGATGCGACGCCGCCGGGTGGCCAAACTCCGCTGAACACGCTGGCCGCGACCGCCGACATCGTGCGCAATCCCGCCAATAACGCAGCAACGCTGTTCGCCCTCCAGCCGGCCGGTCCGCCCTTTACGCCCAATCTCACGGCCGCGCCGGACAGCTTCATCCTTGCGCTCAATTTCGCGCCGGCAGCAGCGGATCTTGATGGCCCGGGAATCGTTGCAATTGATTCGGGCGGCAACGTGTGGTCGACGAACGGTTTGGGGGCGGGCGTCAGCGAACTGACCGCGGCCAGTGCCTACAGCACCGGCTTTAATTTCGCTCCTGCGGCCGCCGGAATTACAAATTCGAGCGGAATCGCGATCGACAGCGCCGGCAATGTATGGGTAGGCGTTCAGCCCGACACCATAGGAGAGCTGACCGCATCAAGTGGCTACACTCAGGGCCAGAGTTTCGCACCCGCCGAAGCTTATTTGCTCACACCTCAGGAGATGGCTTTCGATGATGCGCAGAACCTCTGGATTGCCAACGCGGGAAGCGCGGTGAGCGAACTCACCGCTGCGAGCGGCTACCAAACCGGCATCTCGTTCGATCCAAACGAGACGACATTTGACGCACCAGTCGGCCTCGTAATCGACAGCTCTGACAACATATGGGTGACGAATGTCGATAATAATACTGTCGCGGAACTGCTCGCATCGGGCGGCTATAGTACCGCCAGCGTCTTCTCGGCCGCAGGCGCCCAATTTAACTATCCATTCAGTATTGCGCTCGATAGTTCCGCCAATGTTTGGGTATCGAATGCTCCGCCAGCCGGCGGCGGCAGCATCAGCGAGCTAACCGCTTCGAGCAGCTACGCGGACGGGCTGAACTTCACGCAAGCGCAAACCGGCGCCGAATTCGATCTACCGCTCATGGTGCTGGATGGTGCCGCAAACCTATGGGTGTCCAACGACTACGGAAACAACGTCAGCGAGTTGCTTGCGGGATGCTCCGCGGCCGGGTGCACAGGACTGAACTTCAGCCCGCCGGGCAGCAACTTCAATTATCCAGAAATTCCGGCGGTGGATGAATCCGGCAACCTGTGGATTCCAATTTTCCAATCCAACAGTATCACCGAATTCGTGGGCACCGCGGTCCCGGTCAAGACGCCGACTACTCCGGGACCGCCTACCAAGCCGTAGCGGCGCACGCGCGCCGCAACGCCGCGCTAGAGCGAATACTGAGCGCGATCGAGTCCGAGCTGATAGCGCGCCGCGTCGATCAGGTTCTGCATCAGCGCAACCACCGTCATCGGTCCGGTGCCGCCCGGATTGAGGGTCACCCATCCCGCGACGTTCCTTACCGCCTCGAAATCCACGTCGCCCGCGAACTTGCCGGGGCCGATGCGCCGGAATCCGACGTCGATCACACACGCGCCGGGCTTCACCATGTCGGCGGTGATCAAAAACTCGCGCCCGGTATCCGCGCCGACACAGGAAACGATCAAGTCGGATTCGCGGCAGATCGCGGCCAGATTCCGGGTATGGCGATGACACCAAGTCACGGTCGCATTGCGCAGCCGCCCGCCGAGAATCAGCGCCGCCGGTTTGCCCGCGATATCGCTGCGACCGATAACCGCCGCGCGCGCGCCATCGACCGGCACTTTGTAGTAATCGAGCAGTTCCAGAACTCCGCGCGGCGTGCAGGGAAGAAAACGTCCCCACTCTCCTCTATAGAAGCCGCTTACCGAAGACGCGCCGACCCCGTCCACGTCCTTTAGCGGCGCAATGGCGTCGAACAGCCGAAACCGATCGAGCGAATCGGGCACCGGAACCTGCAAAAGAATTCCGGTCGTATGCGGATCGCCGCCAAGGTCGTGCAGCAGCGTGAGCATCGCCTCGGTGTTGGCTTCGGATTCGGCGATCTGCACCACCCGGCTCTCAAACCCAAGCTGCTCAGCCATCTTGCGCTTGTTTTTGACGTATTGGCGCGAGGCCGGATTGTCGCCGACCATTATCGCGGCGAGCATCGGCACCACGCGATAGCGATCGCGTAGCTCGGCGCCATTGCGGATCAGCTCGGGCATCAGATGCGCGCCGAGCGCCCGCCCATCCATGATTATCGCTGCCATCGCGAACCCACTCGAATATAGCATGCCTCTCGCCGGGCAAGCCGCTGTGGATAATCGCTGTGGGCAGTCGAGCCGCACTTGCCTCGTTGCCGATCCCGCGCTCTGATAAATTTATCAGCCGATGACGGCGCAGATGCGCACCGCTCTGTATCCCCTCCACCAAAAACTCGGCGCGCGGATGACGATTTTCGGTGGTTTTGAAATGCCACTAAGCTACCTCGGCATTATCGAGGAGCATCTCGCGGTTCGCTCCGCCGCCGGAATTTTCGACCTGAGCCACATGGGCGAGTTCGAGTTGCGCGGACCGCGTGCGATCGCCCTGCTTGAGCGCGCATTTACCAACTCCGCCGCGCGGATGCGCGAAAATCAGGCGCAGTATACGATCATGTGCGCCGCCGATGGCGGCACGCTGGACGATCTGATCGTCTATCGAATCGCAAGCGATCGCTATCTCCTGTGCGTCAATGCCTCGAATATCGATTCCGACCGCGATTGGCTGATGGAGCTGAATCGCGCGGGCGCGCGCGCGGATTTCGAGGACATAAGCGCCGCAACCGCACTGGTTGCGATCCAGGGGCCGCGCGCCGCGGAAATTTCAGCGCGCCTTACTCGCGATCCCATAGCCAGTCTGCCGCGCTTCGGCGTTGCCGAATTCACTCTTGCCGGAATCAGATGCCTTGCCGCTCGCACCGGGTATACCGGCGAGGACGGGTTCGAGTTTTTTCTCGATCCCAGCGCGGCCGCCATCCTGTTCGAGGCTCTGCTCGACTGTGGCAAGGATCTTGGCGTCGTGCCATGCGGGCTTGGCGCGCGGGACACCTTAAGGCTCGAAGCCGGGCTTCCGCTTTACGGCCACGAGCTCGATCGCGGCATCTCACCGATCGAAGCGCGGCTTGGCGCGTTCGTAAAATTAAAGCGCGACTTTATCGGCGAGCCGGTCTTGCGCGCGCAACACGATAACGGAACGCAGCGGCAGCTTAGCGGGCTGATGACCGACGATGCGCGCAGTGTCGCGCGCCAAGGCTACCGTATCCTGCGCGACGGACGTCCGGCGGGAACTGTCACCAGCGGCACTTTCGCGCCGTGGCTTAAACGCCCCATAGCGATGGGTTATCTGACCCGCGCCGCCGAGAATAACACCAGTGACCAACCGGGGTCGGACACCGGCGCTTACGCAGTCGAAATCCGCAATCGAGCGGCAGCGGCGTCGCTCGCAAAGCTCCCGTTCTATCGACGCGGCGACGCGCGAGCTCAAGCATGAAAATGAAGTCGCTCCAGACCACAATGCGAAAGGAAAACGGCCGTTGCCGAATCATAATTCGATGAGATTCATGCCCCAGACTGAAGCCGACGTAGCCTCGATGCTCAAAACGATCGGCGTGGAGAACCTCGATGCGCTGGTCGCACACGTGCCCGAGGATTTGCGTTCCCGCGCCAGGATCAATCTTGCGCCCGGCGCGTGCGAGGCCGAGGTCGCCCGCGAGATGGCGGCTCTGGCGGCGGCGAACGACGGCGCAAGCGGCTTTGTGAGCTTTCTTGGCGCCGGTTACTACGACCATTATGTGCCGGCGGCAGTACGCGCGATTACCGCACGCGCTGAATTTGCAACCAGCTACACGCCCTATCAGCCCGAGGCGAGCCAGGGCACCACTCAGGCGATTTTCGAGTTCCAGACCCTTATCACCCAGCTCACCGCGATGGAGACCGCCAACGCCAGCATGTACGACGGCGCCTCCGCAGCCGCCGAGGCGGTGCTGATGGCGCGCCGACTGCTTCCACGCCGCCGCGTGGTCGCGATTTCGCGCGCGCTGTGGCCGGATTATCGCGCCGCAATTCGCACTTACTTGAGCGCGCTCGACGCGGTCGAAATCGTGGAGGTTCCGTTCGATACGCAAAGCGGCGCTACCAACCTCGATGCCCTCTCGGATCTCGCCACCGATTCGCTGATGTGCGTGGTCGCGGGTTATCCGAACGCCTTCGGCATAATCGAGCCGTTCAGCAATGTCGCCGAGATAGCTCATGGCGCGGGCGCGATCGCGATTTCCGCCACCGCCGAGGCGCTAGCGCTTGCTCTGCTCAAGCCTCCGGGCGACCTGGGCGCGGATATCGTGGTCGGCGAGGGGCAAAGCTTCGGGATGCCGCTTCAGTTTGGCGGGCCGGGGCTGGGCTTTATGGCGGCGCGCGCCGCCAACGTCCGGCAGATACCGGGGCGGCTGGTCGGACAGACGCACGATCGAGACGGTCGCCGCGCCTTCTGCCTGACGCTCGCGACGCGCGAGCAGCACATCAGGCGCGAGCGCGCGACCTCGAACATATGCACCAATCATTCGCTCTGCGCGCTTGCCGCAACCGTGTATCTGGCGCAGATGGGCCGGCGCGGACTCCGCGAACTGTCAGAGCGCAACGTCGAACTCGCCCATCGCGCGCAACAGGCGCTTGCCGCGCGCGGCATCAAGCGGCGCTTCAGCGGCCAGTTCTTCAACGAGTTCGCGATCACGCATCCCAATCCCGCGGCAGCGCTCAAAGCCGCGGAGGCAAGAAAGATCCTGGCCGGCGTTCCGCTTGGCTCGGACTATCCCGACTTGGCCGGCGAAATCCTGGTAGCTGTCACGGAAATGAACACGATCGATCAATTTGACGTGCTTGCCAGCGCTCTTGCGGAGGCATGCTGATGGCGACGGCGGGCGAAATATCGAATAAGGCCGCAGGCCTTGCGCATCACAACGGCAGCGCCACTCGCGCGCGCGACGCCCATCGCCGCAGCCCTTTCACTCCGCTGCTTTTCGAGCTTTCCGCCGAAGGACGGGTCGGCGCCGATGTACCGCGCCGCGAACCGGGCCAGATAGCGGGCGCGGACATTCTTGGCGCGGATCTCTGCCGCGAAGATCTGCCCGGCTTCCCCGAGCTCAGCGAGCCGCAAGTGACGCGCCATTTCCTGCGCCTGTCGCAACTGAATTTCGCGCAGGCACTGCAGTTCTATCCGCTGGGTTCGTGCACGATGAAGTACAACCCCGTGCTTAACGATGAGGTGGCGGCGCTTGCCGGCTTCACGCGATTGCATCCGCGCACACCGGCGCATCTGGCGGCGGGCGCGCTCGAATTGATGGCGCGGCTCGAGGCGGCGCTCGCCGAGATCACCGGGATGGACGCGATATCGCTGCATCCTGCCGCCGGCGCGCAAGGCGAGCTGACGGGGCTGTTATGCGCGCGCGCTTATTTCCGCAAGCGCGGTGAAAATCGGCGCAAGGTTATCGTTCCTGATACCGCGCACGGCACCAATCCAGCCAGTTGCACGCTCGCCGGCTATGAGATGGTGGTCGCGAAGTCGAACGCGCGCGATTTTATCGAGGCCGCTGAGGTGCGCCGCCTGGCCGATGGCGACACCGCCGCGATGATGATCACGAATCCGAACACGCTCGGAATTTTCGAGCCGCAGATTGCCGAGATCGCCGCGGCGCTGCATCAAAAAGGCGCCCTGCTCTACATCGACGGCGCGAACCTGAACGCGCTGATGGGAATCGCCAAGCCCGGCCACATGGGCGCCGATATCGTGCAGCTTAATCTACACAAAACTTTCTCCACTCCTCACGGCGGCGGCGGTCCGGGCGCAGGACCAATCGGCGTAAGCCGCGCGCTGGAGCCGTTCCTGCCGGTGCCGAGGCTCAAAAAAACCGGCTCGGGATGGATTCTCGATTGTGCGAGACCCGATTCGATCGGACGCCTCAGGTCGTTCCATGGAAATTTCGGGATGCTGGTGCGCGCGTACGCGTATATCCTCGCGCTTGGCGGCGACGGACTCGCGCAGGCGAGCCGCGCCGCGATTCTTTCCGCGAACTATATCCGCAAGCGGCTGGAAGCGCATTTTCCCGCTGCGTCGGCCGAACCCTCGATGCACGAGTGCGTGCTAGAGCACGATCTGGAGAAGAGTGCCGGTATCTCGACCTTCGAAATTGCCAAGCGCCTGCTCGATTTCGGCATTCATCCGCCGACTATCTATTTCCCGCTGGTGGTGCACGGCGCGCTGATGATCGAGCCGACCGAGACCGAGACCAAAGAAGTGCTCGACGAATTTATCGCCGCCATGGAACGAATCCGCGAGGAAGCATTGACCGATCCCGACCTGGTCAAGGGCGCGCCGCATACGCTTGCGCTCTCGCGCGTCGATGAAGCGGAGGCGGCGCGGCGGCCGATCCTCCGCTGGCAAGCAAAATAGAATTACTCCGCCTAAATTCTGGATCGCGGAGTGGAGGAATCGAGTCAGCAACTCACGCGCGATCTATTTGCACGCAACGGAGATTTGGAAATGTCATCGCCCGCCGTGACGCGAGGCTGAGGGTGCCAAACCATCGCCCTCCTGATTCTTTTAATTCGCGGGACCGGGATTCATCCCGGAGAGTACTGATTCGATCGTCTCGCGCAATTCCTGCTTAAGCGCGCCCGACGTGTCCGCATCCTCGGCGGCAAGCGTGATTCCTTCTATCGCGCTCATGCAGGTCGCGCGCAGCCGATCCATGGTCGCGCCCGGATCGGGCGTTCGATAGGTAATTTCCGCGACCAGCGCGCTGCACAGCATCTGCAGCGCGAGCAGTTGAATTCCCTGCACCGAGAGTGCCTCGGCGAATTCCAGGTGCGCGTCATCCAACTCGCCGTCCTCACCCGCTTCTTCCGGATCGAGGTCCAGGCCGGGAATGATTATTTCGCGTGGAGTTTTTCCGCGCTTCTTATCCACGTTAATCCTCCGGTCCACCTGACCACTACGATAGCAGCGGACGCCTCGTGACGCACCACGCGAAAAAGTGGCCGATTTGAACTTCAGTTCCCCTTATTGCACAAAACGCGGGCCAATGCCGACGAATAATCTTCGGGCGTATTGACGTTCGTGAAGCTTAAAAGTCCCGTCCCGATTCCGGCTAGTTCCGCCGGGTAGACCGAGATCGATCGCACTCGCTCGCCGATCGAGGTGAGACGATTGCCCGACTGCGCGAGATCGCGCATCGCGCCCGCGCATCGGCGATGATAGGCGGCGTGGAGCGGCTGCGGAATCTCGTCGATTATCGGAATCACGGCGTCATAGCCGCCAAGCCGCGCGACCAGCGCCGAGGCCACCCGCGAATCGATTAGCGGCAGATCGCATGAGCATGCGAACGCCGCATCGTTCTCGATGGAGTCGAGACCGCGCGCGAGCGCCAGCGCGGGACCCTCGAACGCGCGCTCATCGCGGATAATCCGCGCCGCTGATGGCAGCGCGATTGGATCCGCGGCGCTCTCGGGCGCGGCGACAATCACAATTTCGGCGCTTGCGCGGGCAAGCTCGGCGACAACTCGCTCCAGCATCGTAGCCTCGCCGAAGCGCAGCGCGGCTTTGGGCCGGCCCATCCGAGCGCTTCGGCCCCCGGCGAGCACAATCGAAGAAAACTTCGGCGCTTGGGAATTCATCGGCAGCGCGCGCCTTAAGCCGACACTCGCTCAAGCCGCGTTCTTGACCGAGACGCGGTTCGCGCGCAGTTCCGTCGCAACCATCCGCATCACCTCGGGATGAAAAGCGAGCGCGAGATGACCGGTTGACTCGATCACCACGCATCTTCGGCTCCCGGTGTGACTCACGCGCCAAGGTGGTTTTACGATCGCGTCCTCGGCGCCAAAAATCGCAAGCTCGTGTCGTCCAAACATTCCCGGCAGGTACGGCGACCCCAGCGTCACCAGCGACCTGACCGCGCCGCGTCGCGCGAAAACCGCGTATGCCCTCGCGATCGTGCCGCCGAGGCTGTGGCCAACCAGATGCACTCCACCTTTGCGCCCTGCAATCTCGTCGATCGCGACGGAGAGCGCTCGCGCCGACTCCGCGATGGTTCTGGTCGGCGGATACTCAAAGTAGGATATGTTGTCCATTCCCGAGATGCGCAGGTACGAAGCGAGGGCGAGCAGGTTTGAGCGCGCGCCGCCGTAGCCGTGAATCAGAATCACCGGCTCCTCTGGCGAATAGAAAACGAAATTGGGGGCGCTTCTGGCAATTCGCTCAAGCGGATACGAGAGCATCAGCGCTCCTGCAGCGGCAATTTCCATTAAAAGCGAGCCCCTGGTCATCCTGGCTCCTGAGACGAGGTTCGAAGGCGATCTTATACCTCGCGACCGAAAACACTCAAATGAGGAGATCCCGGAGCTCTCAGGGATGGCCCGTGAGGGCCTCTCAGAGGCTCCAGAAAGCGTTGCCAACGCTTTTTGCGGGGCTTGATATGGTCGAAGGCAGAAGCGCGGCCTCTGGCGCGATTTCGCAAAGCGCGAATGCAGCCGCCGCTATCCTACATAAAGTACGGTTTAGCGAGCTCTTCAAAGTCGCCGTACATCAGCCATACCTTGGCGTTATCGACGTACGGATATTTGACCGGCTCCTTGCCGACCGTTTTAAGTCCCAGTTGCCGATAGATTTCGTACAGCGGCTCGACCGGATTGGTGATGATCAGGCGCGGACGGCGCGAAAACAGAAACAGCTTGGCGGTATCCGACAGCACTCGCATCAGGCCCTTGCCCTGGAACGTCGGATCGACCACCATCCCGCCAAATTCCCAGATATCCTCGTAATAGAGGCCCTTGAAGATACTCGGCGGATATAGATGACCCAGCGTCAGCGGAGCATCGGCGAGGCATCGCGCCCAAAATGCGGCAACCAGCGGCGGGCGCTTTTTTTCCTGCCCGGGCCTCAGATGATAAAGCCCGAAATGGAACGCGAGCGGCCACAGCATCGCAGTCACCCGCTTCTCGTGAACGTTGAGCATCTCCCAGGTGCGTTTGTGCAGGGCGTTTAGTTCCTTAAATCCCTGACTTGTGCCGATTGGGCGCACATCCAGCCGCCCCTCGGTTTCCGCGGCAGGAAAAGCGCCCATGAACGATTTTGTAGCGGAGGAGGGAGATTTTCGCGCACCCGCCGGATCATCGGCGCGCGGCTCGCGATTCTCGTCGGCGCGCGGCTCGGGGGATGCGGCAGTTTCGGACGGCGCAGTTTCGAGCGCGGCGGATTCCCGCGCGGCCTGCGCGAGCACATTCTGAATGCGGCGGCCCGCGCGTGGCGCGATCATATTTTCGATCAGGTCGCCCTTGTCTTCCGCCATCGTCTGATGCAGCCGAATTATCCTATTTGGCGCTCCCGCATCCGGTGAAAAGCCTACGCTATCTATGTCTTCAGACGTGGGAACTTTACAGGAGCCATTTATATCGCGCTGGATCGCGAAACGAAAGAACACGATGGCAGAATTCTATAGTCCGTCAGATATGAAGTTAAAAGTGAACGTACAACGCGATTCGCGGCAAAAAAGAGGGGCGCCGATTATTGGCACCCCTCCGATGCGTTCCTCAACCGACAGGTTTCTATAGCTTCGTGTAGACCTGCTTGATCTGGGTGTAGAGCTCAAGCGAGTGCTTGCCGAGTTCGCGCCCGAATCCCGATTGCTTGTAACCGCCGAACGACGCCACCGGATCGACCATTCCGTAGGTGTTGATCCACACGGTTCCCGCCTTCAGCGCCCGCGCAACCTTGTGCGCGCGGCTGATATCGCGGGTCCATACCGCGGCGGCGAGTCCATAGGTGGTGTCATTGCCCTGGAACACCGCGTCGTTTTCGTCCTTGAACGGGATCGCGGAAGCGACCGGCCCGAAGATTTCCTCGCGCGCGATCTTCATCGAGTTTTTCACGCCGGTGAAGACGGTTGGCTGCACGAAGTAGCCGCGTTCCTGGTTTCCGGCCGCGCCGCCAACTTTGGCGTTCGCACCCTCTTCTTTTCCGGCTTTCAGATAGCCGAGCACCCGATCATGCTGCTCTTTGGATACCAGCGGCCCCATCCGCGTGTTCGGATCGAGCGGATTGCCGACGGTGAGGCCCTGCGCCATCTTGGACAGCGAATCGGTGAACTGATCGTACATCGATTCCTGCACGAACACGCGCGAACCCGCGCAGCAGACCTGACCCTGGTTCATGAAGATTCCGAGCATCGATCCGAAGGTCGCCGCCTGCACGTCGGCATCGGGGAAGATGATGTTCGGGGATTTGCCGCCGAGTTCGAGCGAGACGTGCTTCAGGTTGCCCGCCGACGCCTTCAGAATCAGCTTGCCGACTTCGGTCGATCCGGTGAACGCGACCTTGTCGATATCCGGATGCTCCGCGATCGAGCTTCCGGCGCCGGGGCCGAACCCGGTGATAATCTGCACCACGCTTTCGGGCAGTCCGGCTTCCAGGATCAGCTCGCCCAGGCGCAGCGCGGTAAGCGGCGTCTGCTCCGCCGGCTTCAGAATCACCACGTTGCCGCATGCGAGCGCGGGCGCGATCTTCCACGACGCCATCATGAGCGGGAAATTCCACGGGATGATCTGGCCGCATACGCCGATTGGCTCGCGCAGCGTGTAGCTGAACATCCCCGGATCGGACGGATTGGTCTCGCCGTAGATCTTGGTCGCCCATCCCGCGTAGTAGCGAAACGTCTCAGCGGCACCGGGAATATCCATGTTCCGGGATTCGGAAATCGACTTGCCGTTGTCGAGCGTCTCGAGTTCGGCGAGCTCGTCGGCGTGCTGATCGATTAGATCCGCGATCTTGAGCAGGAAGCGGGTGCGCTGATGCGGCCCCATCGTGGACCACTTGCCTTCCTCGAAGGCCTTGCGCGCGTTGCGCACCGCCTCGTCAACGTCGGCCTTGTCGCCCTCGGCGACCAGCGCCAGAACCTCTTCGTTGGCGGGGTTCAATGTCTCGAAGGTTTTGCCCGATTTTGCCGGCACCCATTTGCCGCCGATAAGCAGCTTTTTGGGGCCGCTTTTGAGGAATTGGAGGGCGCTCGGGTTTTTGGCGCCCCGAGCGGCGGATTCAACTGACGGTGTTGCTGCCATCGCAAACTTCTCCTCGTATGATTTGGTCCGGTGATATCAGCAGCCGCGACGGCGAAGGCATCGCGCGCCGCTGCCTCTGACGATCAGACGAATTCGAGCATCAGCGTAGTCCATCTTTGGCGAACCCGCAAAGGCGATCCGGCGCGGGTCTCGGGCACGTCATCCTGAATCGCAGCAGAAGGATCTCGCGTGCTCCTGCGCGCGTCAGCGCCTATCGGTAGCGGCCACGCTCCCGCGGGTTCGGCTCAAGGATGAAGGTCATTTGCGGGGCGCTGCGTTGACCGTGGGTCGCGCCGCGGTTATAGCCATAATGTGAGGGCAGAACGGGGGATACCGCATTTCGCCGCTGCATCATACTATTAGGCAAGTCCAGCCCCAAATATCGATGCGCTTAATCGCGGACAGGAAGACATCCTGATGCCGTGGTGGATCTGGATCATCGGCGGAATTGTGCTGGTCGCCGCTGAAACGATTTTCACCCGCGATTTTTCGCTGTTTTGCGTCGGGGTGAGCGCGATTCTGGTCGGCCTGATGACTGCGGCCGGCATCCTGAATCCGTGGGCGCAATGGCTCGGCTTCGCGATTCTGTCCGCGGCGACGCTGGTATGGGCGCGCGATTGGTTGCGCGAACATTTCATCCGCCACGTCGAGGAGCGCGATCTTAGCAACGTGCTCGGCGAGGTTGCGATACCGATCGACGACTTGAAGGCGTTCGGATTCGGCAAAGCCGAACTGCGCGGCAGCCACTGGAACGCGCATAACGCGGCATCCGTGGCGATCTCTCGCGGACAACGATGCCGGGTGATGAAGGTGCGCGGGATCACGCTGTGGATCATGCCCGAATAGGCAAAAAGGAGGGGTGTGGCGATGGGTGCGATTATCGTCCTGGTCGTATTCGCGATAGCGGTGATCCTCGTCCTCAACGCCGCGGCAAAAGTAGTTCCCCAGCAGCAGGCGTGGGTCGTCGAACGGCTCGGACGCTACTACTGCACCCTGCGCGCGGGCCTGCACATAATCGTTCCGTTCGTCGACTCGGTGCGCGAGCATCACAGCCTCAAGGAGACTGTGATCTCGGTTGACGAGCAGGACTGCATCACCAAGGACAACATCCTGATCAAAGTGGATGCGGTCCTCTACTATCAGATAATCGACCCGGTCAAAGCCACCTACGGAATTTCAGACCATCGGATCGGAATCGTGCAGCTCGCGCAGACCACGGTGCGCAGCGAGATTGGCAAGATAGAACTTGACCGCACGTTCGAGGAACGCGCGGTGATCAACAGCCATATCGTCGCCGAGATCGACAAGGCGTCCGAGGCGTGGGGCGTCAAGCTGCTCCGCTACGAGATCAAGAATATCAAGCCGCCCAATGATATTCGCGAGGCGATGGAGCGGCAGATGCGCGCGGAGCGCGACAAGCGCGCGGTAATACTTGAGTCCGAGGGGCAGCGCGACTCGGCGATCAATAACGCGGAAGGACGCAAGCAGCAGGAGATCAAGGCTTCCGAAGCGAGCCGCCAGCGCGAAATCAACGAGGCCGACGGGCGCGCGGCCGCGATTCGCGCGGTCGCGAGCGCCACCGCCGAAGGAATTCGCGATGTCGCGCGCGCGGTTCAGGAGCCTGGCGGATTTGAAGCGGTGCAGCTGCGCGTAGCCGAGCAGTACCTCCAGCAATTCGGGGCGCTGGCGAAGCAGAACAACACCATGATCGTGCCGGCCAATCTATCCGACGCGGCGTCGATGATCTCGGTTGCGATGAGCATCATCCAGCGCGACGGCAAGGCTCCGATAGCGGCCGACTCGGCGCCGACCGCCGCGCTCTCACGTACCGCCCCTTCATCCAGCCGATAAGCGGCGCGAATCGCAGACTCAGGCGCGCGACAACATCCGATGGGTGTCCGGCACGAATAGCTCAGTGTGAACTCCGTGCGGACACGCACCCGCGCACGGCTTCGCGTCACAGGCGAGACAAGCGCCCGCGTTCGCGCCGATTAGCCCGTATTCTTCGCGCGCGAGGCGCAGGTCGCCGTAATCGACCGCGTACATCCGAGTGCGCAGCACTTCCGCGATCGGAACACCGTACGGACACGAGCTTTCGCACAGATTGCATCCGCGGCGGCAGGTCGAGCTGTTGTTGAGCTCGGCGTATTTCCGAAGCAGCCGCAAATCGCCGTCCTCAGCGGCGCGAGCGCCCGATGCCGCGATATATTCGTCGATCTGCGCCGTGCTGGTCATCGTGACGATCAATCCGTCGACGTCTGGATTCGACAGAACCCACCTGAACGCTGCCTGCGCGAAGGTCGCACCGCCGCTTTCGTATGGGCGCATATCGTTGAGCCGCGCGCCATGCAGCGTCTTCATCGCGACGTAGCCCATCTGATGGGCCTTCGCCTTTTTGATGATTCGCGGGAGGTCGGGCTGAATCGCTACCATGTCCCAGTTGCGCAGATATTTCTGGTAGAACGCGGGGTCATGCCCGAAGTTGTACGCGCCAAGGATCACGTCGAACTTGCCGGTATCGATCCCGTAGTCGAGACACTCGATCAGATTCCCCGCGTGCCCCGACATTCCGGTGAAGCGAATTTTTCCCTGCCGCTTCGCATCCTCGGCGAACTCGTACCATTCGGGATTCTTCAGCCGCGCGACGTTGTTCACCGCATGCTGGAAATAGATGTCCACGTAATCGGTTTGCAGGCGGCCAAGGCTTCCTTCGAGCGCCTGCATCATCTCTTGCTTGCGCATCTCGGGTCCGGCGACCACTTTCGAGGTCAGATAAACCTTGTCGCGTTTGCCCTTCAGCGCCTTGCCCAGCGTGGTTTCCGCGTCGCCTCCGCCGTAGGTCTCCGCGCTGTCGTAGTAATTAATGCCGTTGTCGAAGGCGTGCAGCACGACGTTCTCGTCGCCCGGATGGATCCGGTCGCTGCCGAATGAAATGTCCGACATCTTGATGCCGGTGCGCCCGAGCTCGTGATATCGCTCGCGCACCGGCGCAGCGCCGGTGGTCGAAATCCGTTTGAATGTGGGGAGCAGCCCGAGGCCCAGGCCGGCCATCGCCCCGCTCTTGAGAAAGTCACGCCGGCCCCATAGTCGCTTAGCCCGTGAAATCATTGCGGCACCTCGCGAGCGGTTTTGCCGATTCTACCGCGCGGACACCGGCTAAAGACAGAGTTCAAATGCGGGTGATCCACGCTGGTTTCGCGGCGAATCAAATAACCGCTACAATCGCACGCGCGCGCGAGATTTTCCGGCCTATCGCATACTCTTCGCATTATTCTTCGCGCGCGGGGGCTCTATTGCAGGCGGAAGCGATCGCGATCACACGGCCGCAGCGCCGCGTGGTCATAGCCGGGCTGGCCGGCAACATCCTTGAGTGGTACGACTTCTCGGTTTACGGATTTTTCGCGGAATCGATCGGTCAGAATTTTTTCCCCTCTCATAGCCGCACCACCTCGCTGATGGAGGCATTCGCGGTGTTTGCGGCGGGCTTTCTTATGCGCCCGTTCGGCGCGCTGGTCCTGGGCCATCTCGGCGACCGCAAGGGACGCGAGCACGCGCTCACCCTGTCGGTGCTCGCGATGGCGGCGCCAACGTTCCTTATCGGGCTTCTGCCCACATATGCGCAGATCGGGGTGGCCGCCACGGTGATGATGGTGGTGCTGCGCCTGGTGCAAGGACTCTCAGTCGGCGGCGAGTACACCACCTCGGTCGTGTTCATGGTGGAGCAGTCGCCGAGCGAGCGGCGCGGAATGATCGGCGCGTTCGGCACCGCGGGAGCATTCGCGGGGGTGATGCTCGGATCGGCGGTGGGCGCGGCGGTCGCAGGGCTGATGCCGGCGGCGGCGATGCATCAGTGGGGATGGCGGATCCCGTTTCTGGCTGGAATCACGATCGGTTTTGCCGGTTATGCGCTGCGCCGCGAACTGCGCGCGGGCAGCATTCCACCGGCGGTTGCGCCGCCGCCAATCGGGAAGGTTATCAAGGCGCACTGGGCAAAGATCCTGCAAGTGACGGGCTACAAGGCGCTCGATGCGGTCGGCTTTTACCTGATGTTCGTCTACGCAACGACTTATCTGACGGAGATCGTCGGGCTTACCCACGGACACGCGATGGCGATCAACACGCTTGGGATGGCGGCGGCGATTATCGCGCTGCCATTCGCAGGTGCGCTTTCCGATCGAGTCGGACGCAAGCCGCTGGCGGTTGCCGCCGCGATCGGGGTGGTGCTGTTCGCGTTCCCGCTGTTCCATCTGTTGTGGCATCCCAAGCTTTCGGTGCCGCTGGCGGGGCAGATCGGATTCGCGCTGATAATCGCGATGTTCCAGGGAGTCTCCCCGGCCGCCGCGGCGGAGGCGTTTCCCGCGGGCGTGCGATGCGTCGGCGTGGCGCTCAGCCATAATCTATGCATGGCGATTCTGGGCGGCACCGCGCCGATGGTGGCGACGTATCTGATCGCCAGGACTCACAACGAGATGGCGCCGCCCTTGTACCTGATATGCGCCGCGATGGTATCGCTTGCGATCGTGCTCACGATGACCGAGACGGCAAAAATCCCTCTCGCGGAGTGACGCGCGCAATCGGCGAAGCGGCGAATTTCGAGGTCTCGTGACCGTCAAGCAGACACCGCTTATCGCGCAGTACCTGAGCGTCAAGCAGCGCGTTCCCGACGCGATCCTGTTCTTCCGCCTCGGCGATTTCTACGAGATGTTTTTCGAGGACGCGGAGCTTGGCGCGCGCGTGCTCGACATCCAGCTCACCTCGCGGTCCAAGGACGGCGTCCCGCTGTGCGGCGTTCCTTACCACGCCGCTGAACCGTATATCGCGAGGCTGCTGAAGGCCGGCCACAAGGTGGCGATCTGCGAGCAGGCATCGAGCGACGGAATCGCGCGGCAGAAGGGCCTGATGCCGCGATCGATCGTGCGCGTGATCACGCCAGGCACGGTTGGCGAGGAAACGGTGCTGATCGCTGGCGAGAAAAACTATCTCGCCGCTATCGCAAGCACGGCGGTGGAGAACCGCACGGAGGCGCTGGGGGCGGCGGGCATGGACGACGCCGAACCACGCGGCTTTGCGCTCGCGGCGCTGGACGTCTCGACCGGGGAATTTATCGCGACCCGGGTTTCCGGCCGACACGCGCTGGCTGAAGAGCTGCTCAGGCTCGCACCGCGCGAGATCGTATTCGTGCCAGAAAGTCCCGAGGGAGACTTCCCGGGAGATCCGAAACTTAAAGCATTGCTTGAAGATATTTCGATTCCGTCCGCGGCGCTCGACCCCGCGCGCTTCCCGCCGGAGGAGGCGCGCGCGGCGCTCGCGGCGCGCTTCGGCGCCCCGGCGGTGGCGGCGCTCGGCGAATCTATCGCGCTCGCGGCTGGAGCAGCGGCGCTCTACGCCGAACGAAACTTCGGCAGCGATCTGGCTCATCTTGGCGTGCCAGCAATCTATCGCGCCGCCGAGTACATGCTGGTGGACGAGACCACCAGGCGCCATCTGGAGTTGATAACCGCAAGCGACGGGCAGCGCCGAGGATCGCTGCTGTCGGTGCTGGACGAGACCATCACCGCGTCTGGCGCTCGCACGCTGTCGAATTGGATCGTTTATCCCCTCCTCTCGCCGCGCGATATAGGCGCGCGCCACGACGCGGTTGAGGAGTTGTTTGAAACCGATCTTGGCGGCACAGCCGCCGACGCGCTCAAGCGGATCGGCGACTTGGAGCGGCTGGGCGGCAGAATCGGCGCGATGCGCGCGTCGCCGCGCGACACGCTTCGCCTTGCGCAGGCTCTCGCGGGCGCATCGGAGCTGCGAGCCTGGCTTGCGGAGCGCAAGAGCGCGCTTTTAGGCTCACTCGCCGCGCGGATCGAGCCGCAACCCGAGCTCGCGCGGCTTATCGATGAAACCATCGGCGACGAGCCGCCGGTAAACCCGCGCGACGGCAACGTTATCCGGCCTGGATTCAACTCCGAGGTGGACGAACTCAGGGCGCTGTCGTCGGGCGCTCGCGGTGTAATCGCAAAGCTGGAGGCCTCGGAGCGCGAGCGGACTGGAATTTCGTCGCTCAAGGTTCGCTACAATAGCGTGTTCGGCTATTACATCGAGATCACGAAGGCGCATCTCGAACGCGCGCCGGCGGATTACGAACGCAAGCAAACTCTGGTCGGCGCCGAACGCTTTACCACTGCGGCGCTCAAGGAGCTGGAACGCAGGATTCTGTCGGCGGAAAGCGGGCTCCGCGAACTTGAGCTCAGATTGTTCGCGAAGCTGCTGCGCGATTTGCAAAGCCATTGCGCCGCGATCCTGAAGACCGCGCGCGCGGCGGCTGAGTTCGACGCGCTGGCCTCGCTTGCCAAAGCGGCGCGGCGCCGCGGCTATGTCAGACCTGAAATCAACACCTCGCGCCGAATCACAATTCGCGACGGACGGCATCCGGTGCTCGAGGCGGCGATGCGCGCGGGCGAGTTCGTGCCCAACGACCTCGACGCCGATCCCGATGCGCGCCAGTTGCTGCTTATCACCGGACCGAACATGGCGGGCAAATCGACCTACCTGCGCCAGGTCGCGCTAATCACGATTATGGCGCATATCGGCAGCTTCGTGCCGGCGACCAGCGGGTCGATCGGGATCGTCGATGCGGTGATGACGCGAATCGGCGCGCGCGACGAGCTTCGTCGCGGCGAATCCACCTTTATGGTCGAGATGAGCGAGACTGCGCGGCTTATTGCGGGACTGTCCGCGCGGAGCCTCCTGTTGCTCGATGAGGTCGGGCGCGGCACCAGCACCTTTGACGGGCTTGCGATCGCGTGGGCGGTGGCCGAGTACCTTCATGATCGGACCCAGGCGAAGGTGCTGTTCGCGACCCATTTTCACGAGCTTACCGATCTTGCGCGTGATCGTCCGCGCGTGAAGAATTTGAGCATGGCGGTGCGCGAATGGGGCGGCGAGGTGATGTTTCTGCGCCGGGTAGTGGAGGAGCCGGCATCGCGCAGCTATGGAATTGAGGTTGCGCGGCTCGCCGGATTGCCCGCGCCGATTATCGCGCGGGCGCGGGAAATTCTCGCTAACCTTGAACAAGCCGAGATCGACGAGACTGGCGGCGTCAGGATCGCGCATAGCCGCAAGTCCACGACGCCGTCGGCGCAGCTCACCCTGTTCTCGCCCAAGGAAACGCGAATCCTGGCCGAGCTTGGCGCGATCGATATCGACCGAATGACGCCGATGGAGGCGCTGAACGCGCTCGCGATGCTGAAGGCGCGACTTGGCAAGGATTAGCGCGTCCATCTTGATCGCGGGCGGGTGCACCGAGGCCCCGCGCAGGTGGTGGTGGAAGTGGTAGTGACCGCGATGAGAGCGGGATCGGAGAAGGGAGGGCCAGCGCGGAGTTCGACCCTTTTTTTAGCAGCGCTCGTCTCTTTCTATACCGGCGCGACAAGCGTTCTCTTGATTGCCGCTGTGGCGATCCTTGTTCCATCTCCCGCGCGTGCGTCACTCGGACGCGCGAGCCTGAGCGCCGCGTCCATTGAAACCAGCGGGGCAGTATCGGAACTACACTTCGGCTTTAGCGGCCCGGCGCCGGCGTGGAACCTGACCGCCCACAATCAGCAACTGTGGATCGATCTGCCGAACACGCGATCGCGGGTGCTGCCCCGTCCGCTGTATGGCGAAGAAGCCGCACCGATAGGAGCGGTGCGAGTGCTCGACGACGGCCAGGGCGGCGTCCGTATCGTCGTCGAAGTTGAGGGCAAGGTCGATTTCGCGATCGCGCGGCTCCGCAGCACAATTGTCCTGCGAGTCGCGCCCTCGGGTTCGATGGAGAATCTCGCGGCGCCGCTGCTGGCGCTCGGTCGCGAGCGCGTGGCGACTCGCCGAAAGCAGCCGCGCCTTCCTAGCGGCGCGCAAGCGCCCGCCGCCGCTCTGGCGGGCAGAGCAAGTGGCGCTGAATCGGCGGCGCAAAGTACGGCCGCGCTTGCCCCGGCGCAGGCTTCATCCGCAATCGAACGCGGCCGGTCCGCAGGCGCGCCGCTGGTGATGATCGACCCGGGCCACGGGGGTTATGATCCGGGCACCAGCTCTGCGAGCGGGATCGAGGAGAAAGATCTGGCGCTTCAGATAGCGCTCAGGCTGGATGCAGCGCTCAGAGCACGCGGAATTCGCACCGCGATGACCCGGACGACGGACGTTTTCGTGCCGCTTTCGGATCGCACGCGGCTTGCAAATCGCGCGGACGCCGACCTCTTCGTGTCCATCCACCTGAACTCAAGCCCAAATCCGGAGACAACCGGAATTGAGGTATACTATCTAAACAACACGACCGATCATGCGACGATTCGGCTTGCGCGGATGGAGAATATCGGCGCGCCGGCGTCCTATGGCGCGTCCGGCGGAGCCAACTTAAACTACATCCTGACCGACCTGAAGCAGCAGTATAAGGCCAACAGCGCGGCGTCGCTGGCGCGGATGATCGACGTGCAGACGGTTGCGGATTTGAATTCGGAGTTCGGAGCGGGAGTGAATGCGCTTGGCGCAAAGATGGGCCCATTCTACGTGCTGGTCGGCGCCAATATGCCGTCCGTGCTGGTCGAGTGCGGATTCCTGTCCAACAGCGGCGAGGCTCGCCGGCTTGCGTCTTCGGGCTATCAGCAGGTGCTCGCGCAGGGAATCGCTGACGCGATCGTTCATTACTTCAAAGCCGACGTGGCCGTGGGCAATCTGTGAGCGCTGACGTTCGTCCGGCTGCCGAATCGAACTCGGCGATACCGCGCGGCGAAGACAATCTGTTCAGGCAGATCCAATCGACTCGGGCTGCGGGTGCGGTCGCGCGCGCCTATCTGGAGTCGGTGCGCGAGGAACTGGCGAAGATTCATCTGGCGGGCGCAAGCGGCGGCGAAATAGTGCGGATGTTCACCGCGGCGATGGACGATCTCATGCGCGCGCTGTTCCGTCATGCCGACGCCGAGCACGGGCGCCGTTTTCCGAAGCTCAATCAGCGTATCGCGATCGTCGCGCGCGGCGGCTATGGACGCCTTGAGTTGAATCCGCAATCCGACGTCGATCTGCTCTTTCTGCACGACTACAAGCGCGGGCCGTATGCGGAGATCGTGACCGAGATCATTCTACACGCGCTGTGGGACGCGGGCCTGACCGTCGGCCATGGAATTCGGACCGCGCGCGAGTGCGCGCGCCTGGCCAGCGAAGACCTGAAAGAGAAGACCGCCATCCTGGACGCGCGCTACCTTTGCGGCGACGAGAAACTCTATGCCGACTTCGACAAGATCCTGATGGCTGACGTCCTGAATCGCAATCAGCAGAAGTTTTTCAAAGCCAAGCTCGAGGAGAGCCGCGAGCGCCATGCAAAATATGGCGACTCGATCTACCTTTTGCAGCCGCAGATCAAGGAAGGCGAAGGCGGCCTGCGCGATCTGCACACGGCGCTGTGGCTGGCCAAGGTCAAGTACAAGGTTCATTCGCTCGAGGAACTGGTGCAGAAGGCGGTTATCACGGGCGACGAGCTGGCGAGCGTGCTCGAAGCGCGCGATTTTCTGTTTCGAGTGCGCAATTCTTTGCACTTCGCCACCGGACGCCACTTCGATCAGTTGACATTCGAGATGCAGGAACGGATCGAGCCGATGCTGGGGCTTGCGCCGCTTGCCGGAGAGACCGCGGGCGCCGCGCTAATGCGCGCGTACTATCAGCATGCGACCACGATCTATCAATTCGCGGAGGGCCTGATCGCGCGCGTGGTGGAGGGTCCGGCGACGCGTGGATTTCTGCGCCGAACTCCGGTGCGCCAGATCCGTCCGGGAGTGCTAGTGCAGCACAAGGTGCTCGCGCTCGCGGATCCCGATCTGTTCAAGGAAGACCCGCTAAATCTGATCGGTATTTATGCCGACTGCCAGGCGCATGACGTAGAGCTGTCCGGCAGCTCCTATCAACTGGTGCGCGACAATCTTTCGCTTATCGACGAGGCGATGCGGCGCGATCCGAAAACCGGACAGGCGCTGATGCGCATACTGGCGCATCGCGGCCGCGTCGCCGATACGCTGGAAGCAATGCATCGCGCGGGCGTGCTCGGAGCGATCATCCCGGAGTTTGGCAATCTGTACGCGCGCGTATTGCACGACCTCTACCACATCTACACCGTCGATCGTCATTCGCTGGTCGCGGTGCGCGAACTCGAGCGCCTGCGCGCGGGAGAGTTCAAGGATGCGACTCCGCTGCTCACCGAGGTCGCGCGCGACCTCGACTGCCTGCCGCTGGTTTTCCTCGCCCTGCTTCTGCACGACATCGGCAAGGGCCACGGCCATGATCATCATGAACGCGGCGCGAACCTCACCGCCGAAGTCTCAGCGCGGCTCGGCCTCGATCCGGAGGAAATCGATCTGGTGGTGTTCCTGGTGCGAAACCATCTGATGATGTCGCAGGTTGCGCAGAAGGGCGATATCGACGACGAGCGGACGGTGGACGAGTTCGCGCGGCAAGTCGGCTCGATCGATCGGCTGAAGGCGCTTTATCTGCTGACTTATGCCGATATGCGGGCGGTTGCGCCCAAGGTCTACAACAACTGGCGCGACATGTTGCTGTCGGAGCTTTACCTGCGCGCGCTCAGGCTGATGGAGCAGACCGATCGCGAGGCGGTTGACCCCGCGCGCCGGCTGCTGACGATGAAGAATACCGTGCGCGAGCAGCTTGCGCCGTCGGGCGCGCCGGCGGCGGAGATCGAGGCGTTTCTGGACGAGATGCCGGACCGGTATTTTTTCACTGTGCCGGAACCCGATATCGCGCTGCACTTCGATCTAATGCGCGCGCTCGGTGATCGCCCCCTGGTGGTGCGGCATCGCCATTTCCCCGATCTTGAGTACAGCGAGTTTATCGCGGTAACGCGCGATCGGCCGGGGCTCTTCTCTATGATCGCGGGTGCGCTTACCGCGAATAACCTCAACATCCTGTCGGCGCGAATCACGACTCGCGCAAACGGAATCGCGCTTGACGTGTTTCGCGTTTCGCATCTGAATGCGGGCGGCGCGATGGCGATGGAAGAAGACAGGTGGAACCGGGTCGGCCGCGATCTCGAGAGCGCGATCACCGGCCAGCGCGAAATTGCCGAAGTGGTCGCCTCAGCCCATCATGTCAGGACCGCGGGCCGGAAATTCACCCGCCGGGTCGTAACCGAGGTCACGCTCGACAACCGCACTTCAGAACAATTCACGGTGCTGGATGTTTTCACCCAGGACCGGGTCGGGCTGTTGTTCACGATCACCCACACGCTGTACATGCTGGGAATTCAAATTCATCTGGCGCGCATCTCCACCAACGCCGACCAGGCGCTGGATGTTTTCTATCTTACCGACGACCATGGCGAGAAAATCATCGACCTGGCGCGGATGCGCGAGCTGAAGGACCTGCTCGAAATGCAGCTCGGCGCCGCTCCCGCGGAGGCGGTACCGGCTTGAGCGGACCCACTTGGGACGGTCTGATTGACGCGCACCTCAACCGGCAGGCGGCGGAGCGCGGCCTTAGCCGCCATACCTTGGACGCGTACGGCGCCGACCTGCAGGAGTTCCGTAAGTTCTGCGAAGAGGGGAACATCGCGCCTAGAGACTTCGACGCGCGCGCGCTCGGCGCGTATCTTCAGCATGTCGGCGGCCGTTTTTCCGGCGCGACTCAGCGCAGGCGCCTTGCGAGCGTGCGCGGTCTTTTACGCGAGATGCTGGAGCGCAAAGTTATCGAGCGCGAGCCGCAGCCGCCGGTGAAATTCCGGACCCGCGATCACAAGCTGCCGCGAACCCTCACTCGCAACGACGTGGAGATGCTGCTTGCTGCGATCGACACCTCGACGCTGATGGGATTGCGCGACCGCGCGATGCTGGAGCTGGCGTACGGGTGCGGCCTTCGCGTGTCGGAATTGGTGACAATGCAGCTCTCTCAAGTCAATCTGCGCGAAAGCGCGGTCATCGCGTTCGGAAAGGGATCGAAGGAGCGGATGGTGCCGCTTGGCGGCGCAGCGGCGCGCGCGCTGGTCGCATATCTAAAACGCCGGGAACAGGAATATGCGGCGTCGCTCTCCCCTGCTCCTGGCGCTCGCACTCGCCGCGTCGTGCATCGGCGATCGAGCGCGGTATTCATCACCAGGCTTGGCCGCGCGATGACCCGGCAGGGATTTTTCAAGGCGCTGCACCGATGGACACGCCTGGATGACCGCACGGCGTGGATCAGCCCGCATACGCTGCGCCATTCGTTCGCCACCCATCTGCTGGAAGGCGGGGCGGATTTGCGCGCGGTGCAGGAAATGCTCGGACACGCCGATATCTCGACCACACAGATTTATACGCATCTGGCGGCGACGCATCTGCGCAAGGTGCATCGCACCTTCCATCCGCGCGCCCGGCGCGCCTCAGCGCAGAGTAAAGGAAACGGGTGAATCTGGGCGATCTGAGTGGAACGATCGCGACGATCTGCATCGTCGCGCCGCCGATCATATTTTCGATAATCGCGCATGAGGTCATGCACGGCGTGATCGCGCTGCAGCTCGGCGACGATACCGCCAGGCGCGCAGGCCGGCTGACGCTCAATCCGATTCCGCACATCGACCTGTTCGGCACCATCATCCTGCCGTTCGCGCTCTATCTGCTGCATGTGCCGGTGCTCGGCTACGCGAAGCCGGTCCCGGTTGATTTTCGCGCGCTGCGCGGCGGACGACGCGGGATGGTGGAAGTCGCGGCGGCAGGCCCTGTCACGAACCTGGTGCTGGCGATCATCAGCGGATTACTGCTGCGCGTGGTCGCAGGGCATGTCTACGGGCCTGGCGGCAGAACTATTGTGATGCCGATCGCGCTGATGCTGCGGACCTCGGTGATCATCAATATCGAGCTTGGGATATTCAACCTATTCCCGCTGCTGCCGCTTGACGGCGGGCGCGTACTCACCGGCCTTCTGCCAATATCGATGGCGCGGGCATTCGCGCGCACCGAGCGCTTTGGCTTTCTTATCCTGCTGGTACTGCTATACATGCACTGGTTCGATATGCTGTTCGATCCGGTAATGAGCGCGGCGGTTAACGCAATCTCATGGATGATAAACCTGTGAGTGATTCCTCAAATCAGGCGCCGCCCCGGATTGAAGGAGATAGCTCGCCGCGCTTCAAGCTCCAGATCTACGAAGGTCCGCTCGACCTGCTCCTGCATCTGCTCAAACGCGCCGAGCTCGACGCCCACGACGTCGCGGCAAGCGTGATCACTGAGCAGTATCTAGCTTACCTGGAATTGCTGGATCGCCTGAATCTTGACGTCGCGGGCGAGTACCTGGTGATGGCGGCGACGCTTTTGCTCATCAAATCGTTTTCGATGCTGCCGCATCCGGAACTGGCGGATACCGAGGAAGCCGAGGATCTGAAACGCGATCTGGTGGAGCGGCTGCTCGAATATCAGCGCTATCGCGAAGTGGCGGAAAAGCTAGGCGAGCGGGCGATACTCGGCCGCGACGTATTCGCGAGTCCCGGTGAAACCGTGCCAGAGATGGAAGGCGAGACGCCGCGATGTTCGGTTTCGATTTTCGACCTGGTGGAGGCGATCGGCGCGGTGCTGAAGCGGATCGCCGACGCCACGCCGCGCGGAATCACCCTGCGCGACATCCCGGTCGCCCAGTGCATCCCGCGCATCCACGAGGCGCTAGCCGGCGGCCGGCGCATTGAATTCTCGGCGCTGTTCGAGGATATTCGCGACCGCCCGCTGGTCGTAGCCACCTTCGTAGCGTTGCTCGAATTGATTCGCCGTGGAGAAGTCGCGGTGTGGCAGGAGGTTCGTTTCGGACCGATCCTACTTGAGCGACGCGAATCCCGCGGCGACCAAGGTCCGTCTGACGGAACATAGACGCACGCAAATCAGACGAGATGGCGGAAGAGAGAGATAGCGGAAGAAAGAGGTGGTGGATGACAGGAGTGGGAAGAGAGACGTGGAAGAGCAACAACTAAAATCCATTCTGGAAAGCCTGCTGTTCGCCGCCGGCGAACCGGTTTCGATAAGCCGCCTTCAGTCCGCGCTGGATGGGATCTCCCGCGCGGATATCCAAAATGCGCTGGCGGTGCTTAGCGCGGAGTACACGTCCAATAACCGCGGTCTGGCTATCGAGGAGGTTGCCGGCGGCTATCAGCTAAGGACGCCGCGCGAGCATACCCATCACGTGCGCCGTCTGCTCGCCGCAAAACCTCCGCGGCTCAGCCGTCCGCTGCTGGAGACGGTGGCGATAATCGCGTATCGGCAACCGATCACGCGCCCCGAGATCGAGGAGCTTCGCGGCGTCGACTCGGGCGGTGTGCTGGAGACTTTGCTCGAACGACGGCTGGTGAGAATAGCCGGACGCAAGGAAGCACCGGGTCGTCCGATGATGTATGCGACAACGCCGGAATTCCTTGAGGTTTTCGGTCTTAAGGACATCGATAGCCTGCCGGACTTGAAAGAGTTCCAGGAGATCGAGCGAGCGGTCGAGCAGGCGGAGACCGGAGCTATCGAAGGCGTCGAAATCCATCCCGAAGATGCC
>JASHOJ010000135.1 GCA_030041155.1 Candidatus Binataceae bacterium | reverse complement strand
ACGCTCGGCCGCCTGATGAACGTGGTTGGCGACTCGATTGACGAAGGCGGTCCGATCACGGGGTCGAAGACGATGCCGATCCATCGCGACGCGCCGCCGTTCGCCGAGCAGAGCACTGAAGTCGAAATTCTCGAAACCGGAATCAAGGTTATCGATCTGATCTGCCCTTATTCGCGCGGCGGAAAAATAGGGCTGTTCGGCGGCGCGGGCGTGGGCAAGACCGTCACGATTCTCGAACTGATAAACAACGTCGCCAAGCAGCATGGCGGCGTCTCGGTGTTTGCCGGCGTCGGCGAGCGCTCGCGCGAGGGCAATGACCTGTATGGCGAGCTGAAGGAGTCGGGGGTTCTGGCGAAGACCGCGCTCGTTTATGGCCAGATGAATGAATCGCCCGGCGCGCGCGCACGGGTCGCGTTGACCGGCGTGACGGTCGCCGAGTACTTCCGCGATGAAGAGGGGAAGGACGTTATCTTCTTTGTCGACAATATCTTCCGCTTCGTCCAGGCCAACTCGGAGGTCTCCGCGCTGCTCGGCCGGATGCCGAGCGCCGTCGGTTATCAGCCGACCCTGGGCACCGACATGGGCGAACTCGAGGAGCGCATCACGACCACCACCAAGGGATCGATCACGTCGGTGCAGGCGATCTTCGTCCCCGCCGATGACTACACCGATCCGGCGCCGGCGACCACGTTTTCGCATCTCGACGCGGTCACCGCGCTCGATCGAAAGATTTTCGAGAAGGCGATCTATCCGGCGATCGATCCGCTCGCCTCGAACTCGCGGATTCTTGACCCGCAGGTCGTCGGCCAGGAGCATTACGACGTCGCGCGCCGGGTGCAGGCCATCCTCCAGCGCTACAAGGACTTGCAGGACATCATCGCAATCCTCGGGATGGAGGAGCTGTCGCCCGACGACAAGCTGGCCGTTTCCCGCGCCCGCCGTATCGAGCGATTTCTCTCGCAGGCGATGTTCGTTGCGGAACCGTTCACGAACATGCCCGGCAAATATGTGAAGCGCGAAGACACGGTGCGCGGCTTCAAGGAAATACTCGATGGCAAGTGCGACGACTTGCCCGAACAGGCCTTCTATCTGGTCGGCACCATCGAAGATGCTCGCGAAAAGGCCGAGCGGATGGCGCGCGGCGAAGCGCGATAGAGCGGGCGCGGCGGTTCGATGGCAAATGTCTTTGAGGTGCGGCTCGTCACCCCGACCGGCGTGGTGTTCGAGGGCGAAGCGGAAGAAGTGATCGCGACCGGGCCGCTCGGGCAGTTCGGCGTGCTCGCCGATCACATCAACTTCGTCACCTCGTTGGTTCCAAGCGCTCTCGTGATCAAGAAAGCGGAGGGAGCGGCGGAAACCTGGGTAGTCTCGGGCGGTCTTGCGGAGGTGAAAGACGGCAGGATGACGGTGCTCGCAAGCGGCGCCGAATTGCCAGGCTCGATCGATCATGCCGCCGCGGAAGCGGAGGAAAAAGCGGCGGATCAGAAAATCGCGACCATGAGCGCCTACGATCTGGAGTATCCCGCCGCGCACGATGCCCTGATGCTCGCGCGGGTGCGTGCCGAGATCTCAAGCTCGCCGCGCACCGCAGCTCACTAACTTGCGGCGCCGAGCTTTCGTAGCCGCTCGAAAAAATCCGGAAAAGTCTTCGCAACGCAGGACGGGTTTTTTATTCGCAACCCGGGAAGCCTAAGTCCCGCTATCGCAAAGCTCATCGCGATTCGATGATCGTCGTAGGTTTCGATCGACGCGGGCCGGAGCACGGCGGGCTCGATCGAAAGGCCATCGTCGAACTCCCGCACGCTGGCCCCGATTCGGCGCAACTCGGCCGCCAGCGCGTCAATCCGGTCGCTCTCATGATGACGGATAAAGCCGACTTTTCGGATCCGCGTCGGTGACGAGGCGAATGGCGCAAGCGCCGCGAGAGTCGCAACCATGTCCGGCATCGAGTTCATCGCGACATCAACCCCGCGCAGGCGTCCATCACCCGCCACTGTGACGGAATCGATGTTCCAGCTTATCCGCGCCCCCATCTGTTCGAGAATGCCGAGAAACCCGATGTCGCCCTGCACCGAATTTCGCGACAGACGCTCGATCGTGACGCGGCCGCCGCATAGCGCCGCTGCCGCCGCGAAGTAGCTCGCCGCGGATGCGTCCGGCTCGACCGCGAATTGCCGAGCCTCATAGCGCCGCCCGCCTTCCACGATGATGGAATCGGCGCTTTCGCCGACTTCCACGCCCCATTCCCGCATCATGCGAACCGTCATCGCGATAAATGGCCGCGCGGCCTCGCCCTCGATCCTAAGCCGGAGACCTTTGCGCCAGAGCGGCGCCGGCATCAGCAGCGCCGAGACAAATTGGGACGACGCGCTCGCGTCGATCGCGGTCTCGCCTCCCTCGAACACGCCGTCCACGCTCTCGATTATTACTGGCGGGCAGCCGTTGTCGTCCGCGCTATAGACTCGCGCGCCCATCCGCCGAAGTGCGTCCACTAGCGGTGCAATCGGGCGCCTGCGCATCCGCTCGTTCCCATCGATCTGGAAACGTCCGCGCGCCAGGGTCAGAAATGGCACCAGGAAGCGCATCGCAGTGCCCGCGCCGCCCGCATCGAGATTGGCCCCGCGCGATGGAATCACGCCGCCCTGACCGTCAACCGTGATACGAGCGGCGTCGGCGTCGATTTCAAGGTGGAAGCCGAGAGTCCTGAGCGCCTGCGACATGCGGGTCGTGTCGTCGCTGAGGAGCGCCCCATCGATAGCCGAGCGCCCGGACGCAAGCGCCGCAAGCAGCATCGCGCGATTGGTGATGCTCTTCGAGCCGGGTAGCGAGACACGGCTGTCGAATTCGCCGGATATCGGGATTATTTCGAGTGGGGATTCCAAGTATGTGAAAGCTTATGCGCAGCGGTTGTCGCTGCTCAAGCATGCCCGATCGCGGCCGCATCCAGTGCTTGCCAGAGACCGGATAAGGTGATTAAACAGATTGTAGGATAATTATTGCCACGGTTATAAGGCTCGCGGAGGAATGAGCCATGAAACGTCATCTGTGCATGATTGTCTCCGCCTTGATCGCGATTGGAATCACGCTTGCATTCCTCGCCGAGGCTGCGCTGGCGCAAACCGCCGGCGAATATGGCGCCGCTACATCAGCCGCCGCATCGGGCGCATCCAACGCGGGCATTGATATCGGGCCCGAGCCGCTGAACACCGGAATGGCCGCCGCTCCGGAGGACTTTAGTGGTGCGACGCAATTTCCGCCGGATACGTCCTTCAGCGAAGCAACCTCATTTCCCGACGACGACCGCTTCGGCAACGACGACCGCTTTGGCACCAGCGACCGCTTCAATTCGGGCGACCGCTTCAGTTCCACTGATGCGCTCGACTCGAATGAGGACCGATTCGGTACCGATGATCGATGGAACCAGGATAATTGGGGCCAGTGATCGCGGAGGCTGTCTCAGTTCGACGGACCGGCGCTCGCAGGCACGATGATCTTGCCATCAATGATGTCTTGCTCGGCCTGTTTGGCTTTCGCCATCAGCGCCGGAGGAATTTTTCCGGCAAGCCGCGGATTGAAAACCACGTCCACCATCCCATCTTTCATTCCATATTCGATCATTCCGGGTTTGAATCGATGCTCCCGGATTTCGGTGGCGACGCGCAGAAAGGCTTTTGGAATGTGGGTTACGGCGCTGGCAAGAACGTTATCCGGCGCTACGCCGTTTTGATCGCGGTTGACCCCGAAGGCGTACACGTGCGATTGAACCGCGGCCTGAAAAACCCCCAGCCCCGCCGCGTCGGCATTGTGGATGAGCATGTCGGCGCCCTGGCTTACCTGCGCGAGCGCCGCTTCCTTGGCCGCGCCCACATCATCGAAGCTGCCTGTGTAGCTGACCAGAACTCGGCCGCCGGGGCGTGCGGAGACAAACCCGCGCCGAAAGCCCTCGAACGTGATTCCAATTGATGGAATCTTGATGCCGCCGACCGCGCCCGCGATGCCGGTCTTGCTCATCCCGCCGGCTATCACGCCCTCAACGTACGCGCCCTCCTCGATTCGGAAGGTGACTGAGGCGACATTCGA
>JASHOJ010000014.1 GCA_030041155.1 Candidatus Binataceae bacterium | reverse complement strand
GCTGGCGCCGCGCGAACGCGAGCTTGCGATCCTGAGAATCGGATGGCTTAACCAGGCGGAGTACGAATGGGAACAGCACGTGCTGATCGGCAAGCGCAGCGGAATCAGCGACGCGGAAATCGAACAGATCAAGAAGGGCCCGAAAGCCGGATGGAACCGCCACGAGGGCGCGATTTTGCAGGCTGCCGACGACTTGTTCGAAAACTCGATCGTATCCGATGAGACCTGGAAAACGCTCAGCGGGACTTACAACACGCAGCAGATGATGGACCTGGTATTTGCGATCGGCCAATACAACCTGGTCTCATGGGCGCTAAACAGTTTCGGCGTTCCGCTGGATGATTTCCTTCCCGGCGCAAAGCGTTGAGAAATCGGTGCGCGGCCACGGGAATGCGCGTATCGCGATAAAATGCCGCGGCGCGGCGATTGCTCTTTGATTGCAATCGCCGCGCCGCGCGCGCAGTGGTGAGGAGAGTGCGGGTTATGCGGCTTCGGCTTTGATGCCGTTGAGCTTCTTGAGCTCCGGCATCACTTCAGCGGCGAACAGACGCAGGCTCTTTTCCGCGTCTTCGATCGGCATCCCCGCATAGCTGAATACGCCCGTGTAATGATCGGCGTTCACCCGCTTGCGGATCTCGTCGATCTTGTCGAAGCAATCCTCAGGCGTGCCCCACACCTGCAGGTTCAGGAAATAATCGATCGAGGCATCCTTGCCGCCGCCCTGCAGGTTCTTCGCCATCTGCTCGTAATACTCGTAACCCTTTGCCTTGCCGAAGTGGTCGCTCGCCATCTCGTAATGGCGCAGCGCGGTATGCCAATAGCCGCCGATATATTTGACCGCCATTTCGTGAGCGCGGTCGCGGCTCTTGTCGCAGAAAGTCCATCCCGCCGCGATCGTCGGCAGCGGCTCTCCGCCGTTCACCTGCTTGTAGACATTGCGATACTCGGTCAGCTCCTGGGCGACCGCTTCCCACGGCTTCTGCGGGATAATCAGGATTCCGATTCCGAGCCGAGCCATGATTCGTGAGGATTCCGGCGACACCGCGGCTGCGTAGGTGCGCCCTTTGAAGGATTTGAACGGCTTGGGCCGGATGTCGCGGCGGGGCTGCTTCAGATATTTCCCGTCGTGCTCCATGTAGCCCTTTTCCAGCGACTCGAGAATCGCGGTCGCATACTCGATAAAGCGATCGCGCGACTCGCCCATTTCAAGGCGGAATCCGTCGTACTCGATGCGGGCGAGCCCGCGTCCGAGGCCCAGGATCATCCGCCCGTTCGACTGATGATCGACAACCGAAACCTGCTCGGCAACCCGAATCGGGTCATGCCAGGGCAGCACAACCACCATCGAACCGAGCTGCACCTTTGTGGTTCGCCCGGCGTAGTAGGAAAGGAATTGCAGCACGTCGGGGCACATCGTGTAATCGTCGAAGTGATGCTCGACGCTCCAGAGCGAATCGAAGCCGAGCGGCTCGTAGAGATCGCCGATCTGAAGGTCGTCACGATAAACGTCGTAATCCGATCTAACATTCAGAGGATTCTGAAAAATTACCGCGCCTCCGACTTTCATACCGCGACCTCCGTTCCGGGATTCGATGGGGGCTTATCCAGCTCCCTTTTTTTCGTACTAGGTGGCTAGCACGATCATCCGAATATTGCAAAACGATAATATACTAAACGGTCGGTATGGTGCACGCGGATTTCGCCCGAAGCGGCGAGACTCGATAAACCGATGACCACGCGCGGCTATTTCACGGTGGGAGCGCCGCGCCCAATCCAATGGCGAATCGTGCCGTTGCGCGGATGCGCGGTCATCGGAGCAGCGTCGCGCGTCCGCTGCTCCGCTGGACCGTAGCTCTGGCACCGAATCATCACTTCACGATCGCGCGGACCGTCCAGCTCCACCAGGAACACCCGCTGCCAGGTCCCGAGCGCCAGATGTCCATCGACCACTGGTATATGCTCACTGGTGGACAGCAGCAGATGCATCAGATGAGAGTGCGCGTTGGGCCGCTCGTCGGGCGCGATCGGCGGCTTGCGGCGGCTCATGTCGTTATGATGATATCGCTCGCCCGCCGGACACAGCCGCGATAACATCGCCTTGAAATCCTCGAGCAGCAGCTCTTCCGCTTCGTTGATTTTTATCGCCGCGGTGGTGTGGCGTGAAAAGACGGTCACATGTCCGTGCTCGACCTGTCGCTCAGCAAGATGAGAGTTGATCAAATCGGTCAGGTCGATGAACTGAATTGGCTCGGCGGTGCGGACTGCGAGTATCGCATCGGAGAGCGAGACCGAATGACCGCCACGAGTGGCGCCGAGAGATCGGAAGGCTCCGACGGGAGTAGTCGGACGATTCATCATGGCTCCTCGTAACGATGCTACGCGAGGCGACAAGCGGTGAGCAATATTATTTGTCGAAAACTGACCGACTAACCGGCAATCGGTCAGCCGGTCAAACGCATCCGCGTGCTCGGGTAAGAAAAAGTCTATTCTCTGCTATTTGCGAGCTTTGACGCGATGAAGATGCGAGCGCGAGCGCTCACGCGCCGTGCGATTTGACTTCGCGCTTGGCAAGCTCCAGATCCGCGTCGACCATCATCGCGGTGAGTCCGGCAAAATCGACTCGCGGCGCCCATCCGAGAACGCGCCGCGCCTTGCTCGAATCACCCTGCAACGTGTCGACTTCCGAAGGACGGAAGAAACGGTCCTCGATAGTGACAAGGCGTTTCCAATCGAGCTTTAGCCGGTCGAACGCGAGCTCGAGAAATTCACGAACCGAGTGATTCTCGCCGGTCGCGATAACGTAATCATCGGCGTGATCCTGCTGCAGCATCATCCACATCGCTTCGACGTAATCGCCGGCAAAGCCCCAGTCGCGCATAGCGTCGAGATTTCCGAGCGCTAGCCGATCCTGAAGCCCGACCTTTATTCTGCCGGCGCTGCGGGTGATCTTGCGGGTGACGAAATTCTCGCCGCGCCGGGGCGATTCGTGGTTAAAGAGAATTCCGTTACAGGCGAACAGGCCGTAAGCCTCGCGATAGTTGACCGTCTGTTCATGCGCGTAAACTTTTGCGCAGGCATAGGGGCTGCGCGGATGAAAGCGCGTGGTTTCCCGCTGCGGAATCTCGGCCGCCTTGCCGAACATCTCCGATGAGCCGGCCTGGTAAAGGCGCGCGGAGCGTTTATGGCGCTGATTGTGATCGCGCAGCGCCTCCAGCAGCCTGAGCGCCCCCAGCCCGACCACGTCGGCGGTGTATTCGGGTTGATCGAACGAGATCCGCACGTGAGATTGCGCGGCGAGATTGTAAACCTCATCCGGGCGCACCTGCTCAATGATGCGCCTGATACCGGTGCCGTCGCCGAGATCGCCATAGTGGAGATGAAGCCCGGTCGCCCCGGAGTTGTAGCTTCTGCGCAGATGGTCGATGCGGCCGGTGGCAAAACTCGAGGTGCGGCGAACCATCCCGTGAACCTCGTAGCCCTTTCCGAGCAGGAATTCGGCCAGGTAGGAGCCATCCTGGCCGGTGACGCCGGTAATCAGTGCGATTTTCGCCATGGCGGCCTAATAACTACACCATCCAGTTGACATCGGAACCCGAAATCCAACTCGCGATCCTAGTCGCCGCGTACGAGGCGATGGGAATCGCTGTCGAAGTGCTGGGTCGAGAACTCATACAGTTCCGCGTCTTCCAGCGCCTCCATCTGATGCACCAGTCCGATCGGAACGTCCATGCACTCGCCCGCGCGCAGGATAAATTCCTCGATCGCTTCGGAATCCGCAGATTCCTTGACCCGGATTTTCAGCAGTCCGGCGCGCAAATAGAACGATTCGGTCTTGAGCTTATGGTAATGCAGCGAGCAACGCTTGCCTTTCTTGATCTCGAGAATTTTGCCGCAGTATTTATCGTTGTTCGCGATCCAAACTTCGCGGCCCCATCCCTTCGGTTCGATATGCACGGGCTTGCGTGATCTGTTCATCCCCCGCACCTCCCTGCAGACGCGCCGTCGCCGACTTGCGATTATTGCACGCTTCGCGGAGCCGATACACCATGGCTGGCGGCAACCTGAACGAGCGCCGCTCAGCACTGAAATCGAAGCCGCCACGTCACTCGCGAAATTGCGGGCGATCATGGTAGGCGTTGCTCTAGCGATTTCACGAGGTGAGAGATGGAACCGATTAAGAAGCTGAGCCGCACAGTTGCAGGGCGCGCCGTGCTCGTCACCGGCGCCGCCAGCGGCATGGGCCGCGCAACCGCACATGTGTTCGCAGCCGAGGGCGCGCAAGTCGCGGTTACTGACGTGAACGAATCGGGCGTGGCCGCGGTGGTCGAAGAGATTCGCGCCGAGGGCGGCAAGTCGCACGGATGGCGCCTCGACGTGATGGATCATGCGGAGATCAAGCGCGTGGTCGGGGAGGTCGCATCGCGCTTCGGCCGGCTCGACGTCGTCGTCAATAATGCGGGCTTCGGCGGATTCCATCCGCTCGACGGTGACGACTACGATCGCATTTGGGATCGCACGGTCGCGGGCCTGCTGACCGGGCAGCAGCGTATCGTGCGCGCCGCGCTGCCCTATCTGCGCAAATCAGACGCCGCGCGGATCGTGAACATCGCGTCGACCGAAGGACTCGGCGCGACGCCGGGCGACAGTCCTTACGTCGCGGCAAAGACCGGCGTTATCGGACTCACGCGCGCGATGGCGGTTGACCTGGGCCCGCAGGGGATCACTGTCAACTGCATTTGTCCGGGCCCGATTCGCACCGCGCTCACCGACGCGATTCCAGAGGAGCACAAGACCATCTTCGGCAAGCGTCGCACCGCGCTTAAGCGCTACGGGTTTCCTGAAGAGGTGGCGCACGTCACGCTCAGCCTCTGCCTGCCCGCCGCGTCATATATCACCGGCGCGACTATCCCGGTCGACGGTGGATTGACGATTCGGAACGCATAGCGCTACGAGACTGCCATGGACACTCTTAAAGGCCGAGCGGCGATTATCACCGGCGGAACCGGCGCGCTTGGGCGCGCCGTCACCGAGCATTTTATCCGCGAAGGAGCGAGCGTCGCGATTCCCTACGTCGTCGATGCGGAAGTGCCGATGCTTCAGGCGCGCCTCAAGGAGAAGATCGCCGAGCCGCGGCTGATTCTGCGCAAGTCCGACGTCGGCAGGGAGGAGCAGATAGCGTCGCTGGCCGCCGAAGTCGCCCGCACGCACGGAAAGATCGACATACTGGTCAATCTGGTCGGCGGATTCTGGGGCGGCAAGCCGATCGCCGAGACCTCGATGAGCGAGTGGCAGGCGATGTTCGACATCAACCTGACCCCCACCTTCCTTGCCTGCCGCGCGGTGATTCCCGAGATGAAGAAGAAACACTACGGGAGAATCGTGTCGGTATCGTCACGGACCGGACTACGCGGCGCCGGCGACTTCGCGGCCTACGCGGTCGCCAAAGGCGCAATCGCCACCTTGACCGTTTCGCTCGCCGAGGAACTGCTCGGCGACAACATAATGGTGAACGCAATCGCGCCGAGCACTATCGATACCGAGGCGAATCGCGCCGCGATGCCGAAGGCAAAGCACGAAAACTGGGTCAAGCCCGAGGATATCGCGCGCACCCTCGCGTACCTGTGCTCTGAGCACTGCGCGGTGACCTCAGGCGCGATAGTCCCGGTCTACGGCCGCGCCTGACCCGCCGCTATCCGCGCCTTAATAAAACCTCCTCGTCCGGCGGAGGCTTGTCCGGCCTGCAAGCTCATTGAGGTAGCCTCGTCTCAGATGCTATTGACGTTCAGAATGGGGTTTCCCGCTCTTGTTTGTTGCTTGGAACTGCTAGGAGCATTATCGCCTCACAGATGGGAGATGCGTTGTTAACGATAATTATTTGGGTCTTCCTAGGGGCACTTTTTCTCATAACCATTATAGTGGTAGCTTCGCTATGTAAGCTACTTTTCATAGGATTCCCTCACGATGCATCAGATCGAACAGACTCAGGAGTTCCACTCAGTTCGTCAGGTTCCGCGTCGTCAAAGGAGTCGGAGTCTCTCGACCAGCCATCGGAACCCCAACCGCTATGGCAGACCTCGCATATGGATTATTGGTTCTACGAGAACTGGACGGTGAAGAAGGCGATGATTCATCGTAGCGACTGCTCCCACTGCAACGATGGCCGCGGAACCCATCCTGGCTCCAGCGATAGGAATGGGAAGTGGAACGGACCGTATCCGACAGTCTCGTCGGCGACACAAGCTGCCGTCGGGACAGGACAGCCCGTCTCTCGGTGCGGACATTGCCAGCCGTAGGCTGAAAGGTCACGAGGAAACGAGAAAGGGGGGCGAGCGATGCCTTGAGTTTGGGATGTTCACCGCCGATGCGATTTCTCCTAACCTACAATGGCCTTTTGCGGCCTCTTGGCAAGACACAACCCTAGCTGACTTGGATCGAGAACCGGCGCATCGCCACGCCGTGGCGCTCCGCGAACGCGGCTAGCTGGCCCATCCGGGCGGCCGGCAAATCGTCGCTTGCGACTAACAATTCTTCAAACGGGCTCTTGCCGTAAATTCGCTCGAGCTCGCCGAACCCGCCGAGCACGCGCTGCCCGTGCAAAATCTTGCCGAGCTTGAACGCGTCGTCATCGATAAATCCTATGACTCGCGCTTTCGCACGACGATTATGAAATACAAAGTTCGCGGCGGCGGCTGCCTTTTCTCCGGCGCCGACCACCAGCACCCGTTCGTTCGCCGAAGCCAGTTGACTGATACCCCTCCGAAGCGCCCGAAATGAAACTCGGGTTGCGACCAGAAGGTTGAACAGCAATATGACGAACAGCACCACGATAGATCCCGAGAGCGAGATCGGCATCAGGAACGAGCCGGCGAACAGAAAAAAGCCTCCCAGCAGCGACCCGCCCGCGAACCGCAGTCCATCGGACAGGCTCGTGTAGCGCCAGATTCCACGATAGATTCCCGCGGTCGCAAAGGCCGGATAAGTCGCGATCGCCACGTATGGAAGCTCGCGCAACAGGCCGCCGATTGTCCCGGTGCCGATCTGGAAATCAAGCCTGAGCGCGAACGCGCCAAGAAATGCGCCGCTTATCAGCGCGAAATCGATTGCCGCTTCCGCGACCCTCCGCTTATAGCCAAGGCTCAAAATGTGCCTGGCGATCGCCGGCATCCGCTGGTACGCATCTCCCGGAGAATTGGTTTCGAAGCTTAAGTCAATCATGAACATCGCCACGATCGCGGCCGCAAGAACCAGGAACGGTAGCGCCACAATCATGTTCTGATGCGTGAGGACGTTCGTCGCAAAGCCGCACACAGCGCCGACCGCGCCAACCGACCAGCAAACCGTAATCGCTGCGCGATCACTGAGTCCGAGCGCGAGCAGGCGATGATGCGAGTGATCCCGGCCATGACGCGAAATCCAGCTCCCGGTTGCGAGCCGGGTCACGCAGACAACGCCCGTGTCCAGCAGCGGCACCAGCATCACGAGGATCGGAAAGACGTATTTCGTCAGGCGCGAGTTGGTTGCGATTTCGCCCGCGGACAACGCCAGCGCACCGAGTATAAAGCCGATAGGCAGCGCGCCCGCGTCACCCATGATTATCGAGGCGGGTGGAAAGTTGAAAAACATGAAGGCGGCCAGTGCGCCCGCAACCGCGATACTGGTCAGTGCGACTAGCGCCGCGCCATGCATCAGCGCCGTCGCCGCTATCGCGCCCGCCGCGATAACTCCGACTCCCGCGGCCAGTCCGTCGAGCCCGTCTATCAGGTTGAAGGCATTGCTGGTCGCAAGCAGCCATAGAATCGCAAGCGCAAAGTCCGTCACATGCCAGGGCGTAAGCGCAAAACGCGGCAGCGCAAAAATCGCCGCCCATCCGCAGATTAGTAACTGGCACGCGAATTTCTGATACGGCCGCAGCTCGAACGCGTCATCAATCACTCCGACCAGGAGCATCGCTCCCGCGCCGAACAGAAGCCAGTTAGATAGGGCGCGACACATCGCGAGCGAAAGGATCGTCGCGCCAACGATCGAGATTCCGCCAAACTCGGGCACCCGCATTCGTCCCGCAATCGGGATGGCGGGCGTCGCGGTCAATCCGAGCCTTTTGCCGGCTCGGATAGCGAGCGGCAGCGAAGCGGTCGCAAGCGCAAACGCCGCGACCAGCACCGGAATCAGTGCTGTACGATGCACAACCTCCAACGCCAGGCTGGCGCCCGGCCACCTCCTCCCCACATCGGCAAATAGGATACTGATGCCAATCGCTGCCCGCAACAGACCGGTAAAGGTGAATATAGATAAAATTTGGCGATTATTCGATTTGACTTTATCTGGCCATATGGCCCGATTCTAAACCATGCGGTCAGAAATCAGACGGGACGGTCAGGGCAGAACATTTCTGGGGCGAGCGCGCCGAGCACATATCGTCGAGTGCGCCATCGATGCGATCGCGAAAGTCGGCTACGCGCGCGCATCGCTCGAGCTGACTGCAATCAGGTCGACCGTGCTACCAACGCCAGCATAGCGGCGAATTCGCGCGTCGCGACCGGACGGCTGTACCTTTGCTCCGCGAGCGCGCGTGCCCGTGCGCCCATCGCAGCAAGCTCCGCGCGATTTTCGACCGCTTTTTCGATAGTTGCGGCAAGCGCCGCGGACTCGCCCGGCTCGACGACGAACCCGGTGCGGTACTCGCGTGCGATTCGCGCGACCTCGGCGTCGCGCTCCATAATCGCGACAAATGGACGTCCCGCCGCCAGTATTCCGTAGATCTTGCTCGGGACCAGGCATCCCGCGGCGCCTTTCATCAGCGGAATCAGGTGCAGATCCGCCGCGCTGAGCGACTCGGCGAGTTTTTCCTTGGGCCGATAGGGTAGAAACTCGATGTTGTTCAATCCCAGGCGCGCCGCCTGCTCGATAAGAGCCTGCTTTGAAGCGCCCTCGCCGATCAGCACGAACAGGATTCGGGGATCATTCTGGATCCGCGCCGCGGCCTCGAGAACGGTTTCGAGCTGCTGCGAAAGGCCCAGATTTCCCGAGTACATAATGACGAATTTCTCGCCAAAACGGTCGCGGAAAGGACTGTGGACGAGTGATCGAATCGCGTCGGTATCGGCCCAATCCGGAATCACCGAAATTTTCGCTTCCGGCACTCCCTTGGCGGCAATTCGCCGCGCCATGTCGTGTCCGAGCGTCACAATTACGTCCGCGTTGCGATACGCAAAGGCATTGGCCCGCTCCAGCAGCGCGAGCATCGCGGGATCCTTGAGGCCGCCGTTGGCGTAGGCGATATCCGGGTAAAGATCGCGAACGTTATACACCAGCCGAGCGCGATGCCGCTTCTTGAGTATCGCGCCAAGGACGCCAAGCAGCGGCGGATCGGTTTCCGCGATGATTACGTCGGGACGCTCGGCGCGAAAAGCCGCCATCGCGGCCAGGCAGAAGTAGCTCGCCAGGTTGGCAATCCTGCCGGCCAGCCTGCGCTTGCCGAACCGCGTGCCCCAGGTCCGGATGATATCGATATTGCCGCGCTTCTCACGCGCGATAAGTTTGCGCTGCGGCGCGCTTTGATGCAGCGATGGTCCGGCGATGAAAGTTATCTGATGCTCTCGCGAAAGATCATCGCAGAGCTCGGTTAGAAACTGGCCGGTCGCTTCCGGATCGGGCCAGAAGGAGCGATTAAGAAACAACAGTCGCGTGCGCCGTCTCCGCGCGAGCCTCAGCTCTCGAGATTCGCGTTATGAGCGGATGCTATCCGGGTCGGTCGGATGCCGCAACGCACCCGCCGCGAACCCTGTCGAAGGGCATCGGCGCGCAGCGATTATCGTCCGGCTAAAGACATGTGCGGCAGTCTCTGCTCAAAAACTGGGCAGATGACAATCAGTCAGGATCGGTCCACAAATCGTATTTAAGGTCTGCTGAGCGTCCCGACGTGTCCAAGTACCACTTTGGCGTTGACAACGCTTTGTAGGGCCGTTTCCGGCTCATTAAAGGGCATCTCTGAAACGGTCAACAACCTCGAAATCGGCCTGCGGACTAGAGCCGGCTTTCGGTAGCCGAAAATTCGGCGAAACCCTCAGGATTTCGGAGCCTCTCCTAAAGCGAAATCTAAGGACGCGGCACCCATCCGCGAGAAATGACAAATGACATATGAGTTGACAGCGAGTTATCGCAAATTGCGAAAGTGGGGCGGTCAACAGGGCTTCTTCGCGCGGCCAGCAACCCGCGAGAATGACACACGAGTAGGTGCTGCCAGAATATCGACGAGAATTTCTCGCGCGCCTATAGCAGGTCAGGCGGAGGCTGCGACGCGGTCGGTGCGAAGCTGATCGCGCACCTGCTTCTCGATCCACAAATAAGTCCGGCGGAGTCCTTCTTCGAGTGAGATTTCGGGTTCCCACTTCAGCACCGCGCGCAAGCGAGTGTTGTCTGAGTTTCGTCCGCGCACTCCCTGCGGACCGGCGACATGCTTCTTCGTGATCCGGATGTTTGCGATGCGGGCGACAATATCCGCAAGCTCGTTGATAGTGACCATCCGATCCTGCCCCAGGTTCAGCGGCTCGCGATAATCCGACCGCATCAGCTTGGCGATTCCCAGCACGCAGTCATCGATGTAGCAGAAAGAGCGGGTCTGCTCGCCATCGCCCCAGATCTCGATTTCGTGATTGCCGGTCAGCTTCGCATGGGCGATCTTTCGGCACATCGCGGCGGGAGCCTTCTCGCGTCCGCCGTCCCAGGTGCCATTAGGGCCGAAGATGTTGTGGAAGCGGACGATGCGAGTCTCGATTCCATAGTCTTCGCGATAGTGGGTGCAGAGCCGCTCGGTGATGAGCTTTTCCCATCCGTAGGCGTCCTGGGGCGCGGCCGGATAAGCGTCCTCTTCGCGCAGCGGCGTAACGTTGGTCTCAGTCTGCTTGTACTCGGGATAGATGCAGGCCGATGAGCTGTAGAGATAGCGCTTGACGCCCGCTTGATGTGCGGCTTCGAGCGTCTGAAAGTTGATCATCGCGTTGTTGTATAGGATTTGCGAATGATGCGCCGAAATGAAGCCCATCCCGCCCATGTCAGCGGCAAGACCATAGACTTCCTCAATGCCCTTGGTTGCTTCGACGCAATTTTCCCATCGTCGCAAGTCGAGCAGCCGGAACTCGTCGCAGCTTCTGACCTCGTATTCGGGCTCCTTTATATCCACGCCCCGAACGTGATATCCCTGCTGCTTCAAAGAAGCGGCTAGATGACTGCCGATAAAGCCGCCCGCGCCGGTAACCAGAACTTTGGTCGCCATGTGTTCTCCTGAGTGCAGCAATTATTCCAGTAGCGCTTTATTATGTCAAATCATCGCCGAATCTGGTGACCAAACAATTACCAAGCACCAGAAAATCCATCCGCGTTCGTAAAAAACAATCAAGAGCCTCGGCCGGCTTCATCACCACCGGCTCATTTTCATTGAATGACGTATTGAGCAACACCGGCACTCCGGTCTGACGCGCAAATTCACGAATCAATCGATAGTACCGGCGATTTTGGCCCTCATTTACGGTCTGAAGCCTGCCGGTCCCGTCGACATGGGTAGTGGCGGGGATGACGGCGCGTTTCTCCGGCCGTACGCGATAGGCCATCAGCATGAACGGCGAGGGAAACGACTGCTCGAAGTACTCGGAGACGGATTCTTCGAGAATGGATGGTGCGAAGGGGCGGAAATTTTCGCGCCGCTTGATTTTTACGTTCAGGATCTCGCGCATTTCCGTGCGGCGCGGGTCAGCCAAGATGCTGCGATTACCGAGCGCGCGCGGCCCCCATTCCATTCGTCCTTGGAACCATCCGGCCACGGCGCCGTCCGCGATTTTTGCCGCAGCTATGCGGAGCAACTCCGCTTCGTCATCGACACAGCGGACTGTGCACCGCTGATTTTCCAGCTCTCTTGAGGCGGTGCGGATCGCGGCGTGGATATCAGCGTCGCTGTACGCCGCTCCCCAGTAAGCATGATCCATCACGAAGTCACGCCGATGGTTCGACGCATGCCATGCCTGCATCGCGGCTCCAATCGCGAGGCCCGCATCGCCGGCGGCGGATTGGATATAGACCCGCTCGAAGCCGGTATCCTCGCGGATCTTGCCGTTACTAACGCAGTTGTAAGCGACTCCGCCCGCGAGGCAGAGGTCTTTCATGCCACTTGCGCGTTGCAGCATCCGCAGCCGATCGAGCAGCACTTCCTCAAGGCGCGCCTGCAGAGAGGCGGCGAGCGCATGATGCCGCGGCGTGATCGGCTCGGCAGGATCGCGCGCCGGACCGAGCCGCTCGACCATGTAGTCGGAGTAGAGGCGGCCAATTTGCGGCTCTCCGCCGGCCCACGTCATATCGGACCGGCCGCGATGATGCAGGAAAAAATCGGGATTCAGCCGAAAGCCCGGATTGTCATCACTGGCGGTTACGATGCGGCGGAACTCGCCGATCATCTCGGGCTCGCCATACGACGCGAGTCCCATCACCTTGTATTCGTCACCGTAGCGTGGAAAGCCGAGGTACTGCGTAAGCGCGGTGTAGTAGATTCCGAGCGAGTGCGGAAATGGAACCGCGCCCCAGGGTTCGATACGCGAGCCGCGGCCAACGCCCCACATTGCGGAAGCGAAGTCGCCGAGGCCATCGACCGAGAATAGCGCGGCCTGGTCGAACGGAGAGACCAGGAATGAGCTTGCGAGGTGCGCTTTATGATGCTCGACCCGCACCACGTTGAACACGGTGTCATGCGAATCGAGCGCACGCGCAACCTCGGCCCCGATAGCGGCGAACTTTTCCTGGACTGACAGGCGGCCCGCCGCGCGCGCCGGCATCCTGAGCGCGTACCATGCCTTGCGCCAGATGCGCGCCCATGGATCGCGCGCAACCGCGATCGTGTTGATCTCCTTTGCCGATACACCGGCGGCGCTTATCACATAGCGCAGCGCATTAGCGGGGAATCCGGCTTCGTGCTTGACGCGGGTGAAGCGTTCCTCTTCCGCGGCGGCAATGAGTTTGCCGTCGATAACGAGCGCGGCGCTGGCGTCGCCGTGATAGGCGTTGATACCGACAATTACCATTCGTCAATCCGGCTGTGCGATTTGCGCCGCAGCGACCGCGCTTTCGCCGCCGACCAGCCGCGCGTAGTGCGTCATCATTTCAGCGGCGCAGGCTTTCCAGGAGTAGCGGCTTATCATCCACTCGCGTCCGCGTGCTCCCATCTCTTCGAGCGGCATCGTGGCGATCTGTGAGATGGCGTCCGCCAGGCTGGCAGCGTCATTGGGAACCCACAGTCCGCACCCAACACGCTCCATTTCGGACCATGGCGTTGCGCGGCTTGCGATAACGGGAACGCCACGTGCCAGCGCCTCAGCCGCGACGATACCGAAGTTCTCGGTGAATGAAGGCATCACCACCACGTCGCATTCGGCAAACCACCTTTCCTTGGCCGCGTCGCGCACCACCCCCGCCATTGAGATATCGATCGCGCGCGTACGAAGCTCGGCGACTCGCCGCGAGATCCGGCGCTCATATTCGGGTTCGCCGCTGCCTGCGATTGAAAGCGCGAATCTTTCCGGGATGCGAAGCGCTGGTTCCGAAAACACGTCGAGCAGGCGCTCCAGTCCTTTTTTCGGATCCAGACGGCCGATGAATCCGAGGCGCAGCTTTTCGCCATGGGGAACGCGCTCGATGCGATCAGGAATCTCAACCCCGTTGGGTACGACCAGGATCGACGCGGCGGCGATTCGTCCCGCGCATTCGCGCGCTTCTTCGGCCGAGGTCATGTGCAGAATCAGCCGCTTATTGGAAACCGCATTGCATATGAGTTCCCATCCGCGCTTCAACGCCTGGCGGCGTGATCCGGTCCATCGTTGGAAGGCTCCGTGCGGGGACCATACGAGCGGGCGATCGATGATCGACGCGCAGAGAATTGCCGGAATGGTCGGGAAGGAATATGCGCCATGCAGATGAATCACGTCGGCCCACCGGAACAGCGCGGGCAATCTGGCTAGCATCGCGGGTGCGGCCGCTTTTGCGGCGCGCCGGCGACAATAGATTACTTCGAGATTCTGTTGCGCCGGTATCTGAGCGTATTCATCCGCGCTCAGGCGCGCCGGTCCGTTCGCATCGGTGGTCAAAACCCGAACTTCCGCGCCGGCCATAGCCAGATGCCGCGTCAGATGGTGCGCCGCCTCGACCAGTCCGCCATAGCACCACGCGGGAGCGTAGTAGGGGGTGATGTGCAGCAGTTTCAGCATCGCGGGGCTCAGGCGCGCAGGGCCTCGGAATGCATATTCGTTATCGAGTCGAACTGGGCGGACACGGCGATGATGGTGAAATGGACTGCCGCGATGAAGATCAGGCACCAGGGAATTCCCCCCACCACTGACGACGTGGCGCTGCCGATATCGAACGAATTCGAAGCCAGGAACACGGCCGCAACAAGCGATCCGAATCCCATCCCCGGATGCACGAACATCTCCATGAGAACGCGATAGAACAATCCGAAAAAAATCATCCCAAGCACCAGCCCGACTGGACCGAAATTGGCGTAAAGCTCAACCAGCTGCGGCAGGTTGAGCGAGGTTCCGGGATCGTCCGCGTCGAGGAGGCCATAGCGATGCCCAAACTCCTGGCCGGTCACTTCTTCGGGCTTGTTGGGCCAGAGAAAACGCGGGATCGGCTTAAACAGGAGCGGGTAGTAGGTGACGCCGCCCCAGTAGGGAACTTGCGAAGGCGTGTCGCGCACGACCTCCGCTAAGACTGTGAATTGCGCAAGGCGCGCGGCGCTGATTTCGACGATCGTCTCAAGCTGAAAGCCCACGCTTTCGTAGGCCTTCAGCATCAAGCCGCCCATGTATTCCACTTTTTGGCCGAGACTTGCGCCGACCAGAGGGCCACGCCAGGTCGCATCGCGATATGGCGTCTCAAACGGGCGATAAAGCAGCAGAGCGATCGTGCCGATGAGTATTACGCTCCACCATATCCGACGCCGCACGGCTGCATACAAAAGAAGGAGCGTGAAGAGCAGGTAAACCGCTGAACCTGCGAGCCCTGACGCAAGCCCGAGTGCCAGGCGCGCGGGGATGAACAATGCGAATACCGCAACAGCGATCCAGCGCCGCGCCATCCCACTCAGCCACAGCGCCAGCAGGATACAGATGCCGACGGTGAACAGATCGCTAACATAGCCGCCGAGCTGCGCAAGACCTCCGCGAAAAGAGCGATCGAGGCCGAGGCCGAACACAAAGCCAACCGCGCCCATCGCGAGGCCCGTCACCCGCACCGCCGGCAGATTGGGCCACCTGAGTCGAAAGCGCGGGATGACCGGCCTGATCAAGCGGAGAAGCGGTCCGTAATATCCCACCAGCATCGCGACGATACCGGCCAGCACGTAGCCGAGGGCGCGCTCAATCTGCGGGGTGGAGTAGCTGGGACTCACACTCAAGTTCGAAGACGATCGGAACAGAAACACCGGTACCCCGTAGTCCAGCGCATAAAAGGTGCACAGGAGCGGCATGAAAGGGATCAGCGCATCATAGCCCCAGGTCCAAAGCAGGGTTGAAAAGCCGACCGCCACGATTATCAAGGAAGCGTAGGCGCGTTCATCTAGACTGAGCGGCGTGGGCGCATGATAGTTAAGCACGGCTATCAGGCCGCCGAGGCATGCGGCCCCGACGGACAACCTGAAGAAAGAACGCTGGCGCGCAAGCGGCTTTGCGACTGTGCTGTACCAGTTGTTTGTATCTACCGGTTGCAAGCTTTCCTGCCTCATCTTGCAGCGCTAGCGGATGATCTCAGCTCGGAATCGGAAGCCATCTGCTCGGCGACGCTCGATTTGGCCAGCTCGCGATAGGTAACCACCTGAAGGCCTAGCGCTACCACGAGAGTCAGCAGCAAGCCGAAGTTCGAGTAAGCCGAAGCGCGTTCGATCCAGATCGGAGCCCATGTGGCTATGAGACTTAGTCCGGCGAAGCGGAGAAGACTCGGCATTTCAGGCAGACCGTAAGTGCAAGCCATAGCGGGTAGCGCGATCCAGAACAAAGGCCAGGCGGATCCGATTTCACGATTCATCGCAGTTCCTTCAGAGGTGCCGAGCAGGTATGCGAGGACGCCATAGATGAGGGCGATACTCAGCCATTTGTGGTCGATGACATGGGACAGGCTCACGCCACGTTTGGCGAGCACTAGAATTGCGGCAGGGCATGTTCCGAAAAGCGTAAGCAGCGTGATGAACGTCCCTAGAGGCATTCTCGGGTCCCATCCGCAATACGAAACCCATGACAGCCCACCGGCGCGAAGCGCGCGCGGAATCGTAACGACAAACAGTGGAGCGCAGTCGTTTCCGGGAGTGTGGATAAGCGTGTTGGGGACAATCCGTAGGCCGAGTACGTTGCGTGAAAACTCGAACGGAATCTTGAGCAGAAGGAAAAGGCCCATCCCGACGTGATGCTCGTTAGGAAGTCCGAGCGAGCCAGAGGCGGAGGTGACTGCAAGCGCGATCGCGAACGCCAGGGCTCCGCCGATCAGGAGGCGAGTGTCGCGCGCCATAAGGCCCGTCAGCAGAACGGCGCCGACCAGAAGTACGGCTGATTCCCGCGTGATGTAGGCGAGCATCAGCATCACCATTGCGCTCCACACCCGGTCGTGCATCATCAGCCAGAAAAAACCAGCGATAAGTGCCCACTGGGTGAGATCCTGAAAATACATGTTGTGAAAAACCGACAGCAGCAACGGGCAGAACATCAGCGCGACCGTCGCGAGGGGCGGCGCTCCGATCTCGAACAGGATCACCGCCACGAGCATCGCAAATGCCACGAGCATGAAGATCGCGACAGCGAGAAATGCCGAATCGACGCTTAGCCCCGACAACTTTGAAACCAGATGAACAAGCGCCGGATGCAGCACTCTCTCTGAATATGGACTGTGGACAAGAACCGGTCCTCCGACCGCAAATTGCCGGTACTCGGGAGCGTCGGGGATGAACCGCACCGCGGGCGAGGGCCATCCGAGCGCCGCCACGAGCGCAATAAGAGCCAGCGCCGGGATGAGGACCGTGCTTGCTGGCACCCGCTTAGACAGCATCGACGTGCAGCAACCCCAAATGGCAACGCAAGCAGGCTGGAAACGATTCGTTTACGTCTGGAAACGTAATATTAGCGGACCGAAATGATGAAAACGCCCTGAAGAGAGGCAACAGCATCCACATCCACTCAACCGCACGATGGAACGATAGCATCGGCCGCGCGATAGTCGAAGTCACTGCGATTTGGATATCAACAGGAGCTGGACGAGTCGGTAAAACCACTCTCTGAGTAGGCACCGGCAGCGATTGGGTGCGCTAGCTAGGAACATGGGTTTTCGTTGCTGCCGGGTCCGTTGTAGCGAAAAATTCCCAACTGGAAGATCGGCGCACTCTCGCTCCGCTGGATATACAGATAATACGGCAGGCGCCTGACCGCGTTCGGACTCGTCAGGAAACGGTCCAAGCCCTTGCGATGTGGAGTCGCGCCTGTCTCAGTCAGGTAGTGTTGATAAATAGCGCAGAACTGAGCGTGCGACGTGGCGCCGGCCATCTCCGAATACACTCCGGCGAGTTTTCTGGAAGCGTTTGCGACGTAGATGTCGGTGTAGGCACATTGCGCGACCAGTATTGCCGCTAGTATCAGGGTCAGGCCGCGACGCAGCAAAGGATATTCATTTGAGCGCCACTCATAAGTGAGCCAGCAGATCGCAAGCCACGCCGACGGGTATAGAAATCGCTCTCCGGCGCTCATTGTTCTGGCGAAACCGAAACCAGTGGCAACGAATAACGCCAGGCACGTTATTGACGCAGCAAAGACGTCCGTGTGGCCGCGTCTGCCCCTGAGCCAGAGGATCGCGCCTGCAACCCAGATGCATGCGATCAGCGCGCACATGAAAACGTTGAGCGCCGCGCCTAACGCAGCCGCAGGCGTGTGGACTCCCAGCCACGGCAGCACTGCTGGAAAGGGTGCAAAGGCTGCAACAAAACGCCCGGCAATTAAATGCGGTGTCCACCAAACGAACAGAGGGCCGGAGCCCAAGCTATGACTCGCGACCCGAGCGGCAGTGTACCAGATGGTTAGCGCGGCGGTGGGCGCGATCACCGCCGCCAACCGTCCTACCCGCGCCCATGTGATGCCGCGCAGCGCCACAATGGCCGTTACGAGGATCGCACAGATCCACGCGAGCAGATGCGCGAAAAGCAGCACCAACGACCACGCGCAAAGCGTCCAGCCCGAGACGTGGTCCAGATCATGCCGAAAAAGAAAGCCGCAATAGACGAAGAATAATCCGGTCGCAAGCGCGTACGAGACCTCGCCCGTATAAAAGAACGAGTTCAGCGCAAGGATCATCGGGACTAGCAGAAGCGGGCTCCATGAATCATCGAAGGCCCGCAGCATCCAGACAGATCCGCATACGAACAGCGCAACGATCACCGTCAGCAGGATCTTGCCGGCGGCTTCAGGAGTGGTGATTAGACCTATAAGGCCGGTCGCGATGGTCGTAAGCGTGGCATAGGGAACCGGATAAGATGTCAGGGCGAAATGTGCCGGGAGGTTGCCATGCATCAGCCGCGTGAACAACCATCCCTGGTACATCCAGTCGGGATAGTCCGACATAGGCAGGAAACGATTGGACCAAATGAACCAGCCGGCATTGCCGAGGGTCAGCGCCGTGGC
>JASHOJ010000134.1 GCA_030041155.1 Candidatus Binataceae bacterium | reverse complement strand
ACGGTCACTCCGTCGCCGTCGTCATCAACGACCGGGGTCCTGCCGCCTGGACCCATCGCGCCATCGATCTGTCGCTCGGCGCCTGCCGCGCCATCGGCGACCGCGGCCTGGCCCGCGTCTTCCTGCAAATCATCGGAGGTCATCATGAAGCGCGTTTTCGCCGTCGTCCTCGCCGTCATGTTCGCCGCCGCGGCGGCTGACGCCCGCGCGCAGACCGCGGGCGAGCGCGCCGCTTGCAAGCCGGACGTGTTCCGGTTGTGCGCTGCGAGCGAGATCGCGGCCGCGGCGCTCGGCGACCGCACCGGCATTTACGCATGCTTTCGCGCCCACCGCCACGACCTGTCGCCGGCCTGCGACCGCGTCCTGAAAAATCACGGATACTGAGGCTTCGCCAGAAGCCGGAAGCCGGAAGTCTGAAATCGGAAGTCTGAAATCGGAGAAGAGGTGTCCCATGCGTTGCCGCTCGCTCATTCTGATGTCCGGCTTCTGGTTTCTGATTTCTGCGCTGCCAGCGGCAGCGCACGATGACGGCCGCTTCGCATCGTCGCCGCTCAAGCCGTGGTTCGACCAGCTTAAGAGCGGCAACGGGCTGTGCTGCAGCTTTGCCGATGGCGTTACCGTCGAGGACGTCGATTGGGACGTGCATGACGGCCATTACCGCGTGCATCTCGACGGTCAATGGGTGCCGGTGCCCGACGACGCGGTGGTGACCGAACCCAACCGCTACGGCCGCGCCGTGGCGTGGCCGTATCAGGACGCCAGCGGCGCCACGCGAATCCGCTGCTTCATGCCCGGCGCGGGCACTTGAGCTTTGTTCGTTTTATCGCGGGCGCGCCGACGCAGCGTCGTGCGGGCCGCAAACCCAGACAACGCCAGTGGAGACAGCTATGGCGATCATTCCGCTTGTCGCCGACATAGCCCATTTCAACCCGGTGAATTTCACCGAGCTGAAAAACGCCGGCTTCGCCGGCATCATTCATAAGGCGCGGCAAGGTGTCGGCGTCGGCGATTCGAAATATGCCGCGCGCATGGCAGCGGCAAAGAGCACCGGGCTGCGCTGGGGCGCCTACGATTTCGCGACGCATGACGACGTCGCCGCCAACGTCGCCGCCTTTCTCGCCACCGCGCGGCTCGAGCCGACCGACAGCGCGTGGCTCGATTTCGAGGACAACGCACATTCGCAGATGACCGCCGGCCAGGCTTACGAATTTCTGGACCGCGTCGCGCAAAAGCGCGGCTGCGCCTGCGGCATCTATGGCGGCAATCGCATCCGCGAACAGATCGACCGGCACGATGCGAAATGGATCGACATGGCTGAGCGCGCGCCGCTGTGGCAATGCCGTTACGTCAAGGTGCAGCCGGCGGACAATGCGGAGCTGTTTCGCGTCATTGCGCCGATCCCGCCGTGGACGAAAAATTTTCTCATCCAATACACCGGCGACGGCGTCGGCCCGCGGCCGCACACCGCGCCGGGCTTGGCGAACGGCGCCGACCTCAACGCCTTCAACGGCAGCGACGAAGAGCTTGCCGCCGCATGGACCGGCTGGACGGCGCAGGCGCCGACGCGGGAGGCCGCATCACTCACCAACCGTGTGTAATCCCAGCCAAAGGAGCTCCGCATGAACTCTGTCTTGACCAACTGGAAGACCACTCTTGCCGGTGCGGCGACGATCTTGACCGCACTTGGCGACATCGCGAGCCATCTTTCAGCCGGCAGCATCGGGTCCGGCTCGATCGAAACGGACATCGTGACCATTCTCGCCGGCTTTGGTCTTGTCGCCGCAAAAGACGCGAACAGCAAATAAAACGCTTCTGAACGTACCCGGCTCGCTAGCATGAGGGACTAGGGCTGCCGGGCAATCTCAATTCCCTCGGAGCCAATCGACATGAACGAAGCTATCACCGCAATCAACACCGCGCTTCAGTCCGGCAACACCGGCTTAGCCACGACCTTGACGCAACTGCTGCACGTCGGCTCGTCGCAGCAGGGCCTTGATTTCAAGAACAAGACCATGACGACGACCTGGTACAGTAACAACCAGGCGACGGCCATCAGCTTGGTCGCGTCCGGTTGGACCATCATTCCGGGCTAGCGATACAGGCTCCGGCCCGGATCGTTGCGCCGACGCTGCTGGCGAAGATCATTGTTGATCTTGCGCCGGCAGCGCAGCCGCTATCCGTGCCACAGCATTGCACGAATCATGTCGGCCGCCTCAAGAGATAACGCGAAGGTTACCTGATGCCTGGGAAACTCGACGATATCAGCGAAGCGATCGGCCGGCTGCGCGCCAGTGTCGCCGATATCCAGCGCCGCATTGCCGATAATCAGCGGCTGCAGGACGAGCGCTACGCCGACCAGCGCGCGGCGCTGCGCGATCTCGCACAAAAACTCGACAAGCATGCGGCGTCGATTGAAACCATACGGCCGACTGTCGCCGCGCTCGAGTTGGCGCGATCCAAGCTGATGACGTGGGCGTCGATTGGATTTGCCAGCGTCGTGTTGCTGGGCTGGATCGTGGAGGCGGCCATCAAATGGCTCGTCACCGCGATCCTCTCGCACTTTCAATAAGCGAGTAATGAGCAGGTCTCAAGCACCGGAAAAATAGAGCCGCCGCAGCCACGCCCCAAACCATTTGCGGGCGAGGACGCGGCTGTAATCAATGCGGCGCGGCTACAATCCGCGCTGCACGCCATCGGGGCTGCAGCAGCGCCTCAGCTATAAGCGCCGGCCAAAGCCACCACGAAAACCTCCCGCAATGAGCGAGATGAGAAACAGCACGATGGCGACAAAAAATACGATCTTCGCGATGCCCACCGCGGCGCCGGCAATCCCGCCGAAACCCAGGATGGCGGCGATCAGCGCGATGATCAAAAGCGTAACGACGAGGCTCAGCATGGGCGCGCTCCCTGACGGTTGTCGCGCAGACAACTCACGACAGGGCGCGGCGGTTCCTTAAATTTGCCCGGCGGTTCCGGCGCCGCGGGCCCTTGATGACGGCGCACGCCTTCAAATCTGGTCCGGATCGTCCTTTGGCGGAAACAGCAGAACCGCCAACACGGCGGCCAGCGTGATCCCGACGTAGATCTGCGGCTGCGACTGCTGCAGCGCCAGCGCGACCTGGCCGCACAGGCGGTCGAAAGCGATAAGAACGGAAGCAGGATCGCCCATCATGGTGAGCCCCTCAAAACACTCAGCAGACGGATTGCACGTGAAGAGCGCGTCTCATGCGGGCCGAAACGAGCGAAAGTGTGGCTAGGCGCGCGGTCACGCTGAATAGCCTGACGGGTGAGGGGCGGTCAGGCGGGAACTTGCCATAACGGCGCCCGCCATCAGCAGCCTTTTCTGACATTTGCGAGTGGAGGCGAGCCGTGCTGGATCATCAGTACCGCGGCGGATCGCGCGCGTTTGAACGTTACGCGCCCATCAGCTCCGTGCCCAGAATCGCGCCGAAGGGACTGGTCTTGGGCGCAGGCACGGTGCTGCTCCCAGCCGATGCACCGCGCCGGCTGCGGAGCCCAAAGGGCTGCGAAGCGCTTTATGCATTCGTCGACGAAACCGGAAACACCGGACACAATCTTTTCGACAAAGCGCAGCCTGATTTTTTTACCGCAGCGCTGTAATGGCTGCGGTTCTTGGATACGTTTAGAACTCTTTGCATTGATACTCCAGAAGAAATTCGAGCCACGTTCCAGGTGATGCGGAATATTTTGAAACCGTTGTGACCGCATAAACTTCTTCCTAATGGGCGGGCGGCTTCAGAGCGAACACCGCTTTCTGAAGCTCGATCGTGCGGCAGATCAATTCGCCGAGAAGCCGCTCATCGACTTCGGTACGGCCCGCATATTCGGCGAGGTTGCGCTCATTATGGCTCTTGCCAAAAATCCGGATTGCTGTCGGGTCCAAGCCTTCGACCGTGTGCGCGAGCGCCTGAAAGACCGCAAAGCGGTTTTCCGACCGGTAGCCTTTCAGCCGGAGCGCCGCGAGGGCGAAACCATGCGCCGCGCCGTACGCCAAATCGAAGCGGCTCTCGGCGGAAAGGCTTTCATTCCCGGCATCGGCCAGGCGCTTCCTAGCGCCGCTGACCATGCCGTTGAATTCGGCGCGCGTTGGCGGCTCGCGCTTGAGCTGGCCGATCTTTACGAGATTTTCGAGTTCCACTTTGCTCATGCTTCAAGTCGTTTTCCGATCCAACGACGAAAAGCTTAGGCTGAGCGTTGATTTTTGCAATGACGGAATCTTTGGTAGCGCGCTTGCGCTGCCATTCGTCGAAGGAGAGGAAGGTCGGATTTACAGTCCGGTGCAAAACTTTCTCAGCCCTTTGCAAACCTGCGTACAGATCGGTGTAGGTCAGGTCATCGCCGATCACCATGACATCGATATCGCTGCGGGCCGTATCCGAACCTTTGGCGATCGAGCCATAGACGAAGGCCGCACGAATCTTACCGGCATATCCTGCCAGAGACCGCCGGAGCGGATCGGTCAGCCCGACGGTCTTGAGGATGATGCCTCTCAATTCCTCGAAAATGGGCGCATCGCGGTTGGCCCGGTAATGCTTCTGGTTGCCGATCCGCGCGACCGAGACCAGACCACTTTGCTCAAGGCGCGCCAATTCGCGTTCGACGGCGCCGGTCCCGGAATGCACGCTCCGAACGATCTCCGAGGTATAGAAGCTTCGCTCAGGATTGCCGAAGATAAGCGCCAGCACCCGTTGCTGCACCTTCGAGAACAGTGCGTTCGATAAACTTGCGGCCTCGGTCATATCGACCCCATTTTGGGCATTATAGGCCCCAAATTGGGTATAATCAATTAAAGGCTGGAAAATGCTGGGTTTTCAACGAATAAGCCCGGTGGGCAGGCTCATTTTGGTTTCGAGCGGGACAGCGAGCGACTCCGCCTAATGCCAGTTCGCGCTTCGCCGATCTGACAGCGCGTACTGTGAAGCTCGCCGGATACATAGAGGAGTTCGTCGATCGCCTGTAGTAGGTTTGGCCTGCTCAGAAAGAAGACGCCTCTCACCGATTCAAGGCCCTCTCTTATGTCGAGCAGCGTGCCCTCCAGGACGCCCAACGCCATTGCTGCTTGGCCCAGCATTTTATCCGGTGAACGCCGTGCGACAGTTGATCGTTTGCGTCGCGGTGTCATGCGGCGCGCTTCCCCGAAGGCCCCGAGAGGAAGGATGATGTTCTCGCTTCTGTCCAGACGACGCAAGCACCGCTTCGATCCGGGAGCGCAACCCCCTGCCATGCCAACGGCGCTCCCTTTAGCTGCCAAGGTCTTTATATGTCGCGACACAGCCATTCAGGTAGTCTGCGATGCCACTGGCATCATTCTTCTGAATCAAGCCCGTCGCGATAGACGCCCCCTCTTGGGATAGTCTTGTCACCCTGGCTGGCTCCATTGCCGAGGCGTATTTTTGCGCCGCGCCGCCAAGGGGGATTGTATCGTTAGCGGTAATGCCAAGCTTCGCCAGGGCCGCTTCGGTCGACTGTTCCAGCGGGGAGCCCGATCGAAGATTGATCAGTGCCAGGGAAAAGCCCGTGCACCTGACGATATCTTCGCGCTTAGCGTCTACCGATTTGCACGAAGACAGAGCGAGCGCCACGGCCGCCACGGCAACCGTGCGCAGCAATTGACTTTGCATGTGACTATCCGGGGGTTGAGTTAGAGTTTCGGCTTATTGAGTCGCGTTGCGTCCGCGCGATGGTGCCGGATGAGTTTTTCTTTGTCGTTGCCTCATCCTTGGCTCACAGCTTTGTCTTTGCGGTGGCCGGAGCGGGGCCGTTAACTCGCGAGAGCTTCGCGCGCAGATACGTCTCGATGCCATTGTCGAAATAAACCGCGTTCTGGTCGCTCAGTCTGGTTATGAATAAATCGACGCGCCTATCGCTCGGCGGACCGGAGAAGCCGAACGAGGTTTCGAGCAGCGCGCCGCATTTTCGGAATCGCTCGCGATACGCGGTGTTGCCGCCAGTAAAGCTGGGCGCAAGGCCATTCTGGATTATCTCGGACATCGTGGTCAACTTCCGCCTGCGGCTATTATCGAGCGTAAATCCATCCACATCCCTGAAAGCATCGTTATAGTCTTTCAACGTTAAGCCCTCATAGCCCCGTCCCCCCATTGTAGTTCCGTTGATGTGAAAATTCAGCGCGGGAAACTCGATCGGCGGCAAACATCGCCGAAAATCCGCGCTATTGCTCGAAAGGAGTCGCCCGCGGATGTCGTAACCCCATCGCTCAAAATTAGTGGGAGAACCGAGAGGTCCGGCGTGATAAGAGGGTGCGCCATATTTCTCAATGATTTCCTGGTTGAGGGCGTCCACGGTCGGCCCGGCGGGAATCCCATTCGGGGCCAATCCATACTCGACCGCCCTGCCAATCGCGTAAAGCCGTCCTCCCTCGTCCGAAGGAGTGAAGTTCAGATGGAACCACTCCCCTTGGACCGAATAGATCGGCGTATCGGAATTGGAAATTTCATTTCCCTTCACATCCAGCGCGTGCGTGAGAACACCGGCCCTGAGTCCTACGATCGCCTTGATCCTTGAATCGCGAACTGGAAATTTGAGCGATGAATCATCTTCTATGGTTGCACGGCCATAGCCTCCCCACGTCGAGATGGATGCCGGATCCTCCGTGGCGTAAAGCGTCATGATCTTGATGTTCGGCTCGTGCTGTTTGAGTGCGTCTTCCGCTTGCTGGACGGTCATCCCAAGCTTGAGACCGACGACATCAAGTTGTGGCGCCGCGTTCTGTGCCGTCGCGCGCGGACCGCCGAAGCTCAAGGCGGCTACGCAAGTAGCGGCCAGCGCGACCGAGAATCGCTTCATGACACTCTCCTGGATTATTTTTCGGGTACGGCGAAGCTTCCAAGCGGCGCGTTGGTGTATTGGCCGATGATCTGGACCTCACGGGCCTTTCCGACCAGAACGTGCCCACCGTTGTCGGCGGCCTCCGCCCCGGTCACCTCGATCTTGCTGACCGCGATGATGTTGCGCATTCCGTGATTCCGCTTAAGAACCTGCGCAGCAGCGGCTGGACTCAAAGTCCAGGATTGCGCGTAAGGAGAATTATCGATGCGTAGGTCGACGTGATGGTTTCCGAAGCAGTTGAACGAGACGTAATCATTCGCGCCGAAGCCGCTCAGCGTGTACTCGCCAAGGCTCGTGTCGTACTCGCTGAACGACATCGCAATATTGATGCGAAGGAATTTTACGTCCGCCAGCGTGTCGAGCGCGGCCACCAAGCGACTGCGCTCGGCGGCCTCCTGCGCCGTCTTGTCGAATTCATTCGCCCGCTGGACCGACGCCGCCTGCTTGGCAAAATCGTCGAGCGGCGGCGGCGCATGCAGCACCCGATAGTAGAGTAGGCACATCTGCTCCCCGGTTGGCGACACAAGCAATTCCGCGCTGGAGCTTGAGGTCGCGTAAAAGCAGCTAAGCGCAGCGACGAAGACCGTCGCTGATCCAAGCCGGGTAAGGATTGAGTAGCTCATCAACTGAACTCTGTTTTAGGTTGGACGATTTTGGATGGAAAATCCGGCCCGCATTGATCAGGGTCTTATCTGGGACGATTGCAGGGGACGTCGCACGTTGCGGGCAGCGCAGCGCTGCGCTGACCCGTTTTTCTTGTCGAGGAAGGCGGTGGAGAGGGCCTTGAAGCCAAGCGGGAATGCCGCCGCGCCCGGGAGTCCAGTCAGAGTCCGACCCGCGCTCATCAATGCGGCCCTTCCGAGTGGATGAAGGGCCGCACCGTACCGAAAATCCTGATTTATGCATGGCCCGATAAAGTCGGGTGAACATACTCGGTAAAACTAGACTTTCCGGGACAGTCCCAAGGTTTCGCATGGATCGCTTAGGGCGGGGCGGCGATCCTCGTCGCGCGACCTAGGAAAAATCGCTCTTGCAAAAGTCAGGATTTATGCACGCCCGGGCGCTGCTGGCGGCCGAGCCGCGCCGAAAGATTTCTATGACGATTTACGGCTACGCACGCGTCAGCACTTGCGGCCAGGAGTTGGACCTCCAGCTGGCGCAGCTACGCGCGGAGGGATGCGAGCGTGTCTTTTGCGAGAAGGAAAGCGGCGTCAAGGATCAGCGCCGCGAGCTGAAGCGCATGCTGCGCACGCTCCGGCCGGGCGACGTGGTGATCGTCAGCGCGCTCGATCGCCTGACAAGGGGAGGACCGTTCAAGACCCTCAGCATCCTCAACGACATCACGACGCGGGGCGCGGCATACAAGTCGCTTGCCGAACCGTGGGCGGACACGACCCATGAACTTGGCGAAGTGCTGGCGGCCCTGGTCGGCTACATCGCCCGCAAGACGCGCGAGGACATTATCCGGCGGACGACGGCTGGCCGCGAACGCGCCAGGGCCAACGGCGTCAAATTCGGTCGCAAACCGAAGCTATCGGTTTGCGAAAAACAGGCAGCCCGCGAGCGGCTTGCAGGCGGCGAAAGCCAGCGCGCCGTGGCTCGGTCCTATCATGTGAGCGCTTCGACGATTTCAAGGATTTGCAACGGCCACTTCAAGGAGAAAATTACCACTACACCGATATTTTCCAGGTAGCCCCTGCAGGCTTGTGGTCATTCATCGGTCGTTTGCTCCGGAAAGAGTCCCGGCAGCCAGCGCGAAGCGAGCGCGGCGGGAAAGGCAAGGTGCAGCGGATCGCGCGGCCCCTTCGATACGAATACGCCCCGTTCGATCAATGCCGAGACGATGCGGCGCGCATGGCGGGAGGTAAGGCCGAGGATTCCAGCGACATCGCCGCGCGGCAACTCGCCTCGATAGAGCAGCGCTTCGATCAGGCTGCCTGCTCGCGGCGGCAGCTTGTTCAGGCGTGTTTCTTCTTCAGCCCAGAGCAGAATGCGCGCGCGCAGCCGCTCAGGCTGCATCAAGCCTTCCATGAAGGTGACTTGGTCGAGGCAGGTCTCAAGGAAGAAACGCGTAAAGGAGGCGAGCGCTTCCTCGCTGAGATTGCCGCGCCCGTCGAGATCGTTCCGGCGCGGAAGATCGCACTCGGCGAGATGGCCCTTATAGGCCGTTTCATTACGGGCGAGACCGCGCGCGACCGACCATACGGCGCCCGTGTCGAGCGTTTCCAATAACATCGCGTGCGACATGAGCCGCGTTACGCGGCCGTTGCCGTCGAGGAAGGGGTGAATCCACAAGAGCCGGTGATGCGCCGCCGCCGACGCAAGGATGGCGTCGGTCCTGCCGACACGGCTATACACCTTCTCGAAATGCGCAAGGAACCGCGGTACGGCACCAGGGCTGACGGGAATATGCCGTCCCACGCGCACGTCACGTCGGCGCAGTTCTCCCGGCACTACCGGCAAGCGTTTATGGGTGTCGGGCTCTTCCACCCAAAGCATATCGTCGGGCAGCAGATCGCAGAAGCGGCGGTGGATTTCGCGGATGCCGTCCGCCGTCACGGCGCGGCTTCGGAAAAACCCTTCATCGATCCAGCGCTGGACGGCTATATGCGCCTTGGCTTCGAGCTGAAGATCGCGCTTCTTGGGATCGGCGCTGTAATCGTCCCTCAGCGCGCGCTCGATATCGATGGGATGCGTATCGTGCCCCTCGATCAGATTGCTGTAGTAGCAGTTCATCGAACGCACGAGATCGGCGAGCGCGGAGAGCATGCCCGGCGGCAGACTGCGGCGGAAGCCGGCTGATTTACCCGCGAGTTCGACCGCAAGATCCGTGAGCTGCCCCCGCCGGGGGGAGTCCTCTCCGATGAGAAGCGGCTCCATCGCGGTGACCGGCTCATGACGGTCCGCGACCCTCGAAATGTCCGCTTTTTTGTCCTCTGATGCCTTTGTCATAACCTCTTTTATATCAGTATCTTACTGAAATTGCAGTCAGATTCTATGCCCTTTGAATGTCCGCATATAAGTCCTTAAAATCACTAGCAACTTGGCCTTCGTAGGACCAACCAGCCGTTGCGTTTTAAGCGCCAACGTTGCCGATGTCCGGCTCTTGTGAGCGCCTCTACTCATTCGACTTCCAGTCCATGGCGTTGATGCCGTTCAGAAAGCGGGACTTCACCTGATTAAGAATTTCGGGATCAGACCCTTTCCGATTGCCTAGCGTGACCAAATCATCAATCTCCTTGCTTCCGTCCAGTGCGTACATCCCTGGCGTTGTCACTGTGTTCATGCGCAAGAATCTCGGCTCGCCGACGAGAAGCTGCGCGTGCCTGACTGACGAGTCGACTTGCGCGTTCATCAATAGATCAATGAGAGTTTTTCCCCATCGCGCCCAGCCGGCTTGCGCCATACTTTTGACGGTGAACGGTTCTTCCGTCGTTCCGATGCTCAAAACATCGATGCGATCGAGCGGAACACCCAAGTAGCACACCGCTTCAACGATGGCGGCCATCGCCGGGCAGTTTGCCCACACGCCCCCGTCGAAGAATGAGGCGTTTGAAACCAGGTTTTTCACCACAGCCGAAGAGAAATATGTCGGCGCCGCAGCCGTCGCGAGAGCAACCTCTACTGCGTCCGTGTCTTTATCCGCCGTTAGAAGCGCGTGGTGAGGCGTCCGGAATACATGGCAGACACCGCCTACAGCATCGTAGGCCGGAATGACCAAGCGACAGACGGAATCGCCCAGAACTTTACGCGTCCCGCCATGATAATAAGCCTGCTCCAACTCGCTATTCAGCACGCGCTGAGAATATTTGGGGTTCAGGACGGACCGCAGCTGGGATTTCCACTTCCTATGAAATCTCATCGCCGGAAACACAACCGGCCCCCGATTACGGTAGAACCGCAACATATCTCGGGGACCCAGCCCCATGCCCAGCCCGATGGCGAGAATGCCGCCAGTCGACGTGCCGGCGACAAGATCGAATTGACTCACAACGGGAACGCCAAGCGCATGCTCTAGCGTCGTCAGGACCGATGCCGTGAATGCGCCTTTGATGCCACCTCCGTCGAGAGCCAGAATCCGAAAGGAGATACCATCGGACACCCGTCCCCGAACGAGCGGAAGGCGCGAGAGCTGGTCGCTAATGACGCTGACAATGCTGCCGACATTCTCCTCCAGCGCAAGTCGCTGGTTAGTTGCGCTATCCAAGCCATTTTTGAGCGACCTCATCACCTCGGGGTGGTTACGGACATAATCAGCAGCCGCGCCGCCGAGCCCGCCGAGCAGAAAGCAAGGCAGGCCGCGTTGCATCGCAAGCCCTGCTTCGACCGGCACGCCGGCCCGGCCGGCGATCTGTTGCCACCACTCGCCGCCGACGCCAACGAAGGCATCGCAGCGTTCCGCCATCCATTGACGCAGGATGTTGAGACTATCATCTCGCGGAGAAGCGCTTCCCGCAGCTTCGGCAGTCTCATAGACCGTGCAGGTTTGCCGCCATTCCTGGACTGGCACTTTCGCCTGGTCCTTGGACCAATACTTTGACACCGCCAAAGTCAGGCAGTCCTTGCGGCCGCCTTTAGATACATGTTCCTTAGACTGTTCGATCAGCGGACCGACCAAACTCGGATGACTGCCATGGAGGATATGCCCTCCGTTTCTGAAAACCGCCGTTGCAAATTCACGAACGAATGTTACAAGCGATGCCTTCTGCGCATCGGTCGCGTCGGAAGGCACCGCGCCCGCGAGCCAGATGCGAACCCCGTGAAGCGGGCCCAAGCTATGTAGTGCAGTGTTTAAGTCCCACCCATTGCTCTGTCATTAATAATCATCGCCTGTACCAAACTACGACATTTGTTCAGCACCCTGCTGTTATTTTTGCAGCGTCCGACGCAGGTTGAGGCCAAGCTTTTGTATGTCGCTGTTCAGCTTGGTGATCCCGGCCCAGACCCCCTTATGACAACGCGAAATAGGCTTTCTCGAACCGCAAACGCACATCCGCATGGCGCTCGGCTTGCGTATCTGTCTGCTCCATTCGCGCCAGCTCATATCCTGTTTAAGAAGATCAAGCGTTGCGCGGATTGACTCAATAGACGGACTATCAGTGGCATCGGCGTAGTATTCGGCAATTCCCAGAGTCCCGTGGCTGTAATCCGGCCAGGGCCATTTCCCATGCTCGTCAAAATGGCTCAGTCCGAACAGGTAGGGGACAACGAGCTCTTCGATAAAATGGGCGAGGTTGGCGCCCTTCGGAAATCTATGCGGTTCATCCTGCTTGACGCAAAGGCAGGCCGTCCCCGTGCCGGGATTGCGGTGCAGATCGCGATGATCTTCAATTCCATATTTCGTCGCGACGGCGGCTGTTCGCCCTCCGGTTTCAAGCAGCGACGGCATCGAGTTGGGGTAATCGGCGGGTGCCACAATGCGCACCTGAAATGCATCTCGCCTCTCTTCGCCACCATATACGGCGTGGAGGTCGAGGAGCCCTTCCACGGCCTCACTTCCGGCCATTCGAAGCCGTGGGTAGCGATGCGTGACCTCGGCTATCTCTTCGGCTGTGAAGATCGCCCCCTCCTAGTCTCAGCGAGACCATGGCTTTGGCGGGTTCTGGATAACCGACGGCCCCGTCACTACGGCGGTTCGGGCAAAGGATTTCGTTGCCACTTCTTCGATGACCCTATTCTCGGCGTCCTCGCGGGCTTGGACGGCTTCTTCCAACCATTCGCCGAGATGCTCGCGCCCCTTGCCGGCGACCCAGTCATATGTCTTGCACACCGTCGAAAGTGACGTACCATCCTCAAACTTGATGACGTCGAGGGGATTGGCGCCAAAGCTGTCAGTTTTGCTCTCTTGATCTTTGATGCCGTGAATCCGAACACCAATGATCGCGTTGCCCCGCTTCCAGCTTTCACGCAGCTCATATAAGACCCACGGGCGACTGGCGGTCTCGGCCCCGATCAGCACGGCTGTAACCGATGTGTTCTTGAGCTGATCCTGAATCCACCGCTTGATCGCGGCGTCCCCCTCGCGTTCGATCTTTTCCCAGTCCGCCGCATCGATAAACCCGTATTCCTCGTCGTTCGACAGGACGCCGCTGTTGCGGACGTTGGCCGCCCGCCAAGCATCGCGTTCGTAATGGAAGCTAAAGAAAGTTTTTCGCGCCATAAGCGCCTCCCATTTCTCGTTCATTGAATCAATTTAACGAGAAAGAAGGGCAGAGTCAACCAATTCGATGGTAAATATATTCGACCCCGCCGCTCCCCGCGGCGGCCTCGCGGCGCAGCAGAAATCCCTGTTCCCACAATTGCTTGAACTTCATGCTCGCGTTCGCGATCGATATGCCCTTCTTCTCGCCAGCGAATTCCGCGGCGCGAGATTGTGCCCGGCCGAGAGCAAATTGAAATGCTTCGCGGGTTCCCTCGCTTGGCTCCATCCCAACCAGCCGGGCCGATCTGCCACGCCACACCAGAATTGGCTGATCTTTCTTTGCCGCCGCGGCATCGAGATTCTCGATCAGATCCTCGTCGGTTAGGTCGATGACGCAGAATCCTTTCGACCGCCGGTAACGCCGCGCCAGTTCCACAATTGTCTCAGAGGCAAACGAGATATCGATTCGTTGCACGTCCTTCATCGAGACTTTGAATACAATGGTGCCAGGATTGCCCTCCACAAAGTCGAGCATGCGCCGATAGACGCTGCGCCCTTCATTGCGGCCCCAGCCTTCCGGCCGAGCCATCAACTCGCGCAATGGCAGCACTTTCGTCTCCTCGTTCATTGAACGCATTTAAGCGGATTTCAGCAGCGATTTCAAGCGAGCTGAAACGCGAAGGCGATGTGCGTTCCCCAGATGAGCGGCAGCCCGTCGTAACAGTATGCGGTATTGGCACGATACTCGCCGCGCGCCGGACTCAGCAATACACGCTGATTCGGAAGCCGGACGTCCAGGTCGGCGCGAAATTTGATGGCCTTGGCTGCGCTCCCCTTGAGGCCGCAGCCCCGGTCGGCCCCGTGCCGCGAGATACCCTGGCGGAAAACTTCCACCAACAAATCCATATCGGACAAACCCGCCAGGTGCGGAAACTCGATCTTCAGGGAAGGACGCAGGGTGTCCATGATTCCGAGGCCGCTATCCGATACCGCGACGAGGAGCCTATCTCCGCCAGAATATACCTGGAGAGCCGCGTAACCATCGAGGCGAGTGCCGCTGTGTGAAAAAATGTTGTCGATAAGTTCTGCAAAGATCGTCCATGCGGCGCCCTCAAGCTCGCTCGCATCCGCCCGCCCGCTGCACGATCGCATAAGGGTACCTGTAAGCCGAGCAAGGAGCCCCTCATCTCGCACATCTTTATTTATGCGTGCGATTTCGACTAAGGCAGTACTGCCGCCACGATGGATTTCGGCGGCGGAATATCCGGGCCGCGCTGGGAGCACCTCTACTTCCGGGGCCAGAAAATCGAAAAATCCGAGCCGGTTCAGATAGCCCATCGTGCCGGCTTCACCTTCCTCGAAATTCAATTGCACGCGTTTGGTTGCCGACACCAGCTGGTTGGCGAGGGACAGGAGACGAATCGCAACATCAACCATCACCTTGCAGTTTGTCGGAAACTCAAATCCCACCTCAAACGTTCCCGCGTCGTGCGGTCCTCGCGCGTTTTTCAGCGCCGCTTCAAATTTTGCGGACGTAAGCCACTGTGCTGGGAAACGAATGACTTGCAAAAAATTGCTCCTTCAGGGCGACTCGAATTCGCCCCTTTAATATACTCCGACCGGCGTGATTTGGCCGCGTCCGGATTTGCCGGACCGGGCTGTCGTGAACCGAGCCCCCTAAGGTCCGCGGTGCGGATAGGGGTCTCGGCCGTCCGGCTTCATCCCTCGCGCAGGTATCGACGGCGCTGCGCGCCGGCTTTGTTCTGTTGATCGGGGGTGCGAGGGCTCTGCCCTGGCACCCCCAGCAAGAACAAAATCGGCATCCCCCGATCTTCGGTCGCTGCGCTCCCTGCAGACCGGGCGGTCCCCCTTGCCGATTTTCTTCTTGCTCCCCCCCCACCCGGTCTCGCCGACGGGCAGGGGTTCATGCGCGAAGTTTGCGCAGAACCCCTGTCACAGAAGGAGAAAGACCATGAGCAACAGAACCAGCATCGCGGCAGCAAGCAAGGACATTGTATTTGTTCCCCTCTGCAAGCTGAAAAAGTCCCCCAAGAATGTCCGGCAGATTCCGCACACCAAGGCTGACATTCAGGCCCTTGCCGCCAGCATCCGCGCCATCGGCATGCTGCAATTCCCACTCGTTGAGCCGGAGATCGGGCCGAAGGGCAAACCCACCGGCCATTATCTGGTCAATGCCGGTGAGGGCCGACGCCTCGCCCAGCTTCTCCGCGCCAAGCGCAAGGAGATCAAGGCCGACGAGCCGGTGCGGTGCATCCTCGACACGAAGCATAACGCCACCGAAGTCAGTCTTGCCGAGAACGCCATCCGCACCGACATGCACCCTGCCGATCAGTACGAGGCGTTCGCCAAGCTGCATAACGAACACGGCATGAGCGCCGAGGATATCGCCGCGCGGTTCGGCGTCACGGCGGCTGTTGTCAGGCAGCGGCTCAAACTCGGTGCCGTCAGTCCCAAGCTGATGAAGCTGTACCGCGATGGCAAAATGGGCCTCGACCAGCTATCGGCTTTCACGATCACCGAGGATCACGAGCGGCAGGAGCGGGTATGGCATGAGCTGCCTTCCTTCAACCGTGGCCGCGAGGCCATCCTGCGGGCCTTGAGCGAGGGACAGGTGCGCTCCGATGATCGCCGTGCGCTGTTTGTTGGAGCCAGCGTCTACGAGGAAGCGGGCGGTCATATCGTCCGCGATCTGTTCGACGCCAAGGGCGGCGGGTTCTTTGCCGATGCCGACCTCCTGAACCGGCTCGCGGGCGACAAGCTGCAAACTTTCGCCGAGAAGGTGAAGGAAGAAGGCTGGCGTTGGGTCATGGCCGAGATCGAGTTCGATCATGAGTCCGCCGCTGGCATGCGGCGCGTGTTTCCGCGTTCTGTGCCGCTGTCCAAGGCACAGCGCAAAGCCTTGCGCAAGCTGCAAGCGCGTTACGATACCCTATGCGAGAAGCACCAGCATGAGGACGAAGTGCCCGCCAAAGCTGCCGCGCAGCTTGAGCGCATCGAGGCCGCCATCGAGCGTCTCGACCGGCACGAATACACCGCCAAAGACTTGGCTCTGGCCGGTGCCTTCGTGACCCTTGCCCATGACGGTTCGGTGCGCGTGGAACGCGGTTTCGTCCGCGCCGAGGACGAGCCGAAGCCCAAGGGGAAGGAGCAGGACGACAAGCGTCAAGCCAGGGACGCCAATGGACTTGCGCCTTTGTCGGAGAAGCTGGTCGCCGAAATCACGGCGTACCGAACGATGGGGTTGCGCAACGAGTTGGCACTGCATCCCGACACAGCCTTGCTTGCGCTGGTTCACAAGCTGGCGCTGGTCACGTTCTTCCACGGCGGCGACGGTTCATGCTTGGAGATCGCGCCGCGCGGCGCGTATCTCACCGGTCATGCGCCTGGCATCGACGAAAGCCCTGCGGGCAAGCAGATCGCCGAACGGCATGACGCTTGGGGCAAGCGGATGCCGGAGGAAGCCGAAGGCCTGTGGGCGTTCATTCAGGGTCTGCCGGAGGCCGAGAGGCTGGCCTTGCTGGCCCACTGCGTGTCGCTCACCGTCAACGCCGTCCACACGCGGGGCAGTCGCGCGGAATCCGAGGCCCATGCTGCAACGCTCGCCCGCGAAGTCGCACTCGACATGACCAGCTATTGGCAGCCGACCGCCAGCAGCTATTTCGGCCGCGTCAGCAAGGAGCGCATCGTTCAGGCCGTGCGCGAAGGTATGTCCGGCCAAGCGGCGCAAAAGATCGCGGGATTGAAGAAGCAGGCGATGGCTGAAGCCGCCGAGGTGGCGCTGGTGGGCAAGGGCTGGCTTCCTTCCGTGCTGCGGCAGCAGCCAAGCCAAACAGCGGCATAGGCGCCGCTAACGAAAGAGGGCCGCGCAACAGGCTGTGTGGAAAGTCACGCCGGTTGGTCGGAATCCGAGGTTTCGTGGGGCTAGATTGCCGGTTGTCGGGTCAACCGGGGCAGGTTCGGATGTTGATGCTGCGGAGGATGTTGTAAGCGAGAACCGAAAGGGCCATTTCGGTTCTTGCTTTTCGAATGCCTCGTGTGAGGAACCGTCCTGACATCATCCGCTTCATCGTCCCGAAGGGATGCTCTACCGAACATCGTCGCTGACGCATCAGGCTAGGGTCGGCCATGACCCGCGCTGTCATTCGTTCCAGCGCATCCTCGTGCTGATGGCGGCTCACTGTGCGATATCTCGCCTGCGTGCAACGTGGTTTGAGGGCGCAGCCGGAACAATCTTTCGCGACGTACATAATAAGTCCGTCGCGATCGACGCGGGGTTTGCGCAACAAAGCGCGGCCCGCCGGGCAGATGTACCGATCTGTGTCGGCCTCATAGGTGAAAGCCGAGCGATCAAATTGGAAGCCGTCACCGTGAGGATTGCCCGACCGATTGGCAGGAACGCAAGCGGTGATGTCGTCAACTTCACAGGCCGCAGCGCAAGCGCCGCTCGAAAATCCAGCATCGGCGACGACGGTCAGCTGCTCGCGTTCGAGCACCCTCTTCGCCGAGGCCGCCATCGGATAAAGCATGCGCGTGTCGTTTATTTCGTCCGTGACATCGTGGTGAACGATAAAGCCGGTATCGGCATCAACGGCAGTCTGCACATTGTAGGAGGGCGGCTTTCCACCGCGGCCAAACCCCATCGGCCGGGCGTCAGGCTCACCATCGACGATAAATTTACGCCCATCCCTTTCAAGGCGGCCGGACAGGCGATTTAATTCAGTCCGGCGCTGTTGCAGCGCCGCAAGTGCTTTCGCCGTTGCTCCTTCGTCATCGGCTGGCTCCATGACATCGGTTTCGTCCAGTTTCGCAAGATAGCCAGCAATCCGGGCATCGAGCTTTTCAATTTCTTCGGCGATTCGCGGCTGGTCCATGATCCGAATGGGACTTGCGGCAGCCCGGAATTTGGCGCCATCAATCGCGATCAGCCGGGCGGTGAACAAGCCTTGATCCCGGCAAAAGAGCACGAACGCACGACAGGCCCCAATAATCGCTGCGCTGTTGTCGCGCCGGAAATCGGCAATCGTCTTGTGATCAGGCGCTAACCGCCGGACGAGCCACATGACTTCAAGATTCCGCTTACATTCCCGCTCCAAACGCCGGGACGAGCGAACTTCGTTGAAATAGCCGTAGATGTAGAGTTTCAACAGGTCGCGCGGATCGTAGCTTGGCCGTCCAAACGACGCTGGCGTCGCTCGCAAAAATTTAAGGGCTGTGAAATCGAGACTGTCAACAAAAGAATCAATCACACGGGCGGGAGAACTGCTCTCAACATAATCTTCTATGGCCGGTGGAAGAAGTTGAGGCTGTGCGCGATCGTCTCCAGTTACATAATTCATTGCTCCTCCGATGCTCGTCGACGCCAGAATCTACCTGGCATCGACGAACTCGGGTAGAAAAAATCGACAACTTTTCACACAGCCTGGCGAGCGGCCCTCTTTTTGCTCATTCGTTTGAAAATTTCGATGTCTTGATGGACCATGCGGCGATCCCATCGAGTATAACTTACTCGTTATTCTGCCGTGCTTGTAATTTTCTTAAATCATCAAAGAACATTCGCGGATGCCACCCCTTCCGCAGCCCGTCCAAGACAAACTCATCGATCAGGTCCAGTGCAAAATCGACTACCGGACCGGCGGCTTGGGCGACAAGGCCGCCCATCACCGCGCCGGGTAGTGCGCCCTCTAGCGCGTGTCCTGCTGCGGCACCCGCCGACGCCAGGGCAAAAGATTTGAAGAACTTTCCTCCTTTGGTATCGAGCGGTCCCTTGACATCACAGATCGCCGCCAAATACTCTTCAGTCACGCTCTTATCGCCGGTGACTGTCGTTGATAGCCAGCCGCGAAATTTTCGGACTGTGCGTTTCTCCCGCAATCGAGGTAGCTGCTTCAGTCCGTCTTTGATCAGTGGAAATACCGCGCGCAGGTCAGGCATGTTTTCAAGTTGAGCGAGCATTGCGAAAGCTTGTGCCGACTGTTCTGCCGTTTGTATTCGCTGAAGAGAGTCCGAGAAAAATGAGAAATATTCGAAGGATGACATGGAGGTCATCTGTCGCGCCATCAAATACCGGTATTCCAGCAGCCCGATTGCGCATTTGGACAGCCGAGCCCTCTCTTCGAGCGTTAGATGGTCAATCCGCTGTTTAGCCGGGTCAAACCCGAGCGGCTTAAGTTTGCCCGAGGCGAACGCCGAATTTGCTAAAGCCACGGTTTCGCCCGCCAGATCGGCCGGCGGTAATTCGTACAGAGGAAGTATCTTGCGCTTGAGACGCTTGCGGAGCTGCTTCGAGGGCTTCTCGGTCAGCCAATTCAGGCCTAAATCGAAAGACTGTTCGGGGTCGGTGTGCACGGGCGAATTTACGTTGCCGGACATCAGCGCATTGACGCCCGGCATTTCTGTTACGTTGTGAAGGATCATTGGCGTCCAAAGGACGAATTTTATCGCCTTTTGCTCGATGAGGGCTTCGACTCCGGCCTCACCAAAGAAGCGAAGCATTAGAGCAAGAGGAACGTTCTCGCCGTAGACTTTGATGGAGAGCGTATCGAACAACAGCAATGTTCGAATAGTGCAGCCCGTTCTGCCGCATCGCGTGCCGGGAACTGCTGGGCATCGGCTGCCGTCAGAGGCTTTTGCCCAATGACAAAGTATTTCGTGCAGAAGGCCTCTAACGAGGGATAGAACGCGCTCGACGGCATGTTATTGCACCACTCGGCACTCGCTAGCGCGCAGCTTCCGCAGCGATGTGCCCCGCGAAGCTCGTCACGAAAGTCTTGAGGCTCGTCAACTCGGAGAGATCGGCATATTCGCTGGTCTTGGCCGCCGTGCGCGGCGATTCGCATAAAGCCGCGCTGTCCGACGGGTTCAGGCCCTTCGCTCCTAGCGCCGCCATCACGAGTCTACGGCTTTCGTCGTATCTCCCGCGATGCAGTTCAACGGCGACGAGGCAATTTCCGAGGTCCTTGACGATGTCTTTCCGGACGCCGGATTCCCGCAGATAGGATTCGAACAGCCGGTCAATGGCGGGCAGCAGGAAATCCCCGTGCCCCATCGACGGCTCAAGAATGCGGGCACGATGGAGCGGCTTGTCCGTCGTATAACCGGCCAGGTCGAGGATGAATTCCACCACCTCGCGCCGAGTGAAGATGGCCCCGCGCGATTCCACTCCCCCAGCCGCCATGCCGGCCACGGCCGCGTCGATTTTGGGGCCGTCGAGGAAGGATAACTGCTGATCGGAGGAGCGAAACGCCACAGATGACCCTAGCAAGCATTCATGGTTTGTTCTATACTATATAGCATGCGAATCGTAGTTGGTCGCAGCCAATTCTTCGACAAATCCGCGACGAGCCCCCGGACGTATCCCCATGTTTCCGAACGCTTACCGAGGCCACCGCGGCCAAGGCGTGAATGCGTTCAAGCGCTTGTCCAGGAGGCAACAGGCTATCTACTGGCGTGAAAACTAAACGCTCGCCTGACCAAACTCATCAGTTGTGATACTCCCATCCTAACTTATTGCAAACACGAGAGTTCTTGGAATCGCGACTATCTCGCTATATAACGATCCTGGTAGGTTCGGCACGAGCGGGCGTCGCCCAGTAATCACCAATGCGGCCCGCATGCTCGCCACTACCGACTGAAACCTAGTGCGGTGGTCGCGGTGGATACCTTAACGGTAGCAGAACGCAGCGCGCGCATGGCGCGTATAAGGAGCAAGGACACGAAACCGGAAATGATTGTCCGGCGCTCTGTCCATGCGCTCGGATTCCGCTATCGGCTGCACCGAAGGGACCTTCCAGGCGCGCCGGACCTGACGTTCCCGTCACGGAAGAAAGTCATTTTCGTGCATGGCTGCTTTTGGCATGCACATGCTTCTTGCCACGTTGCAAACCTACCAAAAAGTCGCCGAGCGTATTGGAAGGATAAGTTCAAGCGAAACAAGGAGCGCGACCGTGCCAACGAACGTTTGCTGAGGCGAATCGGTTGGGACGTGTTCGTCGTTTGGGAATGCGAGACCAAAGACATAGCCAAGTTGGCACGCCGGCTGTCCGCGTACCTGAAAGCGGCTGGCCGAAATAATGCCAATGGGAGCAGGCATCATGGAAGGAAGTAAAACCTTGGCGAAAAAGCCGGGGGATGCCGAAACCAAGAGGCTCAACTTCGAGGTAAGCACCGGCCTTAAACGAGTGCTCGGCCGTGAACTCATCACGGACGACGAAGTCGCCATCTTCGAGATGGTCAAGAACTCGTTCGACGCCGGCGCCGACACCGTCAACCTGTATTTCGAGGAAGACAGCGTTGTCGTAGCAGACAACGGCTCCGGCATGTCTTTCGATGACCTCAAGGAGAAATGGCTGTTCGTTGCCTATTCGTCGAAGCGCGATGACAACGCGCGTAAAGACTTCCGCGACCTCGCTGCCGAGCGCGGCACCTATGCGGGCAGTAAAGGCATAGGCCGGTTTTCCTCTGACCGCCTAGGGCAAAGCTTAGTCCTTCAAACTCGTCCCAAGCGTACAAGGGCGGTCCATAAGCTTACGGTCGACTGGCGCCGGTTTGAACGAAACGACAAGGAGCACTTTGAAAAGGTTCCTGTTGCCTACGAGGAAACCAGTTCCTTCGAGCTGCCAAGCCAACTTGCGAAGTTCGGTTCGGAGCTTGCGCACGGCACGGTAATTGAGGTCGGCAGGTTGCGCCGGCGCTGGGACCGGCAACGCCTGCTTGACCTAAAGGCGTCGCTGGCAAAGCTGATTAATCCGTTTGGCGCCGAAGCTGATCGCTTCAGCATCTACATAACAGCGCCCGCGGAGGCGGCGGGCGACAAGCAAGTCAGGGCCGCCGCCGCCAAGGCTCGCGAGGAGCCTATTCCTGGGCGGATCGTCAATGGCCGGGTGGAGAATTTCATATTCAGCACGCTTCGATCGAAGACGACGTACATCGTTGTTTCAATCGACGGCGACAAAATAAACACGACACTCACCGACAGAGGTGAGGTCATCTACAAGATACGTGAGCCAAATACTTCGTACCCCCTCCTCAAAAATTCTGGATTCAGGTGCGAGATATACTACCTAAACCAATCGGCTAAGGCCACGTTTGCACGAAGAATTGGGGTGCAATCCGTCAAGTTTGGATCTGTGTTCCTGTTCAGGAACGGTTTCCGCGTCTATCCAGTCGGCGACGATGGAGATGACTGGTTCGGGTTTGACCGCCGGAAGCAACAAGGCTTCCGCCGGTTCCTTGGCACGCGCGAGATAATTGGCCGCGTTGATGTCGTGGGCTCGGGTGATGACTTCCAGGAGGCGTCGAGCCGCAACCAAGGCTTGATCGAGACGCCGGCAGTTCGGCAGCTTCGCAAGGCGATTATGAGTAATTGCCTGAGGCGGCTTGAAAGGTACGTGGTGCCCGTATCCTGGGTGGATAAAGCCGATGCGAATGCCGAAGACCTCTCGCGGCTGCTGACCGACCCTGGCCGGGCGCGAGTGTCCGCTGCGGTCGCAAGCCTCGTGGACAGCGACGATGTCGAGCTGCTGGCCTACAGCAAGCGGCTTGTCGGACTTATCAATGAACGGTCGAGCGAGTTTGAAGCATCGCTTGTTAGCCTAAGGTCAATCGCCGACAAGACTGGCGACAAGGCCCTGCTCGCACAACTCGACAAGGCCGAAAAGCGCTTCGAGGACCTTCGGAAGTCAGAAGCCGAGGCGCGGGCTGAAGCCGACCGCCAACGCGAGGCGGCGGAGGCAGCAGACCAGCGGGCGCAGGCCGCCGAGGCAGCTACCGAAGAGGCGAGGTCTGAGGCCGCTACCGAGCGCCAGCGGGCACACTTCCTTGAGTCGGTTGTCAGCCTCGACACGGCAACGATCCTGAACTTGCACCATCAGGTCACGATCTATGCCGTGGACATCGCCCAACAGATTGAAAATCTACTCACGGCAACTGCTGGGCAGAAAACCGTTCCCCGGGAGACAATGCTGAAGGCCGTCGAACAGATGGCCTTTCTCAACCGCAAGGTTTTGGCCGTCACCAAGTTCGCCGCCAAGGCTAAGTTCAAGTTAGATTCTGAAAAGATCGATTCAGACCTCGCCGGATTCATCACTGAATACATCGAGGAAATTGCCCGCATGTCGGGCAGCGCTAGGCTGAAGGTCGAAGTTACGAACAGTCATCCGGGACTGAAGCTCCGTTTCAATCCGATCGACGCGTCCATCATTGTGGATAACCTCATTAGCAATGCCAGGCGGGCGAAGGCATCGAAGATAAAGTTTGAGCTTTCACTTGATAAAAGCGGACTGCTGCTTCGCGTCAGCGACAATGGCCGAGGCATCGCCCCGAAGGCCGACAAGAAGCGTATTTTCGAAATGGGCTACACTACAACCCACGGATCGGGGCTTGGCCTTTATCACGTGCGCCAAGTCCTCGGCGAAATGGGCGGAAGCATAGAGCTTCAGGACAGTGCAGACGGAAAAGGGGCTTCCTTCCTCGTCAAGGTAGTTGGCGGAAGGAAGTCGAAATGAGGCTCGACTTCAATATCCTTTGGGTTGACGACCAGCTCGACTACGTAAAGGCGCAGTCCACCCCGATTGCCGCCCACATGGCGGACCACGGTTTTGAATTTAAGCCGACTTACTGCCAGACCATAGAAGAGGTTCGCGCTCGAATTCAGGACAATGTTTTCAACGACGAGGTTGACCTGGTCCTGGTCGATTGGGACCTCGGGAATGACGTATGGGGGCAAAGGGTCATTGACGAAATTCGCGATCCAATCCCATATAAGGACGTGGTCTTTTATTCAGCCCACACATCTTCGGACGAATTAAGAAGCCTTGCCAGCACGGCTCGGGTCGATGGCGTATTTTGCACGGGCCGCAACGAATTAGTTGATGAAGTCATCGACGTGTTTGATTCACTGGTAGCAAAGGTTCTCGACCTCGACCACGCGCGCGGGATCGTGATGGGAGCTACCAGCGACATCGACCATATGGTCAGCGAATGCCTGCGGCATGCCAACGGGAAGCTAGATGGTGACGGCAAGAAGAAGCTCATTGCCCAAGGCCTCAAGTTTATGGACGACCGCTTGAAGGACCTCGCCAAGCACGTCGAAAAGCTTAGGGGCACGACAGAACTTGGAGAATTGCTCGAAGCGCACCTTGTTTTCACGGCGTATGATCGCCTTCACATGCTTTCCCGCGTGCTGCAATTGGAGGTGTTCAAGGACCACGCGGGCGCTCGCGAGTCCGTTAGCATTTACATGAAAACGGTGGTCCCAGATAGGAACGTGCTGGGCCATCAGGTCGCCGACCCAGGCCAAGGCCCCAGGAAGGTCGTAACGCCCAAGGGAGAGGCAATCGGCGTCGAAGAGGCTCGCGAGCTTCGAAAAATTATTCTTGGGCTACGCGGCGATTTTCGCGCGCTGCTGGTTGCGCTTGAAAAGGCGTCTTGATTTTTTGCTTCGCGATTTCTTGTTCGCCGACCGCGTCGCAAGGATTTCGCGAAGCATTGCTCCAATTGCCTGCGCTACTAGCGGAGGAACGGCGTTGGCTACCTGGGTGAATCGCGGAACTTCCCGGCGGCGGAGGTGCCCGCCCGTCGTGTACTTGCCCTTGAACGAAAACCAATCAGGGAAGCTTTGCAGCCGTGCATTTTCCCTAACCGTCAAGGTACGCGGCTCGGCATAATGCAGAAGGTCGTCTGGCATGCTTGTTATCGTCGGCGACGGCCTATCAGGGTCTAATACCCGCAACGCCTTCTTTCGCAAGCCAAAGCGCGCACGCAAGTCGTTGCTGATGGAAGTGTTCAATCGGCCTTCTGCATGGCTTAGGTCGATGATCTCTTGGAAACGCTTTTTGATATCTTCAGCGTGCCTAGCCAGCCGAAGGTCTGAAGGCGCCTTTGCGCCGGCGGACATTAGTTTCTGGTAGTGGGTACGCGGGCGCGTATATCGAATCTCGTCGAAGCCCGGCGTTTCCTGGGACGGCTGCGTGCCGCCTCGGCCAACCTCTAGGTCCGAAATGGCAGACCACGAGGATACTGGCGCCTTGAGGCCAAGGGAGCGCAGGAAGGATGGAAGCCTTCGTTTCAGCAGGTCGAAGGGGTTCTCTGGACAAAGGCCGCGTTCGAGCGCGAGGATGAAGTAGCGCGTTCGAAATTGAGGCACGCCAAATTGCGAGAGGTCGAGGAGGATTTCATGGACATCGTACCTTTCCGCGAGCCTATCGCGAAGCCTTTGTGCGTAGTTCTTCACCCCGGATTCCATCTCGAAGTCCATGGTGAAGCCGCGCACATTTTCTATTAGGACAGCACGTGGCTTGAGTATTTCGACGATTTGCAGGTAGGACGCGAATAGCTGGTTCCTCGGATCATTGTGCTTGCGCCGGCCCGCACTAGAAAATCCCTGGCAAGGCGGTCCGCCGACGAGCAGGTCTATCGATCCTTCGAGCGCCTCAAGCTCCTTTCGGTATTCGTTGAGCAGTCGACCAATGGAGAGCGCGCGTTTCGGCAACCAACGCGGCCACGTGAACTTGAACCTTGATCCCCTGGACAGGAAATTGGTGCGCAGCGTCTCGAACGCGAACTTGTCTTGCTCGACCGCAAAACGGCCTTGCAAGCCCGCTTGCATGAGGCCGAGCGACAGGCCGCCACAACCGGCGAAGGCGTCGGCGAAGACGATTTTTGTTCTCTTTGCAGCACGCATGACAGGGCGGATTTCGATCGTTCGGCCATTATGCACGACTCGCCCAGGATGCGCCAGGCCCGTGACTAATTCCTTTCAAATTTCTCGAATCGCGTTGCATCGGGAACACGATTTTGCCTCGCGTCCCAGGAAATTCATGGTCGCAGCCGGCCATCCCCCAATTCACTCATCCGTTCCCTCATCCAGAAAGGCCAACGCCGTTCCCGGGAGGGATCGGCCCCGCCAGCATCTCGAATCCCATCGCCCTGACTAACGCTTGGACCATTCCCCGCGGCGCTTGCCGCCAAATGAGGAACGCCTGCTCGATCCGCGTTCCCGGAAACGGCGTCCACGGATCGAAGCCCTGGAACATCTTAAAGCGCGCCAGCACGCTGTCGCTGAGGAAATAGAAATCGTCCCGCAGTATTCCTCGATCGCGGGCATCCTCGCACAGCGCTCCGAAAAGCCGCTCCATCGTGTCGATTTTTTCGCCGCCTTGCGCATCCATCGGTTGCCCCAAGTCTGGCCGCCCGTTGAAGCCGCCGTGGACCTCTCGATGGCAGTCGCGGCATAGCGTTATTCCGTTCCCGGTGTGGAATATCGCTTCGGGCAGAAAGCTCTTGCGGCAGATATGATGCGCGGAAACACGACGTGTCGAATGGCAATCCACGCAACGACAGCCGTCGCGCAAACGAATGAATTCGCTCCACAGTCGAAGACGGGTCGCGGCCGTGTGACTGCCCGCCAGCGATCGCCCAAGCCGGGCAAGACTGTTTTCAGCGGCAGCGATATCGGAGTTTGTCTTGCGAAGCATATCCAGGCCCAAGGGCGCCGATTCGTCGTTTCATTCTATTCTACCATGAAAGGCGGTGCGCAATGCACGCTGATGAGCCCCACCTTAGGCGAGCGATCGGAGCGTATAGGAAACATTGAGAATGCGCCTACATGCGCATTCTCAAAAACATTTTATCGTCTAGGGTGACGCGACTTTTCAGATAGCGTGCCGGCAACTCGTCAACGCTAAACACCCTGAAGGTAACATGGAAAACATCATCACACTCGGAAAGAGACTCCTGCCCGTCGAACAGATCGCTCTCGTCGAGTCGTTCGATCCCACGAGCAATCCCGACTTCAAGCCCGAGAAGGAATTCAAGGCTCGGGTCGTGCTGCTCAATCGCGATACGGTTGTCACCGAAACGACGCCGCAGGAGTTTGCCGCGGCGCGAGGTTTTCGCCTGCTCACCGAAGACAATGTCGCCGCCAATCCGGCGATTGGCTTCAGCGTCGAGAGCTTTTCGCCTTCGGAAAGCTTCAAGCCGGCGAAGCCCTACCTGACGCGCCTCAAATGGCGCGACCGGGAGGGCAACGAGCAGAGCAAGCTGCTGCTCACGAAGCCGGAGACGGTTCTGGCCTTGGTATTGCGCCGGGCCGATGTCGTTCCTTCGACTGAAAAGAAAGCAGCCAAACGGCCGCCACGGGCGCGCAGAGTGCGCGGCTTCGCCGGCCTCAAGACAGCCACCGCCTGACCTAGCGGCTGGCCGGAAACCCTGCCGGAGCGCACCCGGCAGGGTTTTTTCATGCGCTCATTCCGGCGCAAGATCGTACCAGGCGATGACGCGGCGGATGTTGCGCAAGTTGCGGACGGCAACGAGCCGTTCAGGCGAACCTTCCGGGTAGCTCGCCAAGAGCATCGTGACTCGGTTCGCCAGGCCGCAAAGCTCGGTGCGGGTCCGCTTCATCAAGTCGGTGATTGTCAGTGCCTCCATCGCTCCTCCATCTTTGTTCGACCGCGCCAATCGCGGCCTTCTGGTGGAGGCCCCGCGATGGAGGAGGCGGACGCATCGCTTGCGACCGGAACGAAGTGGAGGAGTGCGCCAGCACTTGCGGCCATGAGCCGACGAACGGCGCTAAAAGGCCGAATAGGGACGCGCTTGGTGCGGGGGATGGAGGAAGCGGGAGCTGACAAGGGCGTGCGTGGGGCAGCTGGTCTAGACCGGCATCGCCAGTTCCGGACCCTTGTTGTTCACGTTGCCGAGGGGCGGTGCGCCGGTAGTCTTCAGGGCGCGTCCGGCGTCGCCGGACCAGGCTCTACTCCTCCCGCTTTCGCGGGTGTCACCGAGCCCCGCAGATCCCGCACGCGGGAAGCGGGTCTCGGCCTACGGTAACGATCCCATCGCGCAATTAATAATGTGCGCCGCGCCGGGGCACTCGGTCCCGCGTTTTCTCCAAGAGCCATCCTGTGAGGGCAGTAAATTTCCAATCCTTCCCTAATTTGCCGATTCGAGCCAAGCGGTCTTAGGCCCGCGCCCCTCGGCCGCCCGCGTGCGGGCTTCGGCGATTGAATTTTTTCCGCCAAAATAAGCACAACGCGGGAAAACCAACGTATAAGTGCGCCGCTCCGACAGACCTACACACATCTAAGCGGCGCGCATTGTGGAAGCCGCCCCGATAGATGCGCTGCTATCTTCCTGCTTCATAGAGGCACGTTTCACGCGGCTCTTGCGAGCCGTGCCAGAGCGTTCCTCTCCACAGGCTAAAACCGTAGAGCTTACGGCCACATATTCGAGATTGCGTGCGGCATTTTCATCGCGATCGACATCCGCTCTGCAATCGGAGCAAACGAATCTCCGCGCCGATAACGAAAGGGTCTGTTTGATCGAGCCGCAGCAAGAACACGCCTTGGACGAGGGATAGAACCTGTCCGCGACGACGACACGAGCGCCGTAGAGCCTGGCCTTGTATTCCAACATACGGCGGAAGGCCCAAAAGCCTTCATCCATGATCGACCGCGCCAGGCGGCGGTTTCTCATCATGCCGGATGCATTCAAATCCTCGATACCGACGACCTGATAATTTCGCACCAAGGCCGTCGAAAGCTTGTGCAGATAATCATTGCGCACATTGGCTATCCGCGCGTGCAGTCGTGCGAGGCGCATGCGCGCCTTGCGGCGGTTGGCCGACCCGCTTTTCTTTCGCGCGAGAGCCTTGTTGTAGCGGCGCAGACGCGCCAACTGTGCCTTGTGCGCCTTTGGCCCCTTGAATTTCATTTGCCCGGTCAGTGGCCGCGAGAGCGATGCAAAATCGACCACGCCGAGATCGACGCCAACCGCGACGAATGGTTGTTGCACTTTGCCCGGTTCTGGCGTTTCGACGAGCACCGAGGCAAACCACCTGTCTGCCTCGCGCGTGATCGTGGCATATTTTGGCGTCCCGTTGAAGCGCAACGCCTCGCGCATCCGAATCCAGCCGATCACCGGCAATTTGATGCGCTTGCCCTCGCAGCGGAATGTTCCGGCTTCATTCGCGGCGCAAAAACTATCATGGACGCCCTTTTTCTTCGGGCGCGGGTACCGCGCGTGGCCTTGGGCGGTCGGCTTTTTGTGATCGCGAAAGAAATTCGTGAACGCTACGCCAAGATTGATAATCGATTCCTGCGGTGCGCATTTCGTGACCTCGAACATCCACGGGAATTGTTCACGCTTCGCGGCGTTGAGCCGCTTACGGAGCGCCGCGTCGGAGGGCTTGCCGCCGGCTTCATACTCGCGCTTCCATTCGGCCAGCGCCCAATTATAAGAAAAACGCGCGACGCCGCAGGCTTTGGCAAAGTATGTCGCCTGTTTGTTGTTCGGATCGAGCGCAATTTTATGGGCGAGAAGCATATTTGTGTTATTGTTTTGCCTAGCGTAACATAGAACGATCTAATTGTGAATCGTTCTGTTAAAGCCCTGCGGGGATTCCGCCCTTAAACGCCGCTTCGGTTCCTATTCCAAGCGCTGCACCTTAATTGTCTTTAAGGGGGTCTGCGACCCCCAGGCCGTCAAGACCAAGGCGAGCAAAAAACGCGGGCCGTGTAGTCGCTGCGCTGCGCTCCGCTCCGGCCCGCACCCAAACCCGCGTTTTTTGGTCTTGACGGCCAACCCCCGCTCATTGGCGCGGGCCTAGTCGGGTTGCATGCGCAACCCGCAAGGCAAGGAAAAGCCAATGAGAACCGATGTCTATGAGCGTATCACCAATCAAATCGTCGCCGAGCTTGAAAAGGGCGTCCGCCCCTGGCTCAAGCCGTGGAGCGGCGAGCACGCCGCAGGGCGCATCACCCGCCCCTTACGCGCCAACGGCATCCCATACCGGGGCATCAATGTCGTGATGCTGTGGTCGGCGGCGATGGAGAAAGGTTACGCCGCGCCGATCTGGATAACGTTCAAGCAGGCCAAAGAACTCGGCGCATCCGTCCGCAAGGGCGAGCAAGGGAGCCTTGTCGTCTATGCCGACAAGATCACCCGCCGCGAGACCGACGTGGACACTGGCGAGGAATCCGAGCGGCAAATCCCCTTCATGAAAGGCTACACCGTCTTTAACGTAGAGCAGGTCGAAGGTTTGCCGCCGCATTTCTACGCCAAGGCCGAGCCGCCGACCGAGCCCGTCGAGCGTATCGAACGCGCAGAGACATTCTTCGCGGCGACGCGCGCGAATGTCATTCATGGCGGCAACCGCGCCTGCTACGTCCCCTCGACCGACAACATCCACATGCCCTGCATCGACCTGTTCAGGAACGCGATCAGCTATTACGCAACGCTTGGGCATGAGACGATTCACTGGACGCGGCACCCGTCGCGCCTTGACCGGGATTTCGGCCGCAAGCGCTTCGGCGACGAAGGCTATGCCGTCGAGGAACTGGTCGCCGAACTCGGCTCCGCCTTTCTTTCCGCCGATCTCGAACTTACTCCCGACATCCGCGACGACCACGCCGCCTATATCGGCTCATGGATCAAGGTCCTGAAGAACGACAAGCGCGCGATCTTCACCGCCGCCGCCCATGCCCAGCGCGCAGCGGATTTCCTGCACGGCCTGCAATGCCGCGCGACTGCGGAAGCCGCAGCCGCATAGCGTGTCATGGCAAAGCCCGACATCATCGTCATCGACGGCCACGCCTTCAGTTGGCAACGCATCTGCGACTTGCGCCGAGCGCAACTGGAGGCGTGGCGCGCGGAGCAATCACGGCAGCTCGCCCTGTTCGAGATGAAAGAAGATTGCCGTCCCGCAGCCGAGCGCACCGCCGCCGGTCGCTATCGGGAGCCGAGCCTATTCGGCCTCATCGCGAGCGACCGCAATTCCCGGCGCGGCGATTAGCGCGGTTACCAGGTCGCCGTTGTTGGCGTTTCCCCGATCCACCCGCCAGATGTCCGACCTTGTCCGGCTTTGCGGTGACGAACGGTTGAGCGCTTATTCCCGGCTGGTCCCTTCGATTGGGCGGACAGCACCGCGGCTTTGTTTTCGGGGGCTTTGCCCGCGCGCGCGTCCCGTTCAACGCCGCTCGCTTCCTCGCTTTGCTCGTGCAGCTCCGCGCCGCGCAGCGGTGCCCTTCGGGGCAGCGTTTGACCGCGCCGCTTCTCCGCGCGGGCGAATGAAGCCCCGCGAAGCCGCAATGGTGCTGCTTCCGCTTCATCAACGAAAGGACATCACATGAAGAAGTCATCCAACCGCCCGAGCCACCGCATCTATGCCGTGACCAGGAACGGCCAGAAGAAATTCTGGCAGCCGATCGGGGCCGCATGGCCGCACAACGACGGCGAGGGCTTCAACCTGGTGCTCGACTATCTGCCGCTCAATAACGCGGAGATCGTCGTTCGCAAGCCGAAGGCCGAAGAGGCCGAGGCTGAAGCGGCTCCCGAAACCGAGACCGCCTAAACGTCCGGGTCGCTCCGCAAGGGGCGGCCCCTTCTCATCTCATCACGAAAGGAGATCGATCATGAAAGACAGTTACATCACGCCCGGCCATGTGCGCGCCTTCCAGGCCATCACGTCCCGGCTTTACGACAACATCACGCTGTGGAGTTGCCGCATCAACGGGGAAAAAGCCGTGGCAATCGTCATGGTGGACGATGTTGGCGACGACAAGATCGCCGTCATGCCCCTCTTCGTCTCGATCACGCCCGGGATGAAAATCACATTTCCAGGCGGACGCCAGGCCAGCGGCGGCGACGAAGGAGGCCCAACCAGGGAGCAATTCGCGGTCAACAAGGAAACCGTGACCGGACCAGATCCCGGCTGACTTCCGAACTCGTCCTGCCGGCTCGAAACCGGCAGGACTTTTCTTGCCAAACATTGCCAAGCGTTCCGCACCCCGCAAAAGACGAAATCCCTATGATGCACCCATGCGCAGGCATGTCCGGCTTCCCCGTCCGCAACGAACCTCGCGCGGCGCGCAGAGAGCTTCGCGCCCTACACTAGCGCCGCGCCCGACCGTTGAGCCGCGCCGTGTTTCGCGCACGGCACTGCCCTCCGTCAGCAGAGGCATTTCAGTCTCGGCACGTCCCGCCGTCAGCCGGGATTTTGCGCTCGGCCCGCGCATCGAGCTTCCCGAGATCGAGTCCGGTCCCAATCCTTACGTCGATTACGCGCGCTACCTCACCGCCGAGGGCGGCATTCTGATCCACTGCAAGGGCATCGACGAGCGCTGGCGGCATACGATCTGGCGCCTCGTCGCCTGGTCGGCCGCAACCTTTGCCGATGCCTATTTCGTCCTTCAGCCGGAGAATGCCCAGCACAAGGCCCTGAGCCTGTTCTGCCTGCTGGTCGCGGCGATCATCAACTTGCTCATCGTGCGCAAGCCCGTCGAAGCCTACCGCAGCATCGAGATCAGGCCCGACAGCATGGTCATCGACGGCACCGACACATTCTGGGTGCGGAAGATGGAAGCCGGCTGGCCGTCCTTCCGGCCGGACGGATCGCGCAAAGGGTTGATCCTGTGCGGCACCTACGGCACGCGCTTCGTCGAATACCTGAAGGTGCCGCGCTTCGAGGACGCCGACCACACGCCGGAAGTGCTCATGAGCCACTTGCAGGACGCCATGAGCCAGGTCTGGATGAAACCAGCGATGATGGCCCCGTGAGCGCGCGGCGTTGCGCTTGTCCGTTACGTTGCGCCCATTGAACGAGGCGGTCGCGGATCAAGGCCACATCTTCGTGTTCAAGGCGCATCGCAGCCGCCGGCGCCTCGCCCTCGAACATCAGCAGCTGATTGAACCGCCGGCGCGAGAAGACGGTGCGCAACTCGAAAGGCGCGATCAGGTTCTGAAGCCGGCCCGCCAGGTAGTTAAGCGTCGCCTGGTCCCCTGTCGCAAAGCACTGAACGAGCCCGGCATTGCCGAGGAACGTTTCCCAGCTGGTACGGTAATAGCGCTGCAACTGCGTCGTATCCTGCAACACTGCCCACAGCTTGACCCCGAAGCCGGGGAAGTACGCGGCGGCGCGCTCCATGATCTCCATATGGCCGAGCGTCGCGAACTCCTCCATCATGAACAGGATCGGCGCGCGGTCTCTCGGATAAGCGCCCATCTGTTCGAGGACCGTGCATGCCATCTGCACGACAAGGCGCAGCCATCGGAAGTGACTCCGCATGCGCCCGACCGGCAGGCACAGATAGATTGTCACCGGCCTGTCGCCGCGCAGCGCTCCCAGCCTGAAGTCCGAGCGCTTCGAGATCAGCCGCAAGGGGAGGCTGTCGAGAAAGTCCGTCTGGACCGATGCGGTCGAAAAGATGCTGCCGCGCTCGTTCGGCGGAGTCTCCAGAAAGCGGTTGCCCACGGCGGCCAGGATGCCGCCGAACCTGTCGCCCGCCTTTGCCATTGCGGTGAGCAGCGTTTCCACCGCATGGCCGTTGGCGGCGTAGTATTCCTCGTCCTGCTTGCCGCTGCGCGGCGGATGCAGGCTCTTCGCCGCTCGCAGCAGGGCCGGATAGGTCAACGACAATAGCTCGCGCGCCGTGACGAGCGAGCGCTCGCTCTCGGGCAGCGTCAGGGCAAGCAGGATAATGCCTTTGAGCAGCGTGCGCGCGCTTTCTTCGAAGTGGCGAGCCTTGGGATCGCCCTCTTCGACCACGATCGCTTCCGTGATCGCCGCGACATCGTCGACGATCGTCATGCTGTCAGGATCAAGCTCGCCGACGACATTGTAACTGGCGCTCGGCTGTCCCGACTGGCCGAACGGATCGAGGACATAAACATCGTGGCCCAGCGCCCGGCGCAGGTGCGCCGTGCGGGCCAGCTCCCCCTTGGGATCGAGCACAAGCATCGAGCCGGGATAGAGGTAGAGATTGGGCTCAAGCACCGTTGAGGTCTTGCCGGCCCGCGCCCCGGCAATCGTGATCTGCGGTCGGTCGTCGATATAGCCGAGATATTGCCCGCCCAGCTTGCCGAGAATGATCTGCCCCGGCACGAAGCCGTATTGTGCGAGTTGGTACGGCGGCATCCAGTAATTGACGGCGGGACGATCCGGCGTGAAGCGCGGCACCATCACGCCGCGCGGCAGCGCGCGCTCGTAGAGTTCGCGGCTCCGCGCATCGAGGGCGGGCAGGCCGATGTACGGCCGTGTGCGGACCGACCAGGCCGGCGTCGCCCACTTCTCGCGTTCACTCGGAAACAGCCAGCTCATTGTCTTTCACCTCCGGTCCGTCGCGTGGCTTCCGAGTTTAGGCTCGCGCCTCAAACATCGGCGACGTGATTGTCCGGGAATGTTTGGTAGCGACACAGCGAATGCCTTCGCCGTTCGAAGGCGATGGCGTAGGTGCATTGTGCGCCCGGCTCGCGGCCTTAGAGGCGTCAAGGCGCTTCCGCCCATAACGCACGAAAATTGCCGAAGACGGCAGATTTTCATGCGTTCCGGGTCCCCGCGAAGCGGCCTTGACGCAGGCCGCGCCCGTTCGCCCAAAGCACCTACGAACTATCTCTTTCTTTCAGGGAGGACGACATGACAACGCTTACGCTTGATGCAATCCGAGACAATCCGTGGAATGCCGTTACGCACGAGCTTCCCGACTATATGGATGGTTTTTTTCTCCAAGCTGTCTACTGCGCCGCGAAGTACTGCCGCGCGAGCGAGCACGGCTTCAGCGTCGCGGCGCGCGAAGGCTACTACGAGCCGCAGAACTGGCGGCCCAGCGGCAACTGTCCGACGCCATACGATCAGTGCCTCCAACGTGGCGAGGTCGCACACAGACGCTGTGAGCTGGTTCGCGAAATCGTCAAGCAGTGTTTCGGTAAAGACCTCGACGATCTGATGTAAGCGAACGCGACATTGGCTGACGATCAATATCGATCGTTGGCCGATGATCGCTCGATGAAACCGATGGCAATGTTTGGAATTACAAATCGTTTCGATGGGAAAGAGAAAGGAGAAGTATAAGGTGGGGGAGAGGGTAGCGAGATGTCCGTTTGCCTAGCGCAAACGGTCTCGTTGGGGGCCGGTTGGTGGCCCCCAATCCCCCAGGACGCGTGCGCTCTGCCAAGGAAAAAGAATTTATGGCGAGACCGAGAAAATCAGAACCGCGATGCGCACAGCTCAATTTGAGCCTGACGCTTGGCGAGCTTGCAAGCATCAAGCGCCGCGCCGAAGCAGTCGGCATGCGCCCCGTCCACTTCGGGCGCGCGCTGCTGCTCAACCAGGCAGGCAAGGCCGCGGCGAAAATAGAGCCGGCAAGCAACCGCGATCGCATGATTTACGGGCAACTCGTCAGGCTGGGCAACAACCTGAACCAGATGCTGCGGCACCTGCACCGGACCGGCGATCCGCCGCCGGCCGATCTTGAGCCCCTGCTCAGCGACATCCGCCAGGTCATATCCCGGTATCGCGATGATCGTCAGAATCCTCTCGCACGGTAAGTCCTTCAGCGGCCTTGCCATGTACTTGGCCCATGATCCCGACGCCAAGACCAAGGACCGGGTCAACTGGACCCATACGCTCAGTTGCGCCAACGACCATGTCCCGTCAGCCGTGGACGAGATGCTATGGACCACCCGGAATGCCGAATTGCTGAAGCAGGAAGCGGGCATTCGCGCTGGCGGCCGTGCGACCGAAAATACGGTCAAGCATTTTTCCCTGAATTGGGCTCCGGATCAGCAGCCGACCAAAGAGCACATGATCGAGACCGCCGAGGATTTCCTGCGGCACATGGGATGGGACGAGCACCAGGCGATCCTCTTTTCCCATACCGATAAGAAACATGCCCATGTCCACGTGATGCTCAACGTCATTCACCCTGAAACCGGCCTGCGGCTCGACGACGATTTCGAGCGCCGCCGCGCCCAGCAATGGGCCTTGGAATACGAGAGGGAAAATGGACGGATTTATTGTGAGGAACGGCTGAAAATTCCCGAAGAGCGCGAGCAATCGCCGACGCGTCCCGCCTGGACGGCTTTCGAGAAAAGACGGCAGGAATTCGAGCGGGCGGAAAAGAGGCTCGAAAATCAGGCGCCCATTTTAATCGGCGACGGTGAAAATGCAAATTCCAATCTAATTTCCGCCGAATGGAAAATGCTCAAGGAAAATCAGCGGGCTGAGCGGAAAGAATTTTTCGCGGACGGGAAAGTCATTTTTTCCGAATTGCGAAAATCGATTTATCGTGAGGTGAGGGAGGAATTTTCCGACCGCTGGTCCGATTACTACGACGCCCTGCGAAATGGCGGCGATAAAGAGGCTCTTGCCGATATTAAGGCGCAGCTTCTCATCGACCAGAAGACCGTCCTCGAAGCGCGGCGAGACGAAGCCTGCAAGGCGCTGCTCGAAAGCCGCAAGGAGCTTTACAAGCAGCTTCTCGAAAATCAGCAGCTCGCCCGGCACGAGCTGCACGAGCGGCAGAACGAGGGGCTCGACAGCACGGTTTTCCTCGAACTCGAACGGGACAGGCGCAACACCCCGCCCGAAATGGATATCAGCGCCGGTTTCCGCGCAGCGGCAGCCGAGCTGGTGAGCGACCGCCAGGATCGGGGCGTGGTCGAGAATCCGGGCGAGCATGCGGCAAAGACCTGGACCGAGCGTGAGAACCCCGGCCTGAAATCCGGTGAAGATATCGGCGCCAACCTCGCCGGCGGGATCGGCTTTGGCATCATCTCGCTGCTCGAAAGCATCGCCGACGGGATCATGGGCGCCAAGCCCGCCCCCAGGCCGCGTCAGGCGGAGCCCGAACACAACAAGCCGAACCCATTCGATGCCGTCATCGAGCAGGCGCGCGAGCGGCAACGTAACGAACAAGAAGAAGCTGACCGGGAATGGCGCAAGAGGCAGGAGCGATCTTATGGCGAATGACCGTGGGATTGGGCTCGCCGCGCTCAGATCCCCAGCCAACCAGGCAAGCACAACAGAAGGATTGTCCGAGGGGTCGGCGCTCCGCCGCGCCCTGTCGTCCTGGAGCGTGGCCGCGCTCGAGAATGGACGCCGCGCCGCCCGGCTGCCCGAACTGGAGCCGCTTGAGGAGGATGAAGGGGCGGTGCGCGAAATCAGTGAGCTGTTCCGCAGAAGGCTCGCCGGCCTGCGCCGCCTGCCCCGATACCAGAGGGCGCATGCGCTCCGCGCCGCTCGGGAATGGCGCCGGCAGGCATTCAGAGCGCTGAAGGACAAGCGCGCCACCGAGCGCAATGCCCGATACCTGTTCAGGCGACAACAGAAACTGACGCCCGCCTAAGGAGACCTAACATGCCGCTCAAGAACCGCACCAAGCCTATGCAGGTCGTCTATCTCCTGCTCACCGTGATCGCCCTGGTCGCCGGGCTCAACTTGCTTTCCGGCGGGCGCTTTTGATCTCCCGGTTATTGATGGGGTGCTTGCGCGGCCGGCCGCGAGGACGCGTTGGCGGCTGGGGCGGCGGATTGTCGAGGTCCGAGAATGGGTCCGATCCGTTCGAGGAGCCGCCGTTACGCTCGTTGTCGTTTGCCGGCGGGGGCGGCGGCGGAAACTCGATCGGGCTTGCGGTGTCAGGCTTTCGGTTCAATTCATCCATCAACTCATCGACGATGCGCACAACCGCGGCGTAGGAATTGCGCGCGAGCAACGCCGAATACGTCATGGGGACGTAGGAGCTCACCTTGGCCAAGACCGCGGCGAGCTCCAATCCAAAGGATACGACATCGATTAGGAAAATAACGGTCGCTATCTTGTGGTCCTCGTCCGCGATATGTTCGAGGGCGATCAACTGAGCGAGGAAGCCGTTGTTCAGCGGCACATAGTCCGGCGCGCCTTCGACTCCCCGACGGATCGCATCCTCCCGACCTTTGATGAGGCCGTCCAACTGCTGCTTGAGACCGGCCAGCTTGGCCTCTTCGGAAGTAAGGGTGGCTTCGTAGCCGGGAAGCTCTCCATGCGAGCGCTGCTGTTCGGCCTTGTCGGATGAAGCCAGCTCTTTGCGTAATTCATCGAGCCGGGCACGGGCCGCTTCCAGGGACGCAGCCACTTCCTGCGCATGCTGTTTTGCAGTCTCGACCGCTGCCATCGCGGCCTTGTAGCGCGGCCCGTTTCCCGCGATCCCACTGTTGCCTGGCGCGATTTTGACGCCGCCCAGTTCCATCGTGGCAAAGTTCTGGGCGGTTACGACCGCATCGTCGGCGTTGCTCTTCTCCGCGATCAGCCGGTTCACTTCCTGTTGGGCCTGTTGAATCTGAGGGTCGTTGGCACCCGGATCGATGTCATGCTGCCTGAGGGTCGTTATCTGGGCGGACAAAGAATCCACGCGGGCGGCTTGAGTCTTCACGGCGACGTTGGCGCGCTGAATGTCCGCATCGACGATCGCTGTAACGTCGGTGACAAGCCGAGCATTGGCCTTCTGGTAGGTAGCGTGAACGCGCGCATCGATGTCTGCCCCGAAGATAATAAGCGCCACGAAAATCGCCGTGAGCTGCGCAAATCCGACCGAGAGAACAATGCGTGCGGCGAGGTAGCCAATTCTGTTGACAGGCCCCGGTCCTCCGCCAACATCAAGGCCGCCACGGCGCAATTCTTCGATTCCCGCAATCTCGAATCCGGACCGATAGAAAATGTAAGAATCGATCAGAAGGACAAATAGTGCGATGCCGGCGGCGCCGAGCAGAAGCTCGGGGCGGATTTCACCGGGCGAGGCGAACAGCCGATGCCCAATCAGCGCAAGCAGCATCGTCTGCCACAGGAACGAGGCAATGAGCAGTTCACCCAGCGCGCGGACATTGTCCACATCGTGCTTCGGGCACTTGAGCATGGTCTCTTCGTCAACGCCGGTGATGCGGAATATGAGCTTCATGAACAGCCCGAACCTGTGGGGCGTAGAGCCATTTCCGTTCGGGGCCTGGTTGTCGTTTTGCGGTTCCATGGCACGTTCTTCTTCGGTTTGGTTGAGCGAATGTTGTGGAAAGTAGCGTGCGTGATCCAACTGACTGCCTGAGCGCATAGTCAGTCATTAGCTGCGTGGCGCGCCTCCTGCTCCGCCACCCATTGGATCAGGGTCGATTTTCGAGCGCAGATCATCGAGCCGAGTTTGAAGTGCGGTAGGCGCGACGTGGCGCAGAGGTAGTACGTCTTGCGACGAAGTTTGCGATCACCGAATAGGAATTCGCTGATCTCATCGGCCCCCCGAAGCAGGTCTTGGGCGAAGTCTGGATCGTTGTCGTTGGCGCTCATGTTTTTCTCCATCGTTCTCATGAGGCGATCATCGGTTGCCCGCACGGCCTGCAATCGATGCGGAGATTGGGCTTACCCCAGGCATTCGCTTCGCAAACGGGGCAACTGAAGCGCGTCTTGCTCGTTGCCTTCGACAATCGGCGTGCTTGTTCCTTGCGGTTCGGTGGAGATTCGACCCCCGCCTTGGCTGCTTGCGTAGCCCAGCGATCGACGAAGGTGATGTCGATGCCACGCGCGACGAGGTCCGCACAGGCGTGCGCAAATGCTCCGTCAGGTTGAATATAATGTGAGACGCGCACGCCGGTTCGCCTCCCGCCCTCGGCGCCTGTATCGGAGGGGATTAAGCCGACCCGCTCCATGAAGTCCCCCCACTGTCGATTGTGATAGCCTCCGGACGAAGGATGGCCGTGCTGAAATTGGAGGGCGTGCACCTGCTCATGCACGAGCGTAGAAAAAATGTCCGTGGCTGATCGCTCATGGAATATTGCGGGATTGAGCGCTATTTCATCGACGACAATGGTGCCGTCGCGCGTCTCGTATCGTTGCGACGCGAAGTACCCCGCTAGAGGGTTTCTCGATCATATTGCAACGTAGCCGGCATGTGTGAAGTAGTTGGCACATTCTTTGGCGCTGAGACTTGGCAGGAACGAGCGGATGACCCGCTTGAGACCTGGGACGGTGCGTTCGGACGCCTTGCGTACCAGCGCCTTGAATTTGCTGAAAGACAGTTCGATCGGATTGAGGTCGGGCGAATATTT
>JASHOJ010000133.1 GCA_030041155.1 Candidatus Binataceae bacterium | reverse complement strand
CTGGTCAACGCGGAAGTCGGCAGCATCCTGAGCCTCGGTCATATTGCGCGCGATGCGCGGCGCGCGGGGGCTGTGTTTCATCTCGATGCCGCGCAGGCGGCGGGCAGAATTCCAATCGACGTAACAAAACTGAGATGCGATCTGATGACGCTCAGCGCTCATAAGCTTGGCGGACTTGCCGGCGCGGGCGCGCTCTACGTGCGTTCGGATACTCAGGTCGCGCCGATGCTGCTCGGCGGTCCGCAGGAAGCGGGCCTGCGCGCCGGAACGCCAAACCTGATCGGTGCAGTCGCTTTCGGAGCCGCCGCGGAGGCCGCGCGTATCGCAATGGATACCGAGAGCGAGCGGGTGCGCAAGCTGGCGGATGAACTGATGTCGTCGCTCAGCGCGTCGATTCCAGGCCTGTTGCTCAATGGGCCGGTGGATGCGCGGTTTCCCGGCACGCTTAACCTGACCTTCCCGGACGTGCTCGGCGAAAGCCTGCTTATTGCGCTCGATTTGGAGGGGGTTCAGGTCTCTATGGGGTCGGCGTGCGCCGCCGGCGCGGTCGAGCCGTCGCACGTTCTGCTTGCGATGGGGCGAAGTGCGCGGCAGGCGCGCAGCTCACTTCGAATCAGCCTCGGATGGAGCACCACTGAGGACGAGATCGCGCAGGCGAGCGAGATTATCACTCGCGTATGGCGGCGGGTCGCTCGCGCCGAAGCGGCTTTGGAATCCGCAAGCGGGGAACTGGCATGAGCGAGCGGGTTGTGGTCGCGATGTCAGGCGGAGTCGACAGTTCGGTTGCCGCTGCTCTCCTGTGCGAGCTCGGTTATGACGTGGTCGGAATCGCGATGCGGCTTGCGCCGGATACGCCGGAGCGCGCCGCACGGCGGCGCGGCACCTGCTGCTCGCATCAGGATTTCGAAGACGCGCGCCGGGTCGCCGAACGGATGGGATTTCCGTTTTACGTGATCGATCTGCGCGAGGAATTCGGTGCGCGCGTGATCGGCAACTTCGTGGGCGAGTACCTGGCGGGACGGACTCCGAATCCATGCGTGATGTGCAACCGGGAAATCAAGTTCGATCGCCTGTGGGAGCGCGCGCGGGCGCTTGAGGCCCAGTTCATCGCAACCGGCCATTACGCGCGCATCTCGCGCGACGCGACAGGCCGTTTCCATCTGCTGCGCGCCGTGGACGCATCCAAGGACCAGTCTTACTTTCTCTTCTCGCTAACGCAGCAGGAACTCGCGCGCACGATGTTCCCGCTAGGCGCGATGACCAAAAGCGAGGTCCGAGCGCGCGCCCGCGCACTCGGCCTTGCCAATGCCGACAAGCCTGAAAGCCAGGAGATCTGTTTCGTGCCGGATCGCGATTACGCACGCTTTGTGGAAGATCGCGCCCAGGCGAGCGATCTTCGCCCGGGTCGGGTAATCGATGAACACGGCGCAGTCCTTGCTGCCCATCCGGGAGTGCATCGTTTCACAATCGGACAGCGCCGCGGGCTCGGGATCGCGCGCGAAACGCCGCTGTACGTTCGCGAGATTAATCGCGACAGCGGAGATATCGTGGTAGGGCTGCGCGAGTCGCTTGATTGCGCGGGCCTTATCGCCAGTGAAGTGAGCCTGATCGAGCCGGAACTTCGCGCGATCGGTTCAATCACGGCTGAGGTGAAGATTCGCTATCGCCATCCGGCGCTTCCCGCGACGTTGAACCTCGGATCGACGGGCCGCGCCGAGGTTCGGTTCACCGGCGGCGGGGTCGCGGTTACTCCGGGGCAGGCTTGCGTTTTTTATCGCGGTGATGAAGTGCTGGGCGGCGGCTTTATAGAGCACAGGCTTGAGAAGTAAGCCTGACGTGGTGGAAACAAGACTCATGCGGTTCGCGATCGCGACGCTTGGATGCAAGGTCAATCAGTACGATTCGGCGATAATCGAATCGCGTCTGGCCGCGCGCGGATGGAAGCGGCGCGACTTCACCGACGCTGCCGACGTGTACGTGATAAACACCTGCACCGTCACCGATCGCGCCGACTCCGAGAGCCTTAAGCTAGCGCGGCGCGCGCGCCGGATTAATCCCGATGCGCGAATCGTGATGACGGGGTGTTTCGCCCAGGCAAACCCCGAAGCGCTGGCGAATGCGGCCGAAGTTGACGCGGTGGTGGGACTCAGCCGTCTGGACGATCTCGATCGAGCGGTTGCGGGTGAGAATTCCGCGCGGGTGATGGTCACGAATCTGCGCAAGACACGCGCCGCGATCGAACTCAAGGCGGTTGCGCTGGAAGGGCAGACGCGCGCGTTTCTAAAATTGCAGGAGGGATGCGATCAGTTCTGCAGCTTCTGCATCGTTCCGACCTCGCGCGGGCGGTCGCGCAGCGTCGAGCCGCGCCACATCATCGCGGCGCTGGACGAGCTTGCGTTGCGCGGATTCAAGGAGGCTACGCTGTCGGGAGTGCATCTGGGCGGTTATGGAAGAGACCTCGATCCAGCGATAGAGCTCGCGGACTTACTGGAAATGATTGCCGAACGCTCTCCGATCACGCGCATTCGGGTAAGCTCGCTCGATCCCGAGGAACTCAGCGATCGCATTATCGACGTGATCGCGAAAAGTCCCAGCTTCTGCGCGCATCTGCATCTGCCGCTGCAATCCGGCGAGGACGGCATCCTGGCCCGGATGCGCCGGCGCTACGATCGCGACTTCTTTCGAGACCGGGTCGAGCGGGTTCTGTCCGCGATGCCGGACGCGGCAATCGGCACCGATCTGATCGTCGGCTTCCCGGGCGAGAGCGCGGCCCAGTTCGAAGCGACTCGCGAATACGTGAGCGGCCTGCCACTTGCGTATCTCCACGTGTTTCCCTACTCGGTAAGAGCAGGAACAACCGCCGCCAGATTTCCGGGCAGGGTCGGTGCGGGCGAGATCAAGCGGCGCGCGGCGGAGATGCGGCGAATCGGCGAGCAAAAACGATCGGCGTTCGCGGCGCGCTTCGTCGGGAGAAGACTTAATGTATTACTTGAAGAAAGCGCGGAAGAAAATACGCAACAGGATACGAATGATAGATGGCTGTCGGGTTACAGCCGCAACTATATCCGGGTGCTGACGTCCGGTCCCGGCGCGATCGCAAATCACGTAGTCGAGGTGGAGGCATCACTTGCCAAATCGGCTCAACTGGTGGGGCAGGTGGTTCCGGCGGGAACCGGAATCAGTTTCGCCGCCGGCGCCGGACCATCGATCTGAATCAGCGTATTCGGTCCTGGAACGCAGCCTCGGCTACGCGTTCGAGCGCGCCGAATTGCTCGAAATCGCGCTAACCCATCCAAGCGCGGTGGTCGGAAGCGACGCCCATTACGAGCGTCTGGAGTTTCTTGGCGACGCGGTTCTGGATCTGGCTATCGCCGACCTCTTGATGCGGCAGTTTCCGAACGCGAAGGAAGGTCCGCTGTCTAAGCTGCGCGCATCGATCGTGAACGCGCGAACCCTGGCGCTGAAGGCGCAGGAGATCGATCTCGGAACCATGCTGAAGCTGGGCAAGGGCGAGGAGAAGAGCGGCGGGCGCGATAAGATCTCGATTCTCGCGGCGGCGTTCGAGGCCACTATCGGCGCGATCTACACCGATGGCGGCCTGGTTCCCGCTCAGACCGTGGTTGAGCATCTTTTCAAAAACGATATCGGCGGTCCCGCGGCCGAGCGCGACTACAAGACCGAACTGCAGGAGATTGCCTACCGCCGATTTCACGCTCAGCCGGTTTACGAACTGGTTGCCGCTGAAGGACCGGACCATGCCAAGCGGTTCACTACTCGAATCCGAATCGGCGGGCGGGAGCTGGGAATCGGAGCGGGCGGCAGTAAAAAGCAGAGCGAGCAGGCCGCGGCGCAAAAGGCGCTCGGACAAATCGAGCAGGAAGATCGTGAGCGCGACGACGCATGAGTATCGCGCGGGATTCGTCGCCCTGGGCGGAAGGACCAACGTCGGCAAATCCACGCTGCTGAACCGGATTGTAGGGCGCAAGGTCGCGATCGTGAGCCCGCGGCCGCAGACTACACGCGCGCGTATTCTCGGCATTCGCACCGACCCTGACGCGCAGTTGCTGCTGCTCGATACTCCGGGGCTTCACGAAGCGTCCAAAGAACTGAACCGCCGGATGACTGAAACCGCGCGCAAAACGCTTGCCGAGGGCGAGGTCGTTCTTGGCGTAATCGAGGCGGGCATCCGTCTCGACCCGCGCGACTTCGATGTGCTTTCGGAGCTTCGCAAGCTCGGCGCGCCGCTGGTAATTGCGATCAATAAAGTCGACCGCCATCCAAAAGAGCGAATCCTTCCTCAGATCGCGGAGATTGGCGGCGCCTTTCCTGGCTCGGAGGTGGTTCCGATAAGCGCGCTTCGCGGCGAGAACGTGGCGGAACTGATCGCGGTCGTAAAGTCGATGCTGCCGGCCGGCCCGGCGCTGATGCCCGAGGACGAGTACACTAATCAGACCGAACGAATGATCGCGGCGGAGGTGATTCGAGAGAAGATTTTTCTCCGCATGCGCCAGGAAGTTCCGTTCTCGACGGCGGTCAGAATCGAAAACTTTGCCGATGAACCTGAACGCAGGCTCAAACGGATCTCCGCCGTGATCGTGGTCGAGCGCGAATCACACAAACCAATCCTTATCGGTGTGGGCGGCGCGACGCTGAAAGCGATCGGCACCTCCGCGCGCATCGAGCTGGAGGACTTGCTCGGCGCGCGGGTTTTCCTGGAGATGCTGGTGAAGGTGGAAGCCAACTGGACTCGCGATCCGCGCAAAATCGAAGAATTCCTCGCATGAACCCGCGTCATTCAAAGCGCGCCGGTTCGCAGCTATCTATGCAGGAAACCCGCGACATTCGCGGCGCGCGCGAGCTGGCGGCGGAACTGCCGGTCGTGATTCTGGTAGGGCGCGCGAATGCCGGCAAATCGACGCTGTTCAACCGCATCGCGCGCTCATCGCGCGCAATCACGAGCGCGATTCCGGGTACGACGCGCGATCTGAATTTTGCGCGCGTGTCATCGGAAGGCCGCGAGTTCGCGCTGGTGGACAGCGGCGGCCTCGAGCTCGGCGGACGCGAGCCGATGTCCGATAGGATCGTCGCCGAGACTCTGGCCGAGGTGGGAATCGCGGACCTTGTCGTGTTCCTGTTCGATGGGCGCGCGGGTCTGACCAATTCGGATAAGGAAGCGCTGGCGCTGGTGCGGGAGACTGGATGCCGCTTCGTCATCGCGATCAACAAGCTAGACGATCCACGTCGAGCCGCGCCTCCGGCCGATTTTTACGAGCTCGGCGCCGAACGTCTGTTCTCGATCTCCGCCTCACACGGTTATGGCGTGGGTGAATTGCTCCAGGAGATCGTGTCGGCGCTTCCCGAACCGCGCGAGAGCGTTGCCGCCGCGGGGCCGGACCTGAAACTTGCGCTGATTGGCCGTCCAAACGTTGGCAAATCCTCGCTGCTTAACCGCTTGGCGGGCTTCGAGCGCGTAATCGTGGATTCGAGTCCGGGGACCACGCGCGACCCGATCGATGTTCGGCTTGCGGCGAGCGGCCGCGCGATGCTGCTGATCGATACCGCGGGTATACGGCGTCCTACCCGGGTCGAGGGCGAGCTTGAGCATCACTCGGTAGGGCGCGCGATTGAAACCATTCGCCGCGCCGACGTGGTTCTGCTCGTGATTGACGCGACCGAAGGCATCACCGATCAGGATGCCCGGCTGGCGCGGCTGGTCGACAACAACGATCGCGCGATGGTTCTGGTGTGCAACAAATGGGACGCAGCCGCGCGTCTAGGCCGCAAGATCACGGCTTTCGTTCGCGACGCCCACGAGCGCTATCCGTTTCTCGAATACGCGCAGGTGGTTTTCACGTCGGCCCTGACCGGGGATGGGGTCCGCGATATTATGCCGGCGGCGATTAGAGCGGGTGATTCATGGCGCGCGGCGTTTCAGACTTCCGCGCTCAATCGAATCCTCGCGCAAGCGCTGGACGCGATGGATCCGCCGCTGGTCGGTGGCCGAAGACTCAATCTGATGTATGTGACTCAAGTCGCAACCGCGCCGCCGCGAATTCGATTCTTCGCGAATAGCGAGCGTGATATTCCTCCGCATTACATCCGCTACCTGGAGACGCGGTTTCGATCCGCGCTGAAGCTGATTGGCACTCCGCTCAGACTGGATTTCAGGCGCACTGGCCGAACGCCGGCGCGGTCGGCGCGCAGACACGCCGATGCCGCACCGTGGGCGCGGCGCACTTGATGGTTGTTGACAGCGTGCTGGCGCTCGCTTCTTCGATGATCGCGGGTCCGCTATAATCGAAGGTTCAAGGCTGTTCGCCGTGATCCTGATTCTCGATTTTGGCAGCCAGTACACGCAACTCATCGCAAGGCGCGTGCGCGAGGCACGCGTCTATTGCGAGATTCATCCCTACGATCTGCCGGTCGAGAAAATCCGCGTCATGAAGCCGAGCGGAATTATCCTCTCCGGCGGCCCGGCGAGCCTCTATGAGCGCGACGCGCCCGATATCTCGGACGCGGTGCTGAACCTTGGCTGTCCGGTGCTGGGAATCTGCTACGGCCTGTACGTGATCGCGCAGCATCTGGGATCGCGAAGCACCGGCGCGCGCTCGCGCGAGTACGGACGTGCAACTTTGGTGATTGATGAGCCGGATCCGCTTTTCGAGGGTATAGCGGGTGCGCAGCAGCAGGTCTGGATGAGCCATGGTGACCGCGTCGAATCGATCGGCTCATCGCTACATTCGATTGCGCACACCGAAAATTCGCCGTTTGCGGCGCTGCGCAGCAAAGACGGCAGGCTGCGCGCGATCCAGTTCCATCCGGAAGTGGTACACACGCCGTGCGGCGCCGAACTGCTGAGGAACTTCGTCTTCAACATCTGCGGCGAGCGCGGAGACTGGAACGCCGCGAATATCGTCGAGAGCAAAGTCGCCGAAATTCGCGCGCAGGTCGGCAACCGCGACCGCGTCATCCTCGGATTATCCGGCGGCGTGGATTCGTCGGTCGCTGCGGCGCTGATCAATCGCGCAATAGGTGCACGCCTGATTTGCGTTTTCGTTGACAATGGCCTTTTGCGCGCGGGTGAACGCGAGCGGATGGAAAGGGTATTTGCCGGCGAACTCGGAATCGGACTGCGGGTAGCGGACGCGTCGGATCTCTTCATCGAACGCCTAGCGGGCGTTCTCGATCCGGAGCGGAAACGCAGGATCATCGGACACACGTTTATTGAGGTGTTCGAGCGCGAGGCCGCTTCGGCCGGGGGAGCTCGATTCCTTGGCCAAGGCACGCTTTATCCCGACGTGATCGAATCAGTGTCCTTCAAGGGTCCGTCGGCTGTGATCAAAAGCCATCATAATGTTGGCGGCCTTCCGGAACGGATGAGGT
>JASHOJ010000132.1 GCA_030041155.1 Candidatus Binataceae bacterium | reverse complement strand
GAGGCGGACCGCGGCCGCAAAGTAATCGTCATTTCGCAAAGGCTCGCCGAGCGTTTGTGGCCGGGCAAAAATCCCATCGGCCAACTTGTCCGGCTATCATGGGCGGATGTGCAGGGGAGCACGTACCAAATCATGGGCGTGGTCGGCGATATTCGCACCGTGGCGATGGATAAATCGCCGGTGATGATGGTCTATTGTCCGCCGTGGCTGGGTACCGCGACTACGCCGTCAGCAGCGTCGATCGTGATTCGCACGGCGATGGACCCGGGCGCTGCTGCGTCTGCCGTTCGCGAGGCGATTCACAGCGTGGATGCGGGCGTGCCCATAACGGCGCTGCGCCCGATGGGAGATGTCGTTTCGAAATCCGTGGACACGCGGCGCTTTCAGATGCTTCTTGCGATGCTTTTCGCGGTGTGCGCTTTGTTTCTGGCGTCGCTCGGAATTTTTGGTGTGGTCGCCTACTCCGTCGAGCAGCGCCGGCATGAATTGGGGATTCGACTGGCGCTCGGTGCGCAGCTCGCCAATCTGCGCACAATGATCCTTCGTCAAGGGATGGCTCCGGTTCTCGCGGGCTTGGCGGCAGGCGTCGTAGCGTCACTCTTTCTGGGACGCTTAATCGCTGGACTGCTCTTCGGAATACACGCGTTCGATCCGTTGACGTTCGCGTGCGTCACGCTGGCTGTAGTAATCGTTGCGCTGCTGGCCTGCTACATACCCGCGCGGCGTGCGATGCGAGTCGATCCGATGGTGGCGCTGAGATATGAGTGAGAAATGCAGTGGTGAGTGGCGAGAAAAAGCGAAAAACGAAAAGCAAAGCGAGGTTTGTTTTGTGACCACTGGCCACTTGCCTGATAAGGAGATGAGGCGATGCATACTTTAGTGCAGGACATTCGGTATGGGCTTCGGGTGCTGGTCAAGTCTCCTGGATTTGCCGCCGTGGCCGTTCTCACACTGGCGCTTGGCATTGGCGCGAATTCGGCGATTTTCTCGGTGGTGAACGCGCTTTTTCTTCATCCGCAGGGCGTCGCGCAGCCGGATCGCGTCGTCGTGCAGCGCGCGCGTTATGTCAAGCTCGGGCTGAGCAACATTGTGGTGTCCGTGCCGGATTATGCGCAGATGCGCGACAGCACGAAACTTTTTGCAGCGGCCGCCGCCGAACAGGAGAGCGACTTCAACTACACCGGCGGAGATTATCCTGAGGATCTGCAAGGCGCGCAGGTTACGTGGCAATGGTTCAACGTTTTCGGCGCGAAGCCCATTCTTGGACGGACGTTCACCGCCGCGGAAGATCAGCCGAATGCGAATCACGAGGTGGTGCTGTCGTATAGCGCATGGGAACGCTGGTTCGGCAGCGACGCAAACGCGATTGGACGCACCATTCAGCTCAATCAGCAACCTTATCGCATCGTCGGCGTCATGGGTCGCGATTTTCATTGGCCGAATCCGCAGACGCAACTTTGGGCGCCGCTCGGCCTCGATCCGAAAGCCTACGCCGTCGACAACACCTTCAACGAAAACTATCTCGCGGTGGCGCGCTTGCAGCCCGGCGTTTCCTTCGCGCAAGCCAATGCGTACATGCAGATTTTGACGCAGCGCGTGTGGAACAGTCCCGCCACGAAGTTCGCCAGAAACGGGCAGTGGAGCATGTTCCTGATGCCGTTTTCGGATTACGTCTTCGGCGATTTGCGCACGCCGATTCTGATTCTGGGCGCGGCGGTCGCGTTTGTGCTGCTGATCGCCTGCGCGAACATCGCGGGGCTTTTGCTGGCGAAAGCGGCCGGGCGTTCGAAGGAAATCGCCGTGCGCGCGGCGCTGGGCGCAACGCGAGCGCGACTGATGGCGCAAGCAATTGGAGAGAACCTCGTTTTGGGCGTGCTCGGCGTGATAGCGGGATTGATGTTGGCCGCGTGGGGCCTGAAGGCGTTGCTCTTCGCTGCGCCAAAGGATCTGGCCACGGGTATGACGTTTCCGCTCGATGGATACGTCCTCGGTTTTACGGCACTGGTCGGCATTACCGCTGTACTGATTTTCGGCATCGCGCCTGCGTGGCACATGTCGCGCGTAAATCCCTATGATGCGATGCGCGAATCAGGGCGCTCTTCGACGGGCAGTCGCGGCCGGCAGAGGTTCCGCGCCTCGCTCGTCGCCGGAGAATTGGCGCTTGGCCTCATCCTGCTGGCTGGAACCAGCGTGTTGCTGAAAAGCCTTTCGCATATTGGCGACGTGAATCCTGGCTTCAGTCCGCATGGCTTAATGACGGCGGGGTTTTCGCTGCCGAAGCAGCAATATGACACCGACGCCAAAGTGTCTGCGTTTTTCCTCACTGTGCTCGACCGGTTGAAAAACACGCCGGGAATCAAGGATGCCGGCGTGGGCGACCTGATACCGTTTTGCGGCACAAACGGCTCCGCGAGCTTTGAAATCGAAGGTAAACCAGCCCAGCCGGGGAGCCCTGGGCCGCACGGCGACGTTCGCATGGTTACGCCGGGATACTTCACCGCGCTTGGCATTCCGCTCCTCAAGGGCCGCACCTTCACAGACGATGACCGCACGGGCTCGCAGGGCGTCGCGGTGATTGATGACAATCTCGCACGCCAATACTGGCCGAATGGGAACGCGATCGGGCAGAAAATCCGCAGCGGCGGAAATAAAGATTGGTTCACCATTGTCGGAATCGTGGGCCATATTCGCTTCACGACGCTGGTCGGAGAGGAATCGTCGGCGAGCATGTCGCAAAGCGGCTCAAAAGGCGTC
>JASHOJ010000131.1 GCA_030041155.1 Candidatus Binataceae bacterium | reverse complement strand
AGCGTGGTGCGGATTCCACGAGTCGGCGTGAGATCCTTGAGCGAGTAGACGACGCCGTACAGCGGCGTCCGCATCGCTTCGGAGCGCGCTGACTCAAGGCGCCGCGCGTCTTCGAGTGCGCGATCGGCGGTGATGGTCATATACGCGCCGACTATCGGGTTGAGTTTTTCGATGCGCGAGAGAAAAAATTCCGCGACCTCGACCGGGCGCAACTCGCCGCGCCGAATTAGATCGCGAAGATCGTATGCCTCGACGAATGGATCGATCGAAATCATCGCATCACACCGCTGACGTCACACCGCGGTAAGTCCACCGTCGACGGAGATTGAGGCGCCGGTCACGAATGACGCCGCGTCGCTCAAGAGCCACGCAACCGCCTCCGCGATTTCGTCGGGTCGCGCCTTGCGCCCGACCGGTTCGACCTGATCGAGGCGTCCGGCAAGCCGCGGCTGCTGCGCGATCATCCCCGCGACCAGCGGAGTATCAACCACGCCGGGGCATACGTCGTTGATTCGGATCGAGGCGCGCGCGTACTCGACCGCCGCGCACTTGGTCAGCCCCACAACTCCGTGCTTGGCCGCCGTATACGCCGGCATCGAGTGCGACGCGACCAGCCCCGCGGCCGAAGCGGTGTTGACGATCGCGCCGGCGGTCTTCTGCTCCAGGAACTGGCGAATTTCGGCGCGCATGCAGAGCCATACGCCGCGCAGATTCACCGCCATTATCGAATCCCACTCTTCCTCGCTGTAATCCGCGGTCTTGCGCTGCGCTCCGGCTATTCCGGCATTGTTGAACGCGCAGTCCAGCCGGCCGTAGGCGCGCACTGCCGCCGCGACCAGCGACTCGCAGTCCTTCGCGCGGGCAACATCGCACTGCACGAACTCCGCCTCGCCGCCGATGTCGCGAATCATCGCAACCGTAGCCAGCCCCTCGCGCTCGGAGACATCCGCTGCGATCACGCGCGCCCCCTCGCGCGAGAAGATTCGCGCCGCCGCGCGTCCGATACCGGATGCCGCGCCGGTGACAATCACGCTTTTGCCTTCGAGCAGCCGCATCGCAGTCACCTCCCGGATGGGTTATCGATCGGTTGAGCCGGATGGCGCATATCGCTCAACTGCGCCACGGCTCGACGATAATCTTGGCGTGGCGCTCGGGCGAGGCGAGATCCTCGAACGCCTGCGCGACTCCCTCGACTCCGACTTTGCCGGTGATCAGCGGTCCGGTGTTGATTTTTCCTTCCGCGATGTTCGACAGAGTAAGCGCAAATTCCTCCGGCGTGTAGCCGAGCACGAATTGCACGTTCAACTCCTTGCTGATTCCGAGCATCGGCTCGAATGAATCGCGTTCCATGCACACGCCGACCACCACGATCCGGGCGTTCCTCGGCGCGCTCGCCATTATCGATTCGATTACGCCGGGCACGCCGACACATTCGAAAATCACCGCCGGTCGAAGCGGCGGGCCGGGCATCCACGGCGGCATCGGCGGCGCCTTTGACGGATCTTTGTACACCGCCATTTCTTTCCAGCTTTCGAAGGGCGACTTTTCCTTCGGATCGATCACGGCGTCCGCTCCGACTTTGAGCGCAAGCTCACGCCGGCGGGGAGAGAAATCCGCCGCGACAATCGGATGCTGCCCGGTAAGCTTCAGGCCGGCGATCACCGCAAGGCCGACCGGTCCGCATCCAATTACCAGCGGCGCATCCTGATTCGTGAGCATCGCCTTCTGCACCGCATGGAATCCGACCGCCATCGGTTCGGTCAAAGCGGCGTGCTCGGTGGAGAGCCCGTTTGGCACTTCGAGCAGCAGCGCTTCGGTAAGGCGCATGTATTCGGCATAGCCGCCGGGATTTTCGTTCGAGTAGCCGACCGCCTCGATTCCGGTGGCGCGAATCAGCGCCGGAAAAGAGCACACGCGGCTTCCCGCTTTGAGCCGCTTCTGAGTGCCGGGGCCGAAGTCGGCGATCTCGGCGCAAAATTCGTGGCCCATCACGATATCGCGGCTTAAGTCCATCACGAATGCCGCGCCGGAGCGCTTCGAACTTTCGACCAGCTTGTCCGCGTGCTTAAGCGCATGCAGATCGGAGCCGCAGATTCCGCAGGCAAGACTCTTAACGAGAACCTCTCCCGGTCCGGGCTCCGGAAGTGGAACATCGGCAGCTATCAATTTTTTGTTTCGCATCACCGCGGCGCGCATAGGGAAATCACTCCTTTGTTGGCGCTTTAGTCTAACAACGATTCGGGGGCATCCGTAAAGCGATGCGAGCCTTGGCAAAGCCGCGGCATCGGCGCGGTAATTGCTGGAATCGCAAGAACCGGCCGCTTCTGCTCAGCCGATCGGCGCGCAATCCAGCCTTGCGTTGTCGCAATTGGTCTGCGATAAGCGGTTTTTATAGGACAGAGGAGCCGCAGATGAAACTCTACAACAACAATCTCTCGAACTTTGCCACCAAGTGCCGCATCGCGATTTACGACAAGGGCGCGAAGGTCGATATCGTTCCGGTTCCAAACAACGATTCGAAGTCACCCGAATATCTCAAGATCAATCCGCTCGGCAAAGTTCCGACCCTCGATGCCGACGGCACCATGATCGCCGAAAGCGAAGTCATCAACGAGTATCTGGAGGATAAATTTCCCAGTCCGCCGCTCCTGCCCAAATCACCCGAGGAGCGGGCGAAGGTGCGCGGGTTTACCCGCTTCCACGATCTATATCTCGAGCCGCCGCTGCGGGCGCTGTTTTCGCAGCTCAATCCCAAGACTCGCGACGAGAACGTGGTTAACCAGAAGTTAACCGACCTGAATAGCCGACTGGATCAGCTCGACAAGATGCTCTCCGAGACCGGATTCGCCAACGGCACCGATTTTACGCTGGCCGATTGCGCAATCGCGCCGACGATGTTCTTCGTGGTGAATATGCTCGGGATGTTCGGCGCGAAGCCGCCGCTGGAAGCGCGTCCGAAGCTCGCCGCATGGTGGGTCCAGGTGCAGACTCGCCCGTCAGTGAAGAAGGCTCTGGCTGAGATGGGCGAGGCGATGGCCGCGATGCAGCGCGCCCGCTGACTCACAGGAGCAACGTTTCACGTGAAACATTGTTCCTGCCATGTTTCACGTGAAACATTTAGCGAAGATCCGGCGAATCGCGGCCTTGTTTTGTTCAACTATTTGTTAGCGGCCGCTGACTTTGTGTCGCAAACGGCCAAAAGCTTCGCAAAATGCGAAGATCCGTCCTGCCATGACCGATAGTCGAATTGTATGACAAGCGGTTAGCGCTTGCTTAGCGCGTTGATTTCGCCGGCCTCATCAGCGGTCATGTTCCATCCGCAAGCGGTGACATTCTCGCTCACCTGCTCGGGCTTGGTTGCTCCCGAAATGACGCTCGAGACTTCGGGCTGCGCGAGCAGCCAACTGGTCGCCAGCTCGACGATCGAATGCCCGCGCGATCGCGCGAATTCCTGCAATTTATCCAGCAGCGCGAAGTTCTCGTTCGACAGCATCTGCGACGCCCGCGCGCCCATCATCGCAAGCCGCGTGTCTTTGGGCGGTTCCTGTCCGCGCTTGTATTTGCCGGTCAGAAATCCGCTGGCAAGCGGAAAGTAGGGCAGGATGCCGACGCCGAAATGGCGGCATGCAGGAATGAGTTCGCGCTCGATGCGCCGGTCCAGCAGATTGTATTGATTCTGCGCCGATATGTACGGCGCGAAATCATGCTCGCGGGCGATACACGCGGCTTCGGCGACCTGCCATCCCGCGAAATTGCTCGATCCGATGTACCGGACCTTGCCCGAGCGAACCAGAGAATCGAGCGCGGACAACGTTTCCTCCTGCGGGGTGTCCGGGTCCGGCGCGTGAATCTGGTACAGGTCGAGGTAATCAGTTCCGAGTCTCTTCAGGCTGTCTTCGACGGCCGCCATGATGTAGCGGCGCGAACCGCCTTTGAGATAAGGCCCATCGCCCATCGCCATGCCGAACTTGCTCGCGATAACAACGTCCTTGCGGCGGTTTCCAAGCGCCTTGCCCAGCATTTCTTCCGATTTTCCGCGGCCGCCGTAGATATCAGCGGTGTCGAACAGCGAGATTCCCTCGTCCAGCGCGCGATGCACCACGACCCGAGTCTGTTCGGTATCGATGCGCATGCCGAAATTGTTACATCCGAGTCCCGCGACCGAGACCTGCAATCCGGATTTGCCAAGGGTTCGATATTCCATGGAGAAATTGTCTACTCCCGCCTGAGCGAACAGCCAAGCCGATTTTTGCGGATAGTCGCGATGATTCGCTTCGCGGCCGCCGGTTCCGGGACGGTCGGCCGCATCCCGCGAAGTGGAAATAGTTACACGATCAAATGCGCGACAAGACTCATGCAGCGCCAGCCGCGAATGGCATCTCGATTGCTCATATTAGTAGAAACCCTGAACGCGGAGGATAGATGCTTATGCTCTACTGGACTCTGGTTTTTCTGATCATCGCGATCATCGCTGCGGTGCTCGGTTTCGGCGGTATAGCTGGGGCGGCGGCAGGTATCGCGAAAGTGCTTTTCATTATTTTCATTGTGCTGTTCATTCTGGCGATCATTTTCGGCAGAGCGATAGTTTGACCGCCTTATTGGTGCTGTTTTCCGAGCCATTGCCGCCGGTCCTCGACGATCGGGCGGCGATGCCGTATCACGGCGTACGCCTCATCCAGCGTCATCGAGCGGCGAGTTTTGAGGAACCACGCGATGACCCAGCGGAGCGCGCTCGCATCCTTCCTCGCAATGCACCAGCACCCGATTGCCGAGCTCAAGATGGGTTTCGATTAGCCGCGCCGTTGCGTCCATCGATTCAATGCCGCGGGCGAGGATCGGCATGTGGACAGCGCTCGGCGGCTTAGCCTGCGGCACGTCTGGCAGCACGTTTATTACGATACCGTCAAAGCGCTGCGCGTCCTGCAGGTCGCCAACGAAAAGGTTTGGAATGATTTCGGTTTCGCCCCACCGCGGGTGAGCCATTAAGCTCTACCAGTTGACCAGTTCAAGGTCTGAGTTCCATTGCTTCTTAAGCAGGGTTTCCTGCATTTGTCCTCGCTCGACCAGGGTTGACCACATCGTTTTCGGGTCCGCGCCCAAGATGGTCGCGGGATCGGCCGGCTGTACATACCAGGAACCTTGCTGGATCTCCCCAACCAATTGATCCGGCAGCCACTGGGCTCGGCCAAGACAGATACGCACGTCTTTCGGCATCGGGTCATGCTTTATGAACGACATGATCGTCGCCTGATCTTCCATCCAGTAGAGCTTGCCGGTTACCGGCGTCGCTCCGTCCGGAGCCGAGCGGGCTTTCGCCAGTATCACCACCGAATTGAGCTCGACCGGTCCGCCAAAATAGGCAACCGCCGCGCCGAGCTGCCCATCGGTATGGGGGATCAGCGTTTTTACATGAATTGTAGTCGGCCGGTTGAGGATGACGCCGGCGACCAGCGGCGGTTTGTTGCCGGGCAAAAGCAGAATCACCGTTTCTTCAAAAATGGGGTCGCCGAGGTCAGGCGTCGCAACCAGCAATACTGGAGGGGTAGGCGCGGTCTGTGCGGCGAGCGGTCCGCAGGCGCAGGCGATCAGCAGGATCGCAAGGCAGACCGGCGGGATAAAATGCCTGAGTCTCGTCGAGGCGTAGGTCGTCGAGGCGGCATCATTCAACCTAGCAAGGGTTTTACTTTCATGGCGGCATTTTGACGATTGCATGGCAGATACCCGGCTATACATTAGGCTTAGGCCTATTGGCGTGGAGATCAACGGCTCAAATCATGTCCACTGCCGGTGCATTGAGTATGTCAGCAACCGGCATGCCGAGTCCAAAAGTTGGGGCTGCGTTTGTGATGAAAATGAAATTTGACTAGCCTTAAAGATCCGACATCCAGTCAGTAACACCCCTCGTCGCCGCGGATTTTAGCGAAGGTTGGTAAAATGGTTGAGGATAACCGCAAGGCGGGATTTTCCCAGCCCGAATCCCACGATGCGCCGTTCGTGGTGGGCATTGGGGCGTCCGCGGGAGGGATTGGTCCGCTGCGAGAATTTTTCACCCGGGTGCGACCCGACGGTGAGATGACTTACGTCGTTATCCTTCACCTGTCGGCGCAGCACGAGAGCAGTCTTCCGGAGCTGCTGCAGACCCGAACCAGTCTGCCGGTAACGCAGGTCACGCATCCCACCAAAATTGAGCCGAATCACATTTACGTCATTCCGCCCTCGAAATACCTGGTGATGGTCGATGGGATGATTCGGCTGACGGAGCCGGAGCGCGCGCACGGCGCGCACACTTCGATCGATCTGTTTTTCCGGACTTTAGCTGAGGCATACGGCCCCAACTCGGCCGCGATCCTGCTGTCTGGAAGCGGGGCGGACGGCACAATCGGGCTTGGCCGAATCAAGGAAAACGGCGGCTTCGTGATCGTGCAGGATCCAGGCGAGGCCGAGCAGCCGGATATGCCTCGCAGCGCGATCGAAGCCGGACTGGTGGACCTGGTTCTGCCGGTGGTGGAGATGCCGGCGCGGCTCAGGGCTTTGCGCGACGGTGCGCGTCACCTCAAGTTTGCGGTGGAAAAGGAAGTGACGCCGGCCGAACGGGATGAGACGGCGCTGCACAACCTGTTGACGCTTTTGCGGATCCGCACCGGCAACGACTTCACTCATTATCGGCGGCCGACTCTGCTGCGCCGCATTAGCAGGCGGATGCAGGTGCGGGAAGCTCACGATTTGCGCGAGTATCTTGAAATCCTGCATGGGCATCCCGATGAAGTGTCTTTACTGCTGCGGGATCTACTGATCACGGTAACCAATTTCTTCCGCGACTACGAAGCATTCGCCGCTCTGGAAGCCGAAGTAATTCCTAAACTGTTTGCTGACAAGAAGCCTGACGACCGGATTCGGGTATGGGTGCCGGGATGCGCGAGCGGAGAAGAAGCGTACTCGATAGCGATGTTGCTGTCCGAGTATGCGGCGAAGCTTTCCGAACCGCCGTCTGTCCAGATTTTCGCGACCGACATCGATCAGCACGCGACCGCTCTGGCGCGCGAGTGCTGTTATCCGGCAACGATTTCGGTGGACGTCAGTCCCGCGCGCCTCAGGGAATTCTTTGTCCGCGAGGGCGACCACTACCAGATAAAAAAGCAACTGCGCGAGATGGTGCTGTTCTCGCCGCAAAATGTGCTGCGCGACCCGCCGTTTTCGCGCCTGGATCTGATAAGCTGCCGCAACCTGCTTATTTATTTAAACCGCGAGATGCAGGAGCGGGTTCTGGGTATCTTTCATTTCGCTCTGCGGGCGGACGGATATCTCTTCCTGGGAGGATCCGAGTCCGCCGACGGAGTGCCTTCGCTGTTCACCCCAATCGATAAGAAACAGCGCATTTATCAGCGCAGGACGACGGTTGGATCCAATCAGACTTCTCTGAATCTCCTGACCGGACCATGGCAATCGGCGCTATCCGCGCGGGAGGCGGCAAATCACGAAAGTAATATCCCGGCCGGCCGGTTGCATCAGGAGGTCTTGGAGCAGCTTGCGCCGCCGAGCGTTCTGATCGACAGTCAGTACGACATCGTGCATTCGAGCGCAAGCGCCGGCCGTTACATGCGAGTCGCGGGCGGGGAGCCGAGTCGCAATCTGCTCAAGCTGGTGCTGCCGGAGATCCAACTCGAACTCCGTTCAGCGCTGCTTGAGGCCAAGTCCCATGGCGAGGGTCTGGCCGGAGTCACTAGGCATCTGCGGGTCAAGATAGAGGGCCGGGAGCGTTCGCTGCGTCTCTCGGCGCGGCAAGTGGCGGCCGTTCCGGATGCCGCGCGCGACTTTTTCCTGGTGTTTTTTGACGAAACGACAGAATCCGCTCCGGCGGATGCACCGAAACCGGGCGACAATAGCGGCGTTGAAGTTGTGCGCCAGCTGGAACAGGAACTCCAGCATACGCGCGATCAACTCCGCATCACGGTCGAGCAGTATGAGACCTCGACCGAGGAATTGCGCGCGTCAAACGAGGAATTGCAGGCGATCAACGAGGAGCTGCGATCGGCGACCGAAGAGCTTGAAACCGGCAAGGAAGAACTTCAGTCAGTCAACGAAGAGTTGTCCACGGTCAATCAGGAATATCGCGAGAAGATCGACGAGGTTAGCCACGCCAACAGCGATTTGCAGAACCTGATGAGCTCGATCGAGATCGGGACCATCTTCCTGGACGGCGGCCTGCGCATTAAGCGATACACCCCCAAGGCGCAGCAGATCTTCAACGTTACCACCGCGGATGTCGGACGGCCGCTGACCCACTTCACTCATACCCTGAACTACCCGGAGTTAAACGACGATGCGCGCAAGGTGCTGGATACTCTGCACGCCGCGGAGCGCGAAGTTGTAAGCACCAACGGGCAATGGTTCCTTGCGCGCCTTACACCCTACAGAACTATCGAAGACCGTATTGACGGCGTGGTGCTCACGTTCGTCGACATCACCAAGAACAAACAAGCCGAGGAACAGCTCGCACAACGGACCGCCGAACTGAAGGAGCAATCCGAAATTCTGAAACTCGGCCGGGTGCTGGTGCTGGATGGCAAGCGGCGCGTCCTTTTGTGGAGCGCGGGATGCGAGCAGCTATACGGGTATTCCAGCGAGGATGCGATCGGCAAAAATGCCCACAATTTGCTGAAGACGGAATTTCCCGCGCCGCGCGCCGAAATAGACGAGGCGCTAGAGGCGAGTGGACAATGGCAAGGCGAGCTGATTCACACCACGCGATACGGAAAACGGATTATCGTCGCGAGCCACTGGATCTTGCATCAGCGAAGGCCCGACGAGCCGCCCGTTATCCTGGAGGTCAATAGCGACATAACCGCGTTGCGTGAGGCTGAAGAAGCGGCAAGTCAGGCGGACCGAAACAAAGACCAGTTTCTTGCCACGCTGGCGCACGAGCTACGCAATCCGCTCGGGGCGATGGTTGCCGGCATTGAGTTGTTGCGCGGCGACCAGGATCGAGTCGCAGTCGATATTTTACGGCGTCAACTCCGCCATCTGACCCGAATCGTCGATGATCTGCTCGACCTCGAGCGCCTGACCCGCGGGAAAATCGACCTGAGGCGCAGCCATGTTACCGTGTCCGAAATAGTGAAGGCGGCGCTCGAAAACATGAACCCGTCGCTCGATCAGCGTAAGCACACGCTTGATGTTTCGGTGCCGCCGGAGCCGATTTACCTGGACGCCGATGCAACGCGGATAGCGCAAGTCGTCTCAAACCTGCTCGACAATGCGCTGAAATATACGCCAGAGGGAGGACTGGTCGCTCTGAACGTGACAAGCCAAGACGGGAAAGTGGTTTTCTCGGTGCGCGACACCGGCATCGGAATCAGCGCCAAGGCGCTGCCGCTTCTGTTCAACGCTTATTTTCAAACCCCGCCGCGGCAGGGTTCAGAGTTGAGGGGTCTCGGTATTGGACTCTCTCTGGTGAGGAAAATCACCGAGATGCATGGCGGAACAGTGGAGGCCAGCAGCGAAGGGCTCGGAAAGGGAAGCGAATTTGTCGTTCGCCTTCCACTCGCCGGAGACCAGCACGGTTCCACCGCGCCGCAGCGGGTGGAGAAATCCGCAACGTCGGAAAGAAAACCGGTCTCGCGCAAGATTCTGGTCGTTGACGACAATGGCGATTCCGCCAGCGCCCTAGCAATGCTGCTTCAGCGGCAAGGTCATGAAACAAAAATCGCGAATGACGGCCCGGGCGCGCTCGAAACGGCGGAGCGGTTCAAGCCGGAGGTTGCGATTCTGGATATCGGTCTTCCGCACATGGACGGTTACGACCTGGCAAAAAGGATGCGCGCCATCGTGCCGAATGCGATGCTAATCGCGCTGTCCGGATGGCGCCTTGATCCGAACGACGCGAGAGTGCGCGAAGCGCGCTTCGACCTGTACTTCACCAAGCCCGTGGAGCCGGAAGAACTGAGTCGGGTTCTGGCGAATCCAAAACCTCGGTCGTAGAGGGATCCATCGACTCGCGCAGCGCTCGGTCGGGGATGACGGGGCCGCGCGCGCCCTCACCTTCGCGTCACGGCGATTGCAAACGAAGAGCAATCGCCGCGCCGCTCTCCCTCTCCCGGAGGGTGAGGGTATGTCCAAATCGCCTTAATTTCCAATTGGCGTCACGCCTAATAGTCATCCTGAGCGGGAGCGAAGGATCTCGCGCGGTCTTCCGCGCGTCAATCGGACCTCTCCCGCCCCGCCGAGAGCCGCGGCGACCTCTCCTTGTCCGAGGAGAGGCATCAAGGGAGAGGTTTAGTGAGCATTCGCGAATGGGCAGAATCCGGATGGGATCGGGAGGCACCCCCTCCTTACTCCTCCCCCGCAACAAACCGCGGGGGAGGAATTTTATGGACTTCGCTCGCGATGACTCAACCAGATACGCTGCGCGACGATCTCTCGACTTCGGCGAAGAAATGCCTTCGCGCGGGAAGACGGAAAGAGAAAGCGCGTCCAATTCCAGTTGCTTTCTGTCACTTCCTTCGGGCGGGCAGCGGTTTCGGGCCTAAGAATTTGCCCGGAGCCGGTGCGACCTGAACCAGCTTGAGCGCCGCGTCGGCAAGCTCGGACAGCTCCTGCCGGGCTTCGTCCGACAATTTGCCCTCCGCAAAATCAGACGAGACCAGGTAAACACTGACCGGAACGACGATCGCGCCGAACCACGACAGAATATCGCGCAGATGGCGGTCGGCGCCCAGGAAGTGATGCAGCGTCGCGCCCATCGCAACGATACCCACCGGCTTTGAAAGCGCCTCGGGCGGCAGATGATCGAGCAGGTTCTTGAGAGCACCGGTTATGGATCCTCGGTAAACGGGGCTCGCCAGGATTACCGCTTCGGCCTCGCGCACGCTTCTCACCACTGCCGCGGTGTCATCCTGATACTGCTCAGGCGGGCGTCCGTCGGCGAAGGCTATCCGCAAATCTGCGAGGTCGATCAGTTGAGTCTCGACGCCGTCGTGAGCGGCGCGCGTGTCGTCCAGTAGCTGCGTGATCGCCCGGATCAGCCGGCCAGGCGCGGTGACGCTGCCTACAATCGCGACCAGCTTCATTCGGTCCCCGTTGCCGGCGCTGATGCGGACGCCTCGTAACAGAGGAAGGTGGTGGTCTGCGCGAAGGCGGGATCGTGCGCCGGATAGCACGCGACTTTGGTATTCACTTCGTTGCTGCCGGACGAGGTGGTCTGTGTGCCAGTGAAGGTTCCCATATAGGGCGGTGCGCCGCGGTCAACGGTTACCGCGTTGCTGGAACGATGGCCGCTGCTTTTCGAGCCGCCGAGCAGCCCCGATAGGCCGCCGAAGCCCTGAGCGAATACCGCCGTGGCGAAGAGCAGCGCGACAACCGCTGCCGCGGCGATCATGAATCCAGGAAGCCACTTGATGGTCATGCGCAAATCTCCCTTTGCGGTAGAAGGACCGCTCGTTCATCGATTATAGACGTATCGGCGGAAAGATCGTCGCACCTTTACAAGGTTAGCGATTTCGCAGGTTTAGTGCTTAAATTCGGAGAATCTTCCGCGGATCTTTCCTGACGCGCGAGTTTGATAGGAGGCGCGGCGATGGCCAAATTCTTTACCGCGAGCGAGGCGAATCCGGCCGTCCTGAACGGCAAGACGATCGCAGTTATCGGCTATGGGAACCAGGGACGCGCGCAGGCGATCAATCTGCGCCGCAATGGCAACCGGGTGATCGTGGGCAATCAGGAGGATGATAGCTGGCGCAAGGCGATAAGCGACGGGTTTGAGACCCTTGCGATCGACAAGGCGGCAAAGGCGGCTGACATCCTGTTGTTGCTGTTGCCCGATGAGATCGCGCCTGAGGTCTATCGCCGCCTTATCGAGCCGCAGCTTGCCCCCGGCAATACCCTGGTTTTCGCCAGCGGCTATAACATCACCTACAAGTTTATCGTGCCGCCAAAAGATACTGATGTGATCCTGGTGGCGCCGCGCATGATCGGACAGGGAGTTCTTGAACTTCCCGCGCGTGGCGAGGGATTTCCAGTCCTGGTCGGTATCAAGCAGGATGCGTCTGGAAGCGCGCTTGCGACTATGCTCGCGATCGCGCACGGAATCGGCGCTTTTCTGCCGCACGGCGCGGTGGTCGAGTCGAGCTTTGAAGAAGAGACGATGGTCGATCTCTTCTCCGAGCATACCTGGGCCGGCGCGATGCTGTTCCTGCTAGAGCGCGCGTTCAAACTGCTGGTCGAGGCGGGCGTCAGCCGCGAAGTGGCGCTGCTTGAGCTGTACGCTTCGGGTGAATTGGGAGAGATCGGCCGCGCGATGGCGTCGATGGGCATCTGGAACCAGCTCAAGCTGCATTCGCATACCAGCCAATTTGGCCAGTTAACCTACGGTGAGGACTTTATCGGAGAAGATACCGAGGCGCTGATGCGCAAGGCGATCGAAGAGATTCGCGACGGCAGTTTCGCACGAAAATGGGCGGCCGAGCAGGCCGCGGGATCGCCCGAATTTCATCGCCTGCTCGAAGACGTGCTTAATTCTCCGGTAGCTAATGCCGAGGCGGAGCTTTTCGTGAAGCTCGGACGTAGCTGAGAGCGAAATTTCAGCGCGCGGGAATCAGCGCGCCAGATAGCCTCCGTCGATTATCAGCGGACAGCCGGTTACGAACGAGGATTCATCGGAGGCGAGGAACAGAATTGCATTTGCGATTTCCTCGGGCTGAGCGTTGCGCCCGATCGGCTCGGAGCGCGACGCCTGGCGCCAGAACTCAGCCACTTCGGCGGGCGTGCCTCGCTTCAGGATGTTGGTTTCCACGTTGCCGGGGCATACGCAATTGACGCGAATGCCGTCAGCCGCGTAGCGCGTGGCGAGCGACTTGGTAAGTTGCAGCGCGCCGGCCTTGGTGACGTTGTAGGCCACGGTGCTCGCGCCCTCCATCTCCTGCCCGATAAATGAAGAAATCGAAGCCAGGTTCACGATCGAGCCGCACTTGCGCGCGAGCATATGCGGAATAACGTGCTTACAGCATAAGAACATGCTCTTCAGATTGGTGTTCATCAGGCGGTCCCATTCTTCGACCGTCATCTCGGTGATGTCCTTCACGAAGTGAACACCGGCGTTATTCACCAGGATGTCAACGCGGCCGAACG
>JASHOJ010000130.1 GCA_030041155.1 Candidatus Binataceae bacterium | reverse complement strand
GCCGGAGATGGACGGGTTCGAGGTGTGCAAGGCGCTCAAAAACGATCCGCGCACCCGCGACATCCCGATCATCATGGTCACCGCTCGCGATGATCTTGACGCGAGGGCGGAAGGGATGCGACTGGGGGTAGCCGATTTTCTTCCCAAGCCGGTCTTTCGCCGCCAACTCGCAAATCGTATCCGCGCGCAACTTGAGGTGGTCGCGACCGGGCGGCATGCCGACTTAACCCTAAGCCGTCTCGAAGACGCGATGCATTCGCTTAGGCGGACTTAAGCCTCGATTTTCGTCTCCACTGTTCCTTCAGGGCACGCTGCGCGCGCGGTGCAGGCGCTTGCCTGCGGATGCTGATTGCTCGCGCCTGCCAACTGGAATAGACAATAAGCTCAACAAAGATTCCGCTCGAGAAGTTATCGAGTCGAGGAGGGATTTTTGCGATGACCGTGGACAGGTCAGTTGAACCTAACAACGTAATTGCGGCCGTCTCTTACGTCGGCTTTATTGTTACCGGAATAATCTTTCTTCTCCTGGAACCCTACTGCAACGACGACTACGTGCGCTTTCACGCGCGCCAATCGATCGGATTTACCGTGTTCTGGTTCGTGATCCTGATTATCTTCGCCGTCTTTATCGCGGTGCTGCCGCGTCCGCTCGGCGCTCTGCTGGGCGTCCTGCGCGATCTTGTGAATATCGCACTCGCGGTGTTCTGGGTGTTCCTGATGGTCAAGGCGTACAACGGCGAGCGGTATCGAATTCCACAACTGAGCGACGTGGTGGATAGCGTCTTCAGTCAAACCGCGGTGCGCTAGCTCTTCTGATTTATACGCTGCTCGGCTGACGCGGCAGGTTCGCGAGGTTCCGCCTCCTCGTGATGCGCATCTCCGTGATGCGCGCCGCCGTCGCCGTCCGCCGGCGTGGAAATCGACTCGGGCGCGGGCTGCGTTTCTTCGACCGCCAGCGGCTGGATGTTGGGCGCGTTTGGAGGAACCAGATGCAGCGACGGTTCGATGCGAATCGCGTCCAGCAGGCGGCGCGTCACCTCGTCCGAGATCTGCTGGAATGAGCGGGTGGTCGCCGGGTATCGGATGATTATCTCCAGTCCCGACGAAGTCAGGTTCATCCGCGAGGTCGGCCGCGGATTATCGAGCAGCATGTGCAGGTCGGACTCGAGATGGCGGAAATCGCCCTGCACCTGATCGCGATAGCGCGCGAACACCTGATTGACCGCCTCCAGCAGACGCTTCTCCGCTAGCCGATAATCGCAGTCCGGCGCTAGGGTTAGCCTCACCTCGCTCCAGATGAAGCTCATTCCCGGCGCCTGCTTGAAGAAGTTGCCGTTGGGCTGAAATACGATCGCGTTCGAGTACACCACCACCCGCCCGGAAGGCAGGTTTTCGGTCCCGGTCAACTCCATCAGGGTGAGCTTCACCAGTCCGATGCTGATCACGTCGCCGACCACGTTTCCGATTTGCACACGGTCGCCGGCGCGGATTCCGAAGCGCCCGACCAGGAAAAAGTATCCCGCGACCGACAGGATCACGTTCTGCAGCGCCACCGCCACGCCTGCCGCCGCGAACCCCATCACCGTCGCGATCGCGCCGAACTGATTCGAAAAATTGAACAGCAGCACGATTATGACGAGGAACCACAGCGCGAGCCGGCGCGCGGCAAGAAGCTGATGCCGCCTGCGCGGATCCTCCACGAACCGCACCGTAAAAAAGCGCCACAAGTACCCGCCGATAGCGATCAGCGCGAGCAGCACCGCAAGACTTGAGAGCCGGATGATCAGACCCCGCAGATCGCTCTGCGCCCGCTGATCCACCGAATCCCGCCATCGACTCAGGTTGTCGGTGTAAAAGCCGAGCAGCACCTGCTGCTTGCTGATCGGCATTACCGCGGCTGCGGCGAGCTTATGCAGCTCGATCAGGCGCTCGTACTGCGCGCGCTGGCCGCGATAGTCGGTTGCATTGCCGCCAACCTGCTTGCTCAGCTCGATACCGCGCGTATCGACCTCCTGCAGAACCCGGATGAGCGGCGCACGCGTCGCGAGAGCCTGTTTCGTAAGCTGCTGGGTCATCGCGATTGTGTCCGAGAGCGTGTCGGATTGTTTTCGCAAGCGGATATAGCTCTCAGCGTATCCAATAATGCCGCTCGGTTCGGCAGTCGGATGCTGCGCGGCAGCGACCGTCGCTTTCGAGGAGGCCTGATTGCTCGGAATCGAGCGCTGAAGCTCGTCGATTTGTGCCGCCATGCCAGAGCCGCTCTGCGCGGAGTTTGCGGTGCTGGCTGAGAAATCGGCCATCGCCTTCATCGCATCGGCGCGATCCTGCGCAAGCTGAATTTCGCCGCGGGTGGCCGAAATTTGCGAATTCAGCGCGTTCTTCTGATTTGCCGGCGCCGAAACCAGTTGCGCCTTAAGAGCCGAAAGCTTCTTCTTGGCCGCATCAACGTCGGCCTGCGCCTGACCGGCTTTGGCCGCCAATCCCGAAAGCTCGGGCGCGTCCGCCGACTTTGCTGGCTGCGCGCCGGACGTGCTCGCTTGCGCATTGAACGCGGTCTGCGCGCGCGCATAATCGAAGCCGAGTTGCAGGATTTCGCCCGCGGTCTGCGCGTCGGCAGCGTAGAACAGCGTTTCGTCCGGTTCTTTGGCAATTTGCGCCTCGACCGCGAGATGCCGATACCAGTTGATCACGTCGGTCAGGTACTGGATAACCGCGTGCCCATCGGCGGCCTTGATAGTCATTATGGCGTCTGCGGATGAAGCTGATGGCGCTGCGGACGGCTGAGATTTTCCGACCACCAGCGCTTTGAGCGCGGAGGTAAGTCCCGATACCGTCGGTGCGGCCTTTGCGGCGCTCGGTGTCGCTGCGGAAGACGTAGCGGAAGACGCCGGTGCCACGGCAGGCGACTCGCCAAGCGCGGCTATCGGCAAAATCAACGCGGAAAAGAGAAGCAGAGATGCTAAAATCGAGCGCGATAGGCGCGTCCGGTTAAAAGGAAGCGCAAATCGGCTGGCCGGACGAGCAAGGCTTCTGCGATTAAACGAACCCATCGCGAGAACAAACGGCGTAGCGCAGCGGCGAACCTCTACTTGCCGATGCGGCCAAAGCAGATAGCACCCTAGCATGCCGCGAGGGCCGGTTCGACGAACCCGCCTCCCGCGAAAATCAGCTACGAATATAGATGGAGAATGCTCCAGCTCACTTGAGAGTCGAGTTCACGACCGCCTGATCGAACGAAGCTGGACCGATGGGACGCGGAACACCCCTTTAATGCACTCCGGGTTCCGGACCGCGACCTGGACGTGAGTCTTTTCGTGAAAACCGGAACCTTGGTATATCGGCTCGCCTTCGATGAAGACACCTTTGACCGAATCGATCGGCTGATCGCCTCGATCGGCGCGAATAGTGTGGACCATCTGAATCACAGCACAATCCAGGCGGCGCAACAGTCCATCCGGCGCATTATCGGGCAATGTGTGACCGGCCGCTGCGGCAAACTCCGACAAACTCTTATGGGCATCTCGCACCTGTTCCACGCCGGCGGTGGTCGTCAGGTCCAGACATAATCCCAGAGAAATTACAGCACCGATGACGAAGGGCTTCCTGATGTTTGAAGTGCGCCTTCTTTTGGCCTCACGCGCGAAGACGAGACCACGAAGCGGGTTGGCCTCCCAGAAATAAATTCCCGGCCCCAGCCAATCGTAATCGTTGTTGCTTTGCTTGAAGGCCTCGCCCTTCAGAATGCGCTCGCCAACGGCCTGATCGCACCCGTGGTAGCCGAGGATGAAGCTCGCAGCCAGTTGATGCAAGGCAGATCGGACAGCGCTTGGTTAGCGATAATTTTTTGTAAGTTTTCCGGACTTTGTATAGATCCCCGACCCTACAAGCACCTTCATGGCTGATTCCTTTGACCGCGTACCCTTCTTCGTGAACTCGGCCGCAGAGACCCGGAAACGCTCAACCGCTTCACGGCTGCTCAGGTCCGCCGGAACCTTGATCCTCGCTTTAATCTTCTTCGCCATCGCCCTCAAGTATCCGTGGCGGAGATGCCTCTTTCAAGGCGCACCTATCTTTCATAGCTTGACGCACGACTGCGGCATGCGAAGCGGCTGATCTCGCGCGGTTCTCCGCGCGTCCCCGGAGACGCATCACATGCCATTCCTGCGGCGCCTATTCCAGCGCGACGTCGACCGACTCGACCCGCACCCCGGCCGGCTCGAAACGAATCACCATCTGGCAGCGGCTCGCTCTGATCGTCAGCGCGTACGACCCGGGCGCGCGAAGCGTCGCGCTCATCTCTTCCACAGTGTCGTCCTTGAGCTTGGCAAGCGCCGAGTTGAGCGCGCGAATTGACGAGCCGATTTCCCTGCCGCGCGGCGTTTTCTGGAACAGCGCGACCAGCGACAACTCGGCGCCGGGTCCGAACAGGCGGCGAACGCGCCCGCTTTGAAGCGCGACTTCGACAATCGCGCCGAGCCGAGCCCTAAGCTCAGTCGGCCCGACTGCCATTTTCTCGACCGCTTCGGCGAGCGCGCGATACACCTCGCGAGCGGACGGATCCGATGCCGCCTCGATAAATGCCGCGATCTGCGGCTTAAGGATGTCGCGTTGCAGCGCGTCGATCGCAAGCGGCGCGTCGTCCGACTCCGGAGCGTCGTCGCTCGCACGCGCCATCAGACACCGTCGCCATTGCCGGTCATCTCGCGATGTCCCAGCAGCGCCGCAAGCTCATGCTCGAAGCCGCCGGTCTCGATCGCGCAGTGCATCCCGCATTCCTTTGGCGCTCCCGTTTCCCACCACCATCTGCCCGAGCGCGGGTCCTGCCCCTCGCCCACCGCGCGTGTGCATGGCGCGCAACCGATCGACTTAAAACCCCGATCGTAGAGCGCGTTGTACGGCACGTCATTGGCGCGGATATAGTCCCACACCTCGTCTTCGGTCCAATCAGCCAGCGGCGCGAGCTTGGCGATCGCGCCGTGATCGTGATCGATCTCCAGCTTGCGGATATTCGAGCGCGTCGCCCATTGGTCGCGGCGCAGTCCCGTCACCCACGCGCTGTAGTTCATCAGCGCCTTGCGCAGTGGCAGCACCTTTCGCACCTGGCAGCAGAGCAGGCGCAGATTGACGTCGTTATAGAAGAGATTGTGCCCGTGCCGCGTCACCATCGCCTGCACCACATTCGAATCTGGCACGAAGGTTTCAACCCGAATTCCATAGCGATGGCGCACCTTGTCGATCAGGTCATAGGTTTCCTGCGGAGTCCGGCCGGTATCGAGCGTGAACACGCGAATTCCGGGGTCGATCCGATGCGCCATATCGATCAGCACGCATCCTTCGGCCTGAAAGCTCGAGCAAATCGCGAGCTCGCGCCCAAAGCGCTCGATCGCCCACGCCAGAACCTCCTGCGGTTCCTTGTCGTCGAGCTCCACGGCGACTTCGCCGGCCTCAAGCTCGTCCATCACGATACTCGGGGTTGGAAATTCGGTGTCCTGTGTCACGATAATGCTCACTTCCGGAGGTTGTGGCTCCCGTGTCAGGCGGCGTTCGCAGCGACGGTCGGTTTTTCGCCCGCAGCTATCGCGGTCAGGTCGGCATCCGAGGTGCGCACGCAAAAGCGCGTGAACGATTCCCCTTCGCCGCGATGCGCCAGGTAGCCGGCGAACAGGCGTGCGACGTAATCCTCAACCTTTGCTGACGGGATACGGCGCAGAACCGGTTTCCCGATCGCCGCGTCGCGGCCAAGTCCGCCGCGAAGGATAATATCGAAAGCCTCAAGCGGCTCTCCATTCGGCCCGCGCGCCGTGGTGCCCTGAAGTCCGATATCGCCGGTCCAGTGCTGCGCGCACGCATGCGGGCATCCGTCGAGATTGAGCTTCAGCCCCGCAACCCGATCGCCAAAGTCCGCGACCAGCCGCTCGATAACCGTCGCGAGCTTGGTCTTGGTCGGCGTGACTGCGTAGTTGCAATGCGGGTCGCCAATACATCCGATTGACGACGCATAAAGTCCGTTCGCATCGATAGGAAATCCGATCGCCCCGACTCTTGCGATGGTCTCATCGAGGCGTGCCGCGGGGATTCCCGTCAGGATGAAATTCTGCCGCCGCGTAAGCCGGATATCGCCGCCGATCTCCTCTGCCACCTGCGCTATCTCGCGCATCTGCGCGCCGGTCATTGTGCCGAGGTACACCGGAAAACCCGCGTAAAAGCGCTCCGATTGCGCCTGCTCGTGGATTCCCATGTGGTCGCTTTCCGATTCCGGAAGCGGCATCTCCGGCAGATCTTCCATCTGGAAATCCAGGCGCGATTGCACCAGCTTGCGGAATTCCTCGGGCCCGTAATCATCGATCATGAACTTGAGCCGCGCCTTCACCCGCGAGATGCGATACTCGGTGGTTGACCGCCAGGTGTCGATTATCGCGCGCATCACCGGCATCGCCTGGTCGCGCGTAATGAACACGCCCAGATGGCGGGAAAGGCGCGGAGTTGACGATTGTCCGCCGCCAACCCGGATTGCGAAGCCGTCGCGATCGCGATGATGTGTCGCCACCAGCGCGATACAGTTGATCTCGGGCGCGTTGCACTGATAGCGGCACGCCGAGATCGTGATCTTGTGCTTGCGCGGCAGGTCTGAATATTCGCGATTGCCGTAGAAAAATCCCGCTGCCTCGGCAACCAGCCCGGTCACGTCGAACAGCTCGTCGCGATCGACGCCCGCAACCGGGCATCCGGTTATGTTGCGGACCACGTCGCCGCATCCGCCCATCGTGGTCAGCCCGACCGCCTTGAGGCGCTCCAGAATCTCGGGAAATTTATCCAGCGTGATGTAATGGAGCTGGATGTTCTGGCGGGTCGTCAGCTCGCCCTGATCGCGGCCGAACTGCTCGGAGATCTCGCCGATTGTGCGTAGTCCTGAGGGCGATAGAATTCCCGACGGAATCTTCACCCGCATCATGAAGGTCCCGATCTTCGGCTTGTCGTGGTACATCCCGAACCATTGCAGGCGGACGATGTCCTCTTCCGGCAGCGCCTCATACGATGTATCGACCAGCCGCTGCCAATCGTTCGCCAAATCGGTGGGAAACAACTCGTTCTTCAGGCGCTCAACTGAATTGCGCTTGCGAACCAGATCCCACGATGGAGCTTCACGCTTCGGCACTCAAGAGACTCCTTCGCAGAAAACGTAACTAAGGTGACAATTTTAGTCAACTAAGTATATGACAAAGATGGTCAACTATTCCAAAAATCTCCGCGCTGTGCTAAAACTATAGTGAAAACCTATGAAATTTGGCGTCGGCGTCGATTACTCTCTCAAGGCTCTCCTGACGCTCGCGGAGCATTACCCAGCCCCGGAGCCCACCCGAGTCGAGGAGATCGCCGAGAGCCAGGGCATCCCCGAGAATTATCTGCGCCGCCTGCTGATAGAGCTCAAGCGTGGTGGCTTGGTTGCCAGCCAGAAGGGACCGAGCGGAGGCTATCTCCTCGCGCGCCATCCAGCCCGAATCACGATGGCTGACGTGGTGGAGATAATCGAGGGCGATTATTGCCCGGTCGAATGCCTTGAGGAATCGGGCGCACCGACCTGTCCGCGTGATCAACCCTGCGCGATGCGGGACGTGTGGCGCGAAGTTCGCCAAACCGTGAATGAAATACTCAGACGCGCAAGCCTGCAATCCCTCGCAGAAAAGCGCAAATCCGCGTTAACTTTCCACATTTAGCATCTTTGTAGCCGCGGCTTCCGGCATCCCTTTCGCATGTGGCGATCTTGCAGGATGCATTGAACGTTCTCCAACTTCCGTCTAATACAATAGGGCGGTAGAGGCGGGTTGCCAGGAGAATCGTAGAGGCAAAAGATTGTTGCGCCCAAATCACCCTGCACTTGCCCACCACTGCTGCTCAAAGGGGTGCGATGAATAACGAATTGGAAACCATTCGCGTCGTAACACCTATCCGCAAGCTTGATAGTCGCAATCAAACCCCGCTTCAGAACGACGAGTCTCTCTACGTAGTTCCGCGGCCCTCAATTTTCGACGCATTCGGCGAATTCCGATTCCCGCTCGAAGCCACCATCCTGTGGCTTGGCGCTTTTACCAATCACTGGCCGCATGCCGAGCCGGGATTCGGGAAAACCGTGATGTTCGTGCCGGGCTTTATGGCCGGGGATATCACCCTTTCGGTGATGGCGAATTTCTGCCGGATTTTGGGCCATCGCGCCGTCATGTCCGGAATCTGGTCGAACTCGCGATGCCCTCGCGAGGAGCTCGACCTGCTTGGTCTCCGCCTTGAGCGCGTTGCGGAGCGCCACGGCGGTCCGGTGGTGGTAATCGGCCACAGCCTAGGCGGTATTTACGCGCGCGAAATCGCCCGCCGTTATCCGCGCCTGGTCGAGCGCGTCATCACGATGGGCTCGCCGCTATGGCGTCCGCGCTCGGTCTCCAACACCGCGGTGCAGGCGTTTGCAAGCTCAATCGCGGCGCTGCGCGGGCATGCGCGCGGATGCTTAAGTGAATCGTGCTCGTGCGGACTCAGGATATCGAATCTCCCGCCGCCGGGAGTGCCGGTCACCGTCATCTTTTCGCGCACCGACGGAATCGTGGATTGGCGCAGTTGCGTCGACCTAAGCGGCGAGCCGACGGTTGAGAATATCGAGGTTCACTGCTCGCACGTAGGGATGGCGCTGAGTCTTGAGGTCTACAAGATCGTCGCCGAGCGCCTGATGTTGCGCCGCGCCGAAATGCCCGCCGATATCGACGAAGACCGCCCCGATCCGATGGAATCGATATCCGCGGCCGCCGATCCGGTGATCCCTGCGAAGCTGACTGCAAAGTCGCGCCCCCGCGCCTCCTTCTGAGCAATGGTCTACCCGCGAGGGTGAGGGCGAAGAAAACAATCGGGCGCCGAGCCAAAGACCTGCGCCCGATTTGATCCCGCCCGATGTTATCTACTTTAGATTCTGATTTGCAAACTCCCAGTTGACCAGATTCCACCAAGCGTCAACGTACTTCGCACGCGCGTTGCGATAATCGATATAGTACGCGTGCTCCCACACGTCACAGACCAGAACGGGCTTCTTGTTTTCCTTGATCGGACAGCCGGCGTCGTGCAGCGCCTCGATCGCGACGCCGTCGCCAGCCTTCACCAGCCAGGCCCATCCGCTGCCGAAATGGGTGGTCGCGGCCTCGCTGAATTTTTTCTTGAATTCCTCGAAGCTGCCGAACGATTTCTTGATCGCGTCGGCGACCGGCCCTTTGGGTTCTCCGCCGGCACGGGGCGCAAGCGATTTCCAGTAAAAACTGTGATTGAAATGCTGCGCCGCGTTGTTGAAAAGTCCGCCCGCGGGCGCGCTCTTGACAATCTCCTCCAGCGACTTGTTCTCGTTAGGTGATCCCTTGACCAGATTGTTCAGGTTGTTGACATACGCCGCGTGATGCTTGCCGTGATGGAATTCCAGGGTCTCGGCCGAGATATTAGGCGCGAGCGCATCCATCGCGTACGGCAGTTTTGGAAGTTCGAACGCCATTGTCCTGCACCGTCCTTTTGGTCGCCCGAATTGCGATAAAATCGCGCCCGGACGCGTGGTAAAGCGAAGATTTCAAAAAGGCCGCGGGAATCCGCGCCGCTCTTGACTGATTCTACTGCCCGCCGTTTCGAGCTTGCAAGCAAAGTTTCGCTCGCGCGCCATCACGGGCTTTTCGCGGCTTTCAGGTATGCGGTCAAGTCGTCGATCTGGTCGGGCGCAAGCTTTATCAGCGGCATGTTATGAGTCTTGCGCTTGGGCTTGTAGCCCGGCGGATAGCTGAGATGCAGCACGCGGTCGGCTATCAGCTCGCGCGACGATCCGGCGACCGGTGGTCCCTGCGTCCCCGCCAAATTCGGATTCGCGTTGTGGCATACGATGCACTTGGTCACGTATACCATGCGTCCGCGCTCGGCAGCGTCCGGCGCCTCTGAGTTGCCGCATCCCAAAGCGCTTATCGACAGCGCTCCGATCGTGGCTATCGCCAGCGCCCCGATCGCGCCTGTCGCGTGGAGCTTTCGATTATTTTTCACCAGCGAGCCAGTTTATTGGCGCCGCTTATCCGGGCCAACCGGCTTCGCTCGTGCGCTACCGTGTTCCGGCGAATCTTAGCCGCGCCGGTATTTGCGCCACGCTCCCGATCAGTGCCTCACCGCCCATAGCAGGATGCCGGTGCCCTGACCCAGCCGCCCCAGTCCCGACGCAACCTGCGCCGAGGTTCGCCACGCCGCGTTGCTTTGGTTGCTCAGATGATCCTCGAGCTGCATCTTCTGCTCGGGACTGAGCGAGCTGTACTGCTGGCCGTTGTAGTAGGTCGGCGCCGCCTGCATCGCCGCGCCCTGCGGATTGAACGCCGCGCATCCGCCGGCCGCCAGCAGGATGATCGCGATGCCGGCCAGCAGGATCAGCACCGTAGGCCATGGCATCTGAAGGTCTTGGACACCGCGCGCCTCCGGAAGGCCGAATTCATCGATACTGCGGGTCATGGCTCGTCGCCCTCCTTCGCTCACGCCTTTTTGACGTGATGCGGCGGTGCGCCGTTTCCCGGAAAATTGTTACGCGGCGTTCACAATGAAACCATTAACGCCTACCGAGTCTAAGGATCCCTGAACCAGACCTAGCGCTGCATCGCCTGGAATAGCAGCGGCCCCGCTTCCATCATCACTTCGCCGACTATCTCCGACAGCGGCTTCGACGGCATCGCGAGCTTGTCGGTCAGCTTCGTCATCACCTCCAGGTACCGCTTCTTCATCTCGGGCTTGATCGTTTCCATCCGGACGTTTTCCATTACATCGACAAAGCGCCGATGTATCTCCACGATCGCAAGGTCGGTGGGATCGGTGAATTTGGGACGCGCCATCTTAAGGCTCCCTTCGCGCGGGCATCGATACGGACTTGCTTCTGACTATAACACGCCGACCGACGCCATCAGCGGTCGTTCGCGTGCGCTTTCCTTTCTCGCGGCGGCGCTCAAGCTCAGGTAATCTCGGAGCAACCGGATGCGGAGGTAATCGGGCGTGGCTTCAGACCAGGTCGTATTCCTGCTCGATGTCGACAACACGCTGCTCGACAACGATCGCGTGGTCGCCGACTTGATGCGCCATCTTGAGCGCGACATCGGCGCCGATCGGCAGAAACTCTACTGGAAGTATTTCGAGGATCTGCGCTCCGAGCTCGGCTACGCCGATTACCTGGGCGCGCTGCAGCGCTATCGGATCAATTACCCGCGCGATTTTCATATCGTCTCGGCCTCTCTGTTCCTGATCGACTATTCGTTCGCGAATCGCCTGTTTCCCAATTCGCTCGACGTCATCGATCATCTCTCGCAGCTCGGCAAAACCGTCATCCTGTCCGACGGCGACGTGGTGTTTCAGCCGCACAAAATCGAAAGCTCGGGCTTAAGCGAGGCGGTCGGCGGCGAGGTCCTCATCTATATCCACAAGGAAACCGAGCTCGCCGATATCGCCGCGCGCCATCCCGCGCCGCATTACGTGCTGATCGACGACAAGGTGCGGATTCTAGCCGCGTTCAAGCGGGCGTGGGGTGAAAAGGTCACCACCGTCTTTCCGCGCCAGGGGCATTACGCCCATGACGCCGCGGAAGTCGCCAAGTATCCGCCGCCCGACATCACCATCGAGCGAATCGGCGACCTCGTCGGATGCGAACTTGCCGACTTGATGAGCGCCGCCAAAGCCCGAAGCTGATACCGCCCAGCTCCCGCCGCGCGGGGAGACGCCGATGAAAGTGTACGGACAGACGATCAATCTCAAGGACGATCCGGAAATTATCCGCCGCTACGTCGAATATCATCGCGCGGTATGGCCCGAAGTCGAGCGCGGGCTCAAATCGATCGGAATCCGCCGCATGCTCATCTGGATGCTCGGGCGGCGGCTCTTTATGATGATCGAAACCGACGACGGCTTCGATCCCGATCGCGATTTTCCCCGCTACGAAAAAAGCGATCCCCGAGTCGAAGAGTGGCAGGCCCTGATGGCCTCGTATCAGGAGCCGGTTGCCGACGCGCCGCCCGGCGCATGGTGGGCGCGGATGCAACTGGTCTACTCGCTCTCGTAACCCGCGTGTCGATTGGCGCCAAATCGCGATTAATGCTTTGATCTGCCCATCCCTTCCAGAGGACCGGCGAAACGCGCATTTAACCTAATATGGAGCTTCGCTAGCAATGGAAAAGAAGAATCATTCAGAAATTCCCACTGACCTGAGCGGCGATGCGGTAGTCGAGATCAGCAACGAACTCAAAAAACTGCTCGCCGACGTTTTCGCGCTCTACCTGAAGACCAAAAACTTCCACTGGCACATGAGCGGCCCGCACTTCCGCGACTATCACCTGCTGCTCGATGAGCACGGGACGCAAATTTTCGCGATGACCGACGATATCGCGGAGCGCGCACGCAAAATCGGCGGCATCACATTGCACTCCATCAGCGATATCTCGAAACATCAGCGGCTCAAGGACAACAATTCCGAAAGAGTCGCGCCCGAGAAGATGCTCGCCGAGTTGTGCGCCGACAATCAGGAGCTGACGCGCAGCCTGCGCTCCGCGCACGAGCTGTGCGACAAGCACAATGATGTCGCCACGGCGAGCCTGATCGAGAATTGGATCGACGAGACCGAGCGCCGGAAATGGTTCCTGTCCGAGACCCTCTCTGACCGCTGACCGGTACTTGTCCTCCCCGCGCGCCGGAATTCTCCGGCATGCGAATATCTGTCATTCCCGCGCGGCTGAGTTGTCCGCCGCGCGAGGAATCCCAGCTCCTTTTCCTCCCCCGTGTTTCGTCACGGGGGAGGAGTAAGGAGGGGGTGCCCGCCGCATGTCCGCGCCGCCCACCCTCGCCCTCTTGCAAATGAGAGTGATTCTCAATATCTTATAGCCAGACGGTGCCGCGCTCCTGACTCTCGTTCAGACCCGCGATACCCGAGGAACTCTCAAGCTATGTACCTATGCGTTTGTCACGGGTTGACCGAACGGCAGGTTCGCGAGCGATGCGCCGACGCGGAGTCGATCGGCTCTCTTTATCGAGCACTCGGGATGCGCCCCGAATGCGGAAAATGCGTGCCGTTTCTGCGTGAAATGTTGAAGCAGGAACGATCCGCCTGCCAGCCGGGCGCGGATCACGCTTGCCGCGCGGATCGACCGGCGGATACCCAGACCGATCCGCAACGCGATAACGAAAACCACGGATACTCCGCCGCCGGTTCATAAAACCGGTTTCTCAGCCATCTCCAATTCCCTATGATCGTCTCGCGTGAACCGCGCCGCGCATCCCGTGGCCGGGCGCACAGGAGGGCAGCGGTGCAAGGCGACTCGGCCATCATCAAACATCTTCAGACAGTCTTGCGCGGCGAGCTGACCGGCATCAACCAGTATTTCCTTCACTCGCGGATGCTGGATCATTGGGGGGTCGGCAAGCTCGGCAAGCACGAATACGACGAATCGATCGAGGAGATGAAGCACGCCGATTCGATTATCAAGCGGCTGTTTTTTCTCGGCGCGCTCCCGAATCTCCAGGACCTGAACAAGCTGCTCATCGGCGAGGACGTTAAAGAGATCCTCGAATGCGACTTGAAGCTCGAGCAGAAGGCGGTGACCGAGATGAAGGCGGCGATCGCCAGCGCCGAGTCGGTTAAGGACTTCGTTAGCCGCGACCTTCTGCGCGAGATGCTCAAGAGCGAGGAGCATCACGTCGATTTCATCGAGACCCAGCTTACGTTGATCCAGCGGGTCGGGATGGAAAATTACGTGCAGCTCCAGTCTCCTTCGGCCAGCTAGTCTCAGCCTTCTTTTTTGATCGCGATGTGTGATGAAGTGGTGCCATCGCGACTCGGCGTTCGCTGAAACGCGAGACGGGATCGCGGAGGCGGCATCGCAGCGGAAGGAGGCATCGCAGATGAGCGAGTATCGGTACATCGTCGCCGACACGCCCGAGCCGGGCATCAGGCGCATCGCGCTCAACCGCCCCGAGAAGCGCAACGCGCTCTCCAATGCGCTCCGCACCGAGCTGTTCGATGCGCTCCGCAAGGCCGACCTCGACGCGGAAATCGGCGCGATCATTATCAAGGGCAACGGCAAGTGCTTCAGCGCGGGCTATGATTTGTCGCAGGCGCCGGGCGAGCCGCTGCCGCGGCACATCTCGCCGGGCGAGGGCATCTGGCCTCGTCATCTGGTCGACGGATGGTTCGAAATCTATGACATGGCGACGCCGGTTATCGCGCAGGTGCACGGCTTCTGTCTGGCGGGCGGCAGCGAGCTGGCGGCCGCATGCGACCTGGTGTACTGCGCCGAGGATGCGCAAATCGGATATCCGCCGGTGCGCGCGATGTCGCCGCCCGACTGCGCATATCATCCGTGGCTGATGGGGATGCGGCATGCGATGGAGATGATGCTCACCGGCGATTCGATCACCGGCGTCGAGGCGGTTGCATACGGCTACGCCAACCGGGCGTTTGCGGCCGATCGGCTCGACGACGAGGTCCTCGCGGTAGCGCGGCGGGTGGCGAAAATTCCCCGCGACTTGCAGGCGCTCAATAAGCGCGCCGTGCATCGCGCGATGGATATCATGGGGATGCGCGCGGCGATTCGCGCCACCACCGACGTTCAAGCGCTCGGGTTTTACCAGCGCTCGTCGCGCGACTACATGAAGAAGCTGCGCGATAACGTCAATCAGGCGCTCAACGAGCGCGACTCCAAGTTCCAGGACTATCGCACCGCGGAAAAATCCAAAAAGCGCTAGCGCGCGTCCGCTCGCCGCTTCTTTTCGTTCCCGCGGCCATCGG
>JASHOJ010000129.1 GCA_030041155.1 Candidatus Binataceae bacterium | reverse complement strand
GATCGCTCTTCGCCGAGGCGACGATATCCGTTCTGTCGTCCCACTTGGGCGGTCTCTCAGTGGCAACCGGATGGCTTTGCCTGTTAGGAATTCCAAGCGCGGTACTGTTTGCCATCCTGATCGACGAAACCCGAGGGATGACGCTGGAGTCGTCCGCGCGCGAGGACGCGTTCGAGCGGGCGGAAATGACAAGCGTGCCGCGCAGTCGCGGTTTCTAAACCAGCTCCAGCGCGGCTTCGACAAAATCTTTCCTTTCGGAGTCCCATCTGAATGCCGCCGCGCGCACGAATTTGCCGTCGCGTACCGACGCCACCAGGTATGCCGTCTCGGGGTAGTCGGGTTCATCCGGATCGAACGAGCATGCGGCGGCCCTGTCGGTAGCAGAGAAATATGCGTCGTGATCCGGATGCGAATGATACACGACTCTGAGCGCCAGCTTGCGCCGGTCGATCTCGGTCATGACCGCCAGATGCTCGCGCGGCTCCATCAGGAATGCGGTGCGCGCGTCGCGGGGAAATCCGTTCAGATCGTCGGCGTGTTTGCGATTTTGAATGTTGGTAATCGGGCGAATTTCCTCGCCCGAAACGGCATCGACCGGCTTTCCGATGATAAAGCCGCAGCACTCGTACGGAAACTCGCGCTCCGCTTGCGCGATTATGGCGGCAAAGGCGGCGCGACTGACCGTGAGCGGTTTCACTTCGGCTCCGGTTCGAGATCCAGTTTCGCGCCGCGCATTCGCTGGGCCCCGTGAATCATCCGCACCATCGTCGCATTGACCGGTGCCGCAAGCCCGCTAAGACGCGCAAGCTCCACAACCTTGCCGTTCAGCGCATCGATATCCGTGCGTCCGCGGCTCTGTAGATCGTGAAGCATTGTCGGGTAATGACTTGCCGTCGCCGGGATCATCTTGCCGTAAAACGCGTCACGATATTCGTTCGCGTTGCGGTAAGACATCTCGACTCCGACTCGTCGCGCAACCCCAAATCCTTCCTCTATCAGGTCGTCCATGATTGCGTGCAGTTCCGGGTCCGCCGCCAGGCATCCGTAGTTGCATTCGTAGATAGCGCCAAGCGGATTAAGCGCAATGTTGTAGAGCAGCTTGCTCCAGATGATCGGCATTATATCCGCGCATCCGACCGCCGGTACGCCAGAAGTATCAAGCAGCGCCGCGATTTCACCGGCACGCGCGGCGAGCGCACCGGTGTGCTCCTGATGCAACTGCGGGTCGGGGCCGATCGCCACCGGATCCGCGAAAACCGTGACATGCGCCGACCCGGGGCTTACGATTTCCGCGCCGAAGATCACTCGCGCCCCGAGCACGCGCCCAAGCGAGAAGCGCTCGCCGAGCAGTTCGATATTGCCCAAGCCGTTCTGCATCGAGATAACCACGCCGTCGGGCGCGAGACGATTCTTTATCGCCTCGGCTATCGCAGCCGTGTCATACGATTTCACTGTGCAAAGAATCAGGTCGTATTTGCCGTCCAGCAACTCCGCACGGTCGGCGAGGTCGAATCCGCTCACATGATGGTCGCCAAGCAATCCGGTAACGGACAGACCGGATTGCGAGATGGCGGCGAGATGTGGCGTGCGGCCGAGCAACGTTACTCTGGATCCGCTTTCCTCGAGAATCGCGCCAACTACCGAGCCGATCGCCCCGGCGCCCGCGATCAGGATTCTCTTGTGCCTGGCTTCGCTCATCGTCTGCCGCGCGGCTGAAAATAATCTCAGGGCGCGCGCCATACAAATCGTAATGGTTGCCTGAGCCCGCCGCGAGCGGCTAGATACAAAAATTATGGAACGAACCTCGATTCTACTCGGCGGATGCGAGCTCAAAAGCACGATAATGAATGCGTCGGGACCGCGATCTGCCGAACGCGGCGAGATCTACGAGCTGACGGCGGTGCATCGCGGCGCGATCGTCTTCAAATCCTGCAATATGGCGGGGCTCGACACGCCTGAGAATCTCAAAAACGCCGGTGTGGAGCATTTTGCCGCCCTGGCAAGCGAGTTCGCCGCGCGCGGCAAGCCCGTAATCGCGAGCATAGTGGGCTCTACCGAGAGCGAATTTGTGGAAGTCGCAAAGAGGCTCGATCGCGCCGGCGCCGCGATTCTGGAGTTGAATCTCGCCGATGATTACGTGCGCAGTTCGATCGCGCCGTTCGCATCTTTCGAACGCCTGAAGTCACTGGTAGGGCGCGTGCGCGGCGAAGTTGGATGTGTGCTGGCGGTGAAGCTTCCGCCTAAGAGCGGCTTCAGCCCGCGGTCGCTTGCCGACGCGCTCAAATCGCTGCGGGTCGCGATCGCGGTCTGTCAGAATGATCTTGCCAAAGATGCGCAGGTCGATGCCGGCGCGGGCACCGTGAAGGGCCCGCCGCGCGCGCTGTCGCATACCCATGCGATGTTCCGTGAAAGCGAAGGCCTACTCGATATCGTTGCGGTCGGCGGAATCAACAGCGGCGGCGACGCCTACGTTGCTCATCTGACGGGCGCAAAGGCGGTACAGGTGGGCTCCGCGTTGATCAAGGAAGGAGCGGGCGCGCTCGGACGGATCGATCGCGAGCTGAATGCGATGCTCGCGGAGCATGGAAAAGACTCGGTCAATCAAATTATCGGCGCGATGAAATTCATATAAACGCGCGCTCTGGTCAGGCACAAGCGATCGCGGCCGCGCTTTGGCCCAGCGCACGCAGTACCCGATGATACTTGCCCCGTTTCTTGCGCCGATGGTACCGTGAGCCTTTCTTGCGCGCGCGCGGCGCGCGTTCGTACTTCTACGGTCCCCGTCGTCTAGCTCGGCCTAGGACACCGGCCTTTCACGTCGGTAACACGGGTTCAAATCCCGTCGGGGACGCCACCACCAAACGGGGGTTCTCGAGAAACGCGTTTTAAGCTTCGCTTCCGCACGAGATGGGTACTGTTAGCGCGGCTAGTGAGGACGCGCTCGTTCTTCCCACAGTGACAATTTCAGGTCATCAATGAGATCCATGAGACAGGTACGAATTGCCGAACTCAAGTCGCATCTGAGCGAGTCTCTTCGATCGGTCGCTTCGATGATCGCGTAACGTGGACGCGTGAGTACCGCGGCCTGCTCGCACGGTTAGCCGATAATCTTATTGAGTGAGTACTCGACGATCCCGACCGCGCCGGCTTCGAGCAGCTTCGGAAAGAGCTCCCGCACCGTAGGCTGAGCTATCACGGTTTCGACCGCGAACCATTTCTGTCCCTTGAGCACGGGGGACGGATGCAGATGCGAAATCGTGGGAGCGGTGAGCGCCGGCAGCAGGGCGATTACCTTGTCGACGTTCGCCTCGAGCACGTTCATCTTGATCATCACTCGATGCTCGGCGTCGAGCGCCGCGCGCATCAACACCCCGATTTGCTTGATCTTGGCGCGCCTCCACGGATCCGCCCAGGCCTCGCGATTTGCTACCAGAACCGGGTTTGATACCAGCAGCTCCTCGACGATCCTGAGCCCGTTGGCACGTATCGACGAGCCGGTCTCGGTCACATCAACCGCCGCGTCGGCGATTCCCTCGGCAACCTTGGCCTCGGTCGCGCCCCACGAAAATTCAACCTCTGCTTTAACTTTTCGCTCCGCGCATACTCGGCGCACGAACTGGACGATTTCAGTTGAGATTCGTTTGCCGTCCAGATCTTCCAGCCGCGTGACTGGCGAGTCCTGAGCGACGTATAGAACCCATCTTGCAGGCTTCAGCGAGACTTTGGAGTAGATGAAGCTCTCGACCTGTTCGAGTCCGACGTTGTTTTCAGCCACCCAGTCGCTGCCGGCAATTCCGGCGTCCAGCGACCCGTCCGCGATATAACGCGGCATCTCCTGGGGCCGCAGGATACGGCACGACAGCGCCGGATCATCGACGCTCGGTATGTACGATCGCGGGGTTACGTCGATTCGCCATCCGGATTTCCGCATCAAGTCGAGGGTCTGCTGTTCGAGACTGCCCTTCGGAATACCAAATTTGAGCGTTCTTTCGGACATCTGCTGTCTATCTGTCAGCCTTTGCCACTTTCTTAATTGGCGTGATCGCGCATCGTCCGGTCAAATACTTACACGCGGATTGGATAGTCACGATCCTGATTTCGCCGGATGCCCATAGTTTGGGCCATATTTGGCGGGATCGACCACGCGCTTGTCGGTGATGCGCCACTCGTCGCCCTCAAGGCGGCGATAGTAATCCGACTCGTAGCCAACATGACACGCCGCACCGTCGCCCCTCTGCTCGACCATCAGCAGGACGGCGTCCTCGTCGCAATCGATCCGGATTTCATGCACGATCTGGAAGTTTCCCGACTCCTCACCCTTGCGCCACAGGCGTTTTCTCGATCGCGAGTAGTAGCATGCGCGATGAGTCGTCGCCGTTTCCTCGAATGCCTCGCGATTCATGTACGCGAGCATCAGAACCCGGCCGGTTCGGTAATCCTGCACGATCACCGGAACGACGCCGCCGTTTTTGTCGAAGTCGATTGCCTTAGAAGCCTGTGTCGCCATTGCCCGAAGTGCCGCAAACTCAAGGTGCTTCTGTGAGTTTGAAAGTATTTGCGAATCTCGAACCTGATTCAATGATGCCGACGGCGCCGTCCCATGTTACGATTCCATTTCTGCCCGGCAAGATGTACATTCGGGCACGCTATGGACGACGATAAGCCCGCATCTACCGCTTATTTGGCTTATATGGTCGGTGCTCGACACGGGCCAAAATGCGGAGGCATCACCCGACCTGCCGCGATAGCCGCGCTCGTCGGTCTCGCCCTTGTGCTGTCGGCGTGCCATATGACGCGGGCGTCGTTTCTTCGTTCTCATCCCAACACCGAGCCGCTTAATTTCCAGGTTGCGCTTGGCCCGAATCAGTACCAGATCGCGGGTTATCTGACGAAAAGCACCGAGTCGGGCCGATTGCCCGCGCTGCTGGTTCTGAGCGGTCAGGACAGCGCCGAACGATGCATCGAGAAAAATCACTCGCTGGTCGCGATGGGTCTGCAGGTCGCATGCGTGAGTATTCCCGGCTATGGGCATTCTTCCGGGCCGAGCAGGTTTGTCGGGCCGCAGGCGGTCGCCGCTGCGCATCGCGCGCTCGACTTGCTTGCCGCGCGTCCGGATGTCGATCCCGACCGGATCGCGGTTTGGGGAATTGCGAATGGCGCCGTCGCAGCGGGATTGCTTATGGATTACGACTCGCGCCCGCGCGCGCTGATTCTTCAATCGGGCGCCTACGACATGCTGGCGCTATGGCCAGAAGCGACGCTTGAGACCAAGTTGGAAATCCTGCATGAGGTCTGGCCCAGCAGGCGGGTGCTGGCCGAGCGCAGCGTTATCCAACATCTGCCCGCGCGGCTCGATTGCAGCGTGCTCATCCTGCACGGCGATCGCGACCGGTCCACGCCCGTGAGCCAGGCTGAAGACCTGGCAAGCGCGCTGCGCGAGCGCGGAGTGCACGTCGAAACGCATTACTTCAGGTCGGGTGCACATCGTCTCGGCAAGCAGGTTACGCCCGAACTGCGGGCGTTTTTGCGGGAAAATCTGATCGGCACTACCGCGGCCGCCGCGGCCTCATAGGGCCCCAATCTTCACCAAATCGCGGGCACAGCGCGCCGGGTCAGGCGAGTTCGTCGAGGCCGGCCAGAACCTCGTCGCTGTGCCCGTTAACCTTTACTTTCGGAAATACTCTGCGAACCACGCCGTCGCGATCGATGAGGAAGGTGGTGCGTTCGATACCCATGAACTGCCGCCCGTACATCGACTTCATCTTGTACACGCCGTAGAGTTTTGCCGCTTTATTGCCCACGTCGCTCAGTAGAAGGAAGTTCAGCCCGTATTTGCTCTCGAATTTCGTGTGAGAGGCGGGTGTGTCGCCGCTGATGCCGACCACCACGGCCCCGCGCGAGACGATATGGTCGTGGCGATCGCGAAAGCTGCACGCCTCGGCGGTGCAACCGGGCGTCATATCCTTTGGATAGAAGTAAAGAACCAGCTTTTTGCCGGCCGCAAGATCGGGAACGACCACCGGCCGCCCTTGCGCATCCATCAACTCCACGACGGGCGCCTTCTTGCCATGGAGCGTTTCAGAACCACCCCCGGCGTGCGCCTTCGCTCTCGCTGCAGGGCTCCTGGAGCCAGTTTTTCGCGGCTTTACATCTGCGGACTTCTTCGCCATGGCTGAATCTCCGATTTTAGGGCGCTCAGCCTCATTGTAGCCCGTAGGCATTGCTACGGACAGTTGGAGCATCTACCGGAACGAAATTTTCCGGGCGCGAATTTTCCAGAAAAACCGGGCAGATTTTCCGACCCTAGTTGACCGATTGTGCCCGTGGTCTTAGACTCCCGAATCCGGATCGATTCTTCCGCATGGCTGTCTATACCGAGCTTACTAAACCGTTCCTCAAGGAACTTTCGGACGATTACTCGCTCGGACGCGTTACCACTTCCTCAGGCATGCCTGAGGGTTCGATAAACACCAACTACGTCCTCGAGACGCCAAAGGGAAAATTCCTTCTGCGCATCGATGAGGTCAAGAGCGAGAACGAGCTCAAGCGCGAAATAGATCTGTTGTCATTCGTGCGCAAGCACTCGTTCCCGTGCCCGCATCCGATGCAGGACCGGATGGGGCGGTTCTATCGCGCGTTCAACAACAAATGCGTTTCGCTGTTCCGCTATCAGGAAGGCCGGGTATTGCCGGTTGAGAGAATCAAGCTCTCTCAGCTTGAGACGATTGGACGCGCCCTTGGCGAATTGCACGTGATCGGCAAGGCCTACAAGAAGGGAATCGACAATCGTTTCAGCTTCGAACGGATTGCCGACCTGTATCTGAATGTGCGCGGACGGCTGCCGAATTATTTTCGCAAGATTTGCCGCACCCTCGACGACGAGGTCGAATACCTGACCCGCTATCTGGAAGGCAAGTTGCCCAAAGGCGTGATTCACGGCGACCTGTTCCCGGACAATCTGCTGTTTCGAGGCGAGAAGCTGACTGCGGTGCTGGATTTCGACTCCGCATGCCGCGGCAAATTCATCTTCGATATCGCCACCGCGGTGAACGCGCTCTGTTTTGTCGAGGGCGGATACTCGCTCGAACGCTTCCGCGCGCTGCTCGGCGGCTACGAATCGGTCCGCACGCTCTCGCTGGCCGAATGGGACGCATTCCCGAACGAGCTGCGCTTCTCTTCGCTTCGCTTCACGGTAACTCGCCTTCATGATTTCTTTCTGGCTCCGGCGGACAGCGACCGTCGAATCGACAAGGACTTCAATGAGTTCTTCGATCGCTTGCGCGTGCTGCGCCGCGAGCGCGAAGGCGGAATGGAACCGCTCTTGATGGCGATGGCGACCGGCTACGACTATCGCAAGTATCAGAAGGTTAAGGCCTCGGAGCGGCGCCAGGCCTAAAGCGCCTGTCCCAATGGCCACCCGGCCCGCGATGAATCCGCTCGCCGAACGACTGGCCGCAAAAAGCCCTGCATTATGGATCGAGGTCGGCGCTCCGCGCGGCGTAAATCCGGCCATGTTGCTTAAGCATCTCCAGCGCCTCGTCGGTCATGTCGATGCAATCAATCTGACTGATAATGCGCTCGGCAGGGTCAAGATGTCCGGCCTCGTGTTCGCCTCGCTGGTCAAGGCGCGCCTCGGGATACCGATCGTGCTGAACGTTTCGACCCGCGACCGTAACCGCTTCGCGCTCAAGTCCGACCTGCTGGGAGCGGGCGCGATCAAAATCGAGGGCGTGGTGGCGCTCGCCGGGGAGAAGACCACACCGGGCGACCCCGACGGCGGTTCGGCCGTGCACGATCTGAATGCCTACGGTCTGCTGGAAATGATCGCGATGCTGAATCGCGGCGACACGGGTGAAGGCAAGGCTCCGCTCAAGACCCTTCCCGCGCTATATGCGGGCGCGGTTGCCAACCCGAATCGGCCCGATTTCGATCGCGAGATCCAGATTCTTGAGATGAAAGCGCGCGCGGGCGCCGGGTTCGTGATCACTCAGCCGATATTCGATGCGGAAACAGGCCGCCGATTTCTGGCTCATACCCGGCGGCTGGAAATGCACGCGATGCTCGGAATCCTGCCCGTAAAGCGCGCCGCCTCGGCCAGGTATATGCAGAACATGGTCAAAGATCTGAGCGGAGCGCGGGCGCATCTGGCGCGCTACGCGGACATGGACGAGACGCAAGCGCGCGCGTTCTCGATCGACCGCAACCTTGAAATAATGAAAGAGCTGGCGCGCGAAGCCGCCGGCTTCACCATCATGAGCGGCGGCGGACCGTCGCTTGCTATCGAGCTTGCCTTGGAGTTCAGCAAATGGCGCAAGGACGCAAACCTGTAGTTCGCAAAATTCATGAGCCGTCCGCGCAGAGCGAGGTTGAACTCGCGCAGGCGGAAGAGGCTGTGCGCTTGCTGCTTCGCTTTGTGGGCGAAGATCCTGAACGTGAAGGGCTGCTCCGCACTCCGACCCGGGTCGCGAAGGCATACGAGTTTCTCACCTCCGGTTACCGTCAGGATCCGAAGGACGCGATCAATGGCGCTCTTTTCGTTCAGGAAAATTATCAGGAGATAATCCTCTGCAAGGATCTCGATTTCTACTCGCTCTGCGAGCACCATCTGCTTCCCTTTATGGGCAAGGCGCACGTCGCTTATCTGCCCAACAAGCGGATTGTGGGCATCTCCAAGCTCGCCCGGATGGTCGAAATCTATTGCCGCCGGTTGCAAGTACAGGAACGTCTGACGACTCAGATCGCGACCACGATAATGGATGAAATCCAGCCGCTGGGAGTCGCCGTGGTGCTTGAAGCCGAGCACATGTGCATGCGGATGCGGGGAGTGGAGAAGCAGAACTCATGGGTGACGACATCCGCGATGCTGGGCGTCTTCCGCACCAACCATGAGACCCGTCAGGAGTTCATGAATTTGCTCCGAAACGGCAGGTAGCGCGCCGCTTGGAGCCGACCCGGAGGCACTTCGATGACGTCGGATGTGCGCGACATTCTGGACACACTTGGCAGATATGCGCTGCGCTACGTGCGCCCACAAATGACTATCGGCCTTGGCACCGGCCGCGCCGCCAGCGCCTTCATCAACGCGCTCGGTCATAGTCTGCTCGCGGTCCACGGTATCCCGACTTCAAAGGGGAGCGAGGACCTGGCGCGCTCGCTCGGTATCGAGGTGGCGAGCCTGAGCGATCTGGCGCGGATCGATATCGATTTTGACGGTGCCGATGAAGTCGATCCGCACCTGAACCTTATCAAAGGTGCCGGCGGGGCGCTGGTTCGCGAGAAGATCGTGGCCGCATCTTCCAAAAGATTCTTCGTGCTGGTCACTGAAGATAAGCTGGTCAAAAAACTCGGCGCGCGAGGCATCGTTCCGGTTGAAGTGGTGCCGTTCGGCGCGCCGCTCGCGGCGAGGCAGATATCCGCGCTGGGGCTAAAATCCAAACTGCGCCAGCATGAAGGCGCGGACTTCGTCTCCGACAACGGCAATCTTATTCTCGATTGCGCGGTGAAGGGCATCTCGAATCCCGCGCGTCTCGACCGCGATCTGCGCTCAATTCCCGGCGTGGTCGGCACCGGCATATTTGTCGGTTTTGCGACCGCCGCGCTGGTCGCAACCAAGTCCGGCGCAATCAGGATGATGAAGCCCCGCTAGTCCGGGAATTCATCGCCTGCGCGCAGCGCCGCGAAGTAAGACTCGTGGCGGTTTCTGATTCCCGAGCACGTAGCCATGGCTGAGATTAATTCCGAAGCGGCAGCACGCGTGGCGCTGACTAAGATTTTCCGCGTCGCAATCGCCGCGTGCGATCCGGCCCGCCTGACCAATCTTGCCCTCGATGGGAAGATTCCCGGCACGGAGGAGCTGCCCGCTCTGATTCAGGCCGCGCGGCGCATCGTGGTGCTCGCGGCAGGAAAGGGCGCTGCCGCGATGGCGTCGGCGATTGAAGCGCGCCTCGACCGCCGTATCAGCGACGCGATCGCAGTGATTCCGCCATCCGATCCATCGGTGCAGCTAAGCCGCGTTGACGTTCTACGCGGAGACCATCCGGTACCGGCCCTGCGCTCGTGTCATGCGGCCGAGGCGGCGCTCGACCTGATGACGGGCCTCGATGCGGATACGCTCGCGATTGTGGCGGTAAGCGGGGGTGCGTCTGCGATGCTATGTGCTCCGGCGGCCGGAATCACACTCGATGACAAAATCGCGATTACGACCGCGCTTCTGGCCTCGGGCGCGCCGATTGCCGAATTCAACGCGGTAAGAAAGCATCTGAGCCGGATCAAGGGCGGTCAATTGGCCCGATCGGCTGTGCCCGCGCGGGTGTTCGGATTGGTCATCTCGGATGTCATCGGAAACGATCTCGCAACCATCGGTTCGGGGCTGACGACGCCCGATCCCACCACCTATGCCGAAGCGATCTCGATTCTCAAGCGGCGCCGTATCTGGGGACGAGCACCCGAGCGCGTCCGGGCTCATCTTGAGGGCGGCGCGGCGGGTGAGATTCCTGAGACGCCGAAGCGCGATGCCCCAGCGTTTGCGCGGGTGACGAACGCGATTATCGGCGACAATGCCACGGCTCTCGATGCGGCGGCGGAAGCTGCCTCGAAAATGGGCTTCACAGTCGAAAGATGGAGCGCGCTGCGCGGAGAGGCCGACGATGTGGGGCGCGAGGTCGCGGCGCATCTTGCCGCAATCCAGCGAGAGCGGGTATGCGTGCTGGCCGGCGGCGAGCCGGTCGTGACGCTCAGAGGCAAAGGTAAGGGCGGTCGTGCTCAACAATGCGCGTTGAAAATCGCGATCGAACTGGAGCGTCTTGCCGCAGACCGCAGAATCGCCGCGCTGGTTGCCGGCACCGACGGAATTGACGGGCCAACTGATGCGGCGGGCGGATTCGCGTTTCCCGACGGCCCGGAACGAAGCGCGGCCAGCGGAGTCGACGCCCGTGCAGCACTGAAGCGAAATGACGCGTACAATGGTCTGGCTGCGTCAGGCGATCTGTTTCGCATCGGCCCTACGGGAACGAACGTGAGCGATTTGCTGATCGCGTTTGTCAACTACTGAATCAAAGCGACTGGAGAGATGGAGCCTACTGTACCGACGAAATCGAAGCGCGCCGCGGCGCGCAAAGTACAAGCCGCGCCGATTGCCACCCTTATTCCGGGCGACGGCGTCGGCCCCGAGGTGATCGGCGCCGCGCTTGAGGTAATCGCGGCGGCCGGCGTGACAATTCGCTGGGATCGGCAAAGCGCCGGCGCGGCCGCGCTCAGGCGCTACAACAATCCGGCGCCCGATGAGCTGATAGAGTCGCTCAAACGCACCGGCGTTGCTCTCAAGGGTCCTCTGGAAACCAGAATTGGCGAGGGCTATCGCTCGATCAACGTATACTTGCGCAAGACTCTCGATTTGTACGCGAATCTGCGTCCCACCCAGAGCTTCAGCGGAGTCCATACTCCGTTTCGCAACGTTGACTTAATCGTAGTTCGCGAAAATACCGAGGATCTGTACTCGGGAATCGAGCATGAGGTCGCTCGCGGGGTGGTGGAGAGCGTCAAGGTCATAACCGCGAAAGCCTCGCGGCGGATCGCCCGTTTTGCATTCGAGTATGCCCGGCGAAACCATCGCAAATCGGTGACCGCGATCCATAAAGCGAACATCATGAAGCTATCCGACGGGCTGTTCCTGAAGTGCGCCCGCGCTGTTGCCAACGAGTATCCGTCGATTCGTTACAACGAGCAGATAGTCGACGCAGCGTGCATGCGGCTGGTTACCGATCCGAGTTCGTTTGACGTCCTGCTGCTCGAAAATCTTTACGGCGATATTGTCTCCGATCTTTGCGCTGGACTGGTTGGTGGGCTGGGCCTGGTTCCAGGCGCGAACTTCGGAGAGAAAGGGGCGATTTTTGAGGCGGTGCACGGCACCGCGCCCGATATTGCGGGCAAGAATCTCGCCAATCCGGTCGCCGCGATCCTGTCGGGCGCGATGATGCTCGAATATATCGGCCATGGACGCGCCGCAAAGCGGATGCGCGAGGCTGCGGCGAGCGTGCTGCAATCGGGCAAAGTTCTCACGCGCGACTTGGGCGGCAAAGCTTCGACGCAGGAGATGACCGCGGCGGTAATTCGCGCGATGCACTAATTGCAGATGCCAGCCCTTTAACGATTTTCGATGCTTAGCTATTAAATAACCATATGGGAAAGCCCCTCAAAGCCGACGACCTCTCGGATCGGGTTCCTCCCGGCCAAACTCTGACCGACAAGTTTCCTATTTTGTCCTACGGGCCCGCTCCACGCTTTAATCCCGCCAAATGGGATTTTCGGGTCTTCGGATTAGTGGAGCCCGAGCTTCAGCTTTCTTACGAGCAGTTCCGCGCGCTCCCGCAAAGCCGACAGATCAGCGACTTTCACTGCGTTACCAGCTGGTCTCGGCTCGACAATGTTTGGGAGGGGGTAAAAATCCTCGACTTGATGAAGCTCGTCACGCTCAAGCCCGAGGCTCATTTCGTCTTGGTTCATTGCGACGCGGGTTACAGCGCAAATCTTCCTCTGAACGAATTTCTTGATAGCGACGTGATGCTGGCGTATCGGCATGACGGCCGCGATCTTACCCCCGATCACGGCTTTCCACTGCGGCTTGTAGTCCCAAAGCTGTATGCATGGAAGAGCGCAAAGTGGGTCAGGGCGATCGAGTTTTTAGAATTCGACGAGCGCGGATTCTGGGAGGTGCGCGGCTACCATAATCACGCCGATCCCTGGCGCGAGGAGCGTTACTCTTTTCAGGAAGATCCTGAAGAGTAAGTCAAAGCGGCGCGGGACAGCGATAGAGCGCGCGCGTGGTTCAATCCGACAATCCTCTCGATCGCGCGCGCTCATTCAGGCGGTTCGAAACCGAGGAATTCGACGTTGCGATAGTCGGCGGCGGCATAAACGGCGCCGCGATTGCGCGCGACGCCGCGATGCGCGGACTTAAGGTTGCACTCGTAGACCGCGGCGATTTCGCAGGCGCAACCTCCTCACGTTCCTCGAAGCTGATTCATGGCGGGTTTCGCTACCTGCCGCAAGGACAATTGAAGCTCGTGTACGAGGCGCTGCGCGAGCGCGAACGCCTGCGGCGGCGCACCGCGCCCCATCTAGTCAAGCCGATTCGATTCCTGTTTCCGCTTTATCGGGGACGCGGCTACGGCCGCTTCACCATGTCGATGGGGCTGTGGTTCTACGATCTGTTCGCGCGGATGCCGCTTGCCGAGTGGCATCAGAACCTGGGGCCAGCCAAAGTCCGCGAAATGGAACCGGCGCTATGCCGCGAGGGGCTCACTGGCGGCGCAATCTATTACGACGCTTGGGCGGATGATGCGCGAGTGACGTTTGAAAACATCCTGGATGCGGCCCTTCATGACGCGGCTGTCGCCAACTATGCGTGCGCTGACGCTTTCATCAGAGACTCATCCGGCAAAATCAGCGCAATTGCGGTGCGCGACGGCAATTCGGGCGCATCCGTCGAGTTGCGGGCGCGGCGGGTAGTCAATGCGGCGGGTCCGTGGGTTGATCATGTTCGGACTATCGACGATTCCGGCGCACGGCCGTGTGTGCGCTTGACCAAGGGCGTCCACCTGGTTTTCGCCCGCACCACGCTTCCGGTTCGCGGCTCGCTGGTGCTTGGCGACGGCGACGGCAGGATTCTTTTCGTGATGCCGCATGATCGATATGTACTGGTCGGCACCACCGACACCGATTACAACGGCAATCCGGCGGCGGTGACGACCGATCCCGGCGACGCCCAGTACTTGATCGACGTCCTTGCCCAAAGCCTGCCCGGAATCAAGCTCGCCTTTGAGGATGTTGCTTCCAGCTTCGCGGGATTGCGCGCGCTGATTGAAAATGGCGCCGGGTCCGTGGCGCCATCGGCAGTGGGCCGAGAGGAGGTCATTCTTGAAAGTGCGAGCGGGATGCTCACCGTGGCGGGTGGCAAGCTGACGACCCATCGCGAGATTGCGGAAAAACTCGTCGATCGCCTGATGCGGGAACTCGGCCGCAGAGGCAGGTGCATGACTCGCGACACGCCGCTTCCGGGGGCGCGCAAATTTGGCACTCGCGACGAGGCCGAGGCGCTCGCGTCGCTTCCGCGGTCCGCGCGGGAAATCCTTGTTGCGCGCTACGGCACTCGTGCGGGAATACCGGCGGCGATCGCGGCAGAGAAACCAGAGCTTGCCGCCACTCTCTGCGAGCGATGTCCCGCTATTGGAGCCGAGGTCATCCATTCGGTTCACAGCGAGATGACGACCCATCTTGCAGATTTCCTGGTGCGGCGCACCGCGATGGCGTGGCGAAGTCCGGGCGAGGCGGAGTCGGCTGCGTCGCGCGCGGCGGCGCTGATGGCGGCCGAACTGGGTTGGGATTCGGCGAGGCGCGAGGGTGAGCTTGCGGATTTCCGGGCCTACATGATGCGCCGGCGGCTGGCTGGTGCGCCCTCGCAGTCGCGTGAAAAAGCGTGAGTCCGACAGCCCGCTCAGCGATCGCGCTGCGCGTATCGCACGGACGCTTGCGAAGCTTTTTCCCGAGGCGCGGATCACTCTCGATTTCAAGACTCCATGGCAATGCCTGGTCGCGACTATCCTGTCGGCGCAATGTACCGATGAGCGCGTAAATCAGGTGACCCCGCGCCTCTTCCGCGAATTTCCCGACGCTGCCGCAATCGCGTCTGCGCCGCCCGCCAGAATACGAGAGCTGATCGCTTCGACCGGATTTTTTCGCCAGAAGACCAAGTCGCTCATCGGTGCGGCGACTGCAATTGTCGAACGGCACGGCGGCAAGGTCCCGGACTCGATGGAGGCCCTGGTGGCGCTGCCTGGCGTTGGCCGAAAGACCGCCAACGTGGTGCGGGGACACGTGTTCGGCCATCCCGGCTTCGCGGTTGATACCCATGTACGGCGGGTAAGCCGCCGTCTTGGTCTCACTCGCAGCGCCGACCCGGTTAAAATCGAACAAGATATGACCGCTATTCTGCCGCCCGCGGAGTGGACCGCATTTTCGATGCGACTGATACTGCATGGCCGGCGGGTGTGTATCGCGCGCGCTCCGCGATGCGCCGCCTGCGCGATTGCGCCGGAATGTCCCAAAATCGGCGTTATTTCGCACGCTAAAAGCGCGCGCCGGCGTGATCTTTGATGAACGCCCCCGACATGCAATAATCATCCGTCACAAGCCCGCCGCTGGGGCGAACTCCCGTGAAACTTCGGTTGGAAGATATAACCGCCGAAGCGAAGGATTTGTCCTTCGCTGAGCCGGAGACCGAAATAAATCGCGTGCTCGGGCAGGGAGCGGTGAGGGATTTTCAGATTGACGGCCCGATCGCGGTTAGCGTCTCATACTATCGCGCTGGCACCGACCTGTTTTTCTCGGGCCGGCTCGAAGCTCAGCTATCCGCCGCGTGTGCGCGCTGTGCGGAAGAGGTTCACGCCACAACCTATTCGCCATTTCGGTTTGTGCTGGCGCCGCGTTCGGTTGGACCGCCGAGCGAGCGCAATCTGCGCGTCGATGATCTTGAGTTCTCGCTCTATGATGGCGACGAAATCGATCTCAGTCCGCTGGTGAGAGAACAATTGATGCTGGCGCTGCCGACCCGTCCCTTGTGCCGCGAAGATTGTCGCGGCCTGTGCCCTCATTGCGGCACGAATTTGAATCGCACCGCATGCGGATGTCATGAAGACAAGCTCGATCCGCGGCTCGCGCCGCTTCGCGCGCTCAAGATTTCACGCTCGTAAGCGCACATCGCCATTTTCAGAAAGGATCTCAAATGCAAGCACCGAAACGCCGCACGTCACATTCGAAAAAGAACAAGCGCCGCGCTCACGACTCTCTGCGTCCGGTGAATCCCGGCACCTGCGCCAGTTGCGGCGAACCAACGCTGCCTCATCATGTTTGCCGCCATTGCGGTTCCTACAATGGCCGCGAAGTAACCCAGATAACGCACTAGGCGCAGGCGAGGTTTAAGCCTTGAAAATCGCGCTCGACGCGATGGGTGGTGACTTGGCGCCCAAGGCCGCGGTTGAGGGCGGCGTGATGGCGGCGCGCGATTTCGGTATCGAGCTGATACTGGTCGGCAACCGCGACCTTATCGCGCGCGAGATGTCCGAGCACGACACCAGCGGGCTCAATATCCGCGTCGAACACGCGCCCGAAGTCGTGCTGATGGACGATTCGCCGCTCGAGTCCATTCTTTCCAAGCCGCATTCGTCGCTCCATCTGGGCTTCGACTTAGTCAAGAGCGCGCAAGCCGACGCCTTCGTCAGCGCGGGAAATTCCGGCGCTATGATGGTGGCGGCAAGCGTGATCTTGGGCAATCTGACTCATGTGGATCGCCCCGCGATCGGCACGATCGTTCCGACCGCAGAAGGTCAGGCGCTGCTTATCGACGCCGGCGCGAACACAGAGGTCAAACCGCTCAATCTGGTCCAGTTTGCCGTGATGGGGACTGTCTACTGGCGGCGGGTGCGCAATGTCTCCCGCCCGAGGCTGGGAATTCTCTCAAACGGCGAAGAGCCATCGAAGGGCACCGATCTCACGCGCTCCGCCGCCGCCTCTATAGGGCAGATGGGCTCATACCTGAACTATATCGGCTACGTCGAAGGCCGCGATATCAACCGCGGCAAGGCCGATGTGATCGTGACCGACGGATTCACCGGCAACGTCGCGCTCAAGACGATGGAGGGCTTCGCGGTTTTCATGCGCGGCGTTCTGCGCGAGCTGTTCGGCGGAACCTTGAGAAGCAGGATTGCTTACTTGCTGATTCGCAAACGCCTGGCCGAGATGGTGCGGCGGCTCGATCCGGACGAGGCCGGCGGTGCTCCGTTGCTGGGCGTGGCGGGCGTCGCTATCATCGCGCACGGATCGTCAAGCGCCCGCGCCATTCGCAATGCCGTGCGCGCCGCCGCCGACGAATCGCTGGTGCGCCATGTGAATCCGGAAATCACCGAAATTCTCTCCCGCATCCAAACGGCAGCGCCGGCCAAGCCCGCCGGCAAGGGTATTCGCGCGCTGTTCAGCAAGATGCGCGATCGCCTGCAGCGGCATCCGCGCGATGGTGCTGCACCGCATGAGCTCGACAACTCCGCGAAGCCATCCGACGTGAGGCCGCCGCAGACCACGACGCTGGAGCTGAAATCATCCGAGTCCGGCCGGCCGCGCGAGCCGTTAAGAGAAGCCACGCCGGACCCGCTGCTCGGTCACGACTCGAATCATATCGATCCGTTGCACGCGACGGATATTCACGCTGCGCATGACAATTCCAATCACGACGGTGTCGCGCCGAGGTCGCCCAACGGAACCAGCCCCAATTCCGTGCAAAGCGGGGAAAAACCAAGGGAGACTGCGCCTGAATCCGCGGACACGACCAAAGACCACTCCAACTGACCATTTTGGATCGTAGCGAAGATGAAACTGGCCTACCTGTTTCCGGGACAAGGTTCCCAGCGTGTCGGAATGGGCGCGGAACTGGCTCGCAACTTCCCATGCGCACGCGCCATATTTGACGAGGGCGACGCCGCGTTGGGAATCAGCCTCTCAAAGCTTTGCTTTGAAGGGCCTGAAGACCAATTGCGCTTGACCATGAACACCCAGCCCGCAATCGTCGCGACTTCGATCGCGGCGCTGCGCGTCTTCGAGCAGGAGATAGGTGCTCGCGCGGAAATCGCGGCCGGCCACAGCCTCGGCGAGTATAGCGCGCTGGTCGCGGCGGGAGCGCTTCCGTATGCCGACGCGATTGTTGCGGTGCGCGAGCGCGGGCGCCTGATGCAGGAAGCATGTCCGGAAGGGCAGGGTGCGATGGCGGCGCTGGTCGGCCTGGATCCGGCGGCGGTGCAGGAAATTTGCGCCCAGGTCTCAAGCGGCGGCCAGATCGCGGTGCCTGCGAACCTGAATGCGCCCGGCCAGATTGTGATCGCAGGCCATGCCGCGCCGGTGCGGCGCGCAATCGAGATCGCGAAGGAACGCGGAGCGGCGATGTCGCAGGAGCTGAAGGTCAGTGCTCCGTTCCACTGCCCGCTAATGGAACCGGCGCGGCGCGGGATGACGCTGATTCTGGAGAAAATTGCGATCGGAGCGCCGCATATCGGCGTTGTCGCCAACGTCACCGCCCAGGAGAATCGCGATCCGGCGCGGGTCGTGCCGCTCTTGCTTGACCAAATAACCTCGCCGGTGCGCTGGGAAGAATCCATGAAGAATATGATCCAGAGCGGCGTAACCGATGCGGTCGAATTTGGCGGCCGGGTCCTGATGGGCCTGATGCGGCGGATCGATCGCAACCTGAAGGTCAGGCCGCTTGAAGATCTCGCGTCGCTCCAGTCGCTCAAACAAGCGCTTGCGGGCTAAATCATCTTCCTGTTGCAAGCCGCGCCGCCGAACTTGAATGACCCTGCCCAAGTCCTTATGCTGCCGAGTTGATTGAGGAAGGCGATCTTATCGCGCGCCATAACCAGCGCCCGAGCCGGTTGAACGCCGGGCTGGCGTATCACTTGAACGCACCGGGACGAAGCAGGCATTTCATTTAAGGCGGCCTTCGATGCCGCGCTGCCAGGAGGAAACGAGAGCACGATGGCTTCAGACATCGAGACCAAGGTTCGCGAGAAGATCAGCGAGCAACTGGGTGTGGCCGCCGACGAAGTTAAACCCGAGTCGTCCTTTATCGAAGATCTCGGCGCCGATTCGCTCGACATAGTCGAGCTGGTGATGGCGCTCGAAGAGGAATTTAATATCGAGATTTCGGACGAAGACGCTGAGAAAATCCGCACTGTCAAAGACGTTGTCAGCTATATCGAGGCTCACAAGAGCTGACCGCGCGCGCCTGTCACGCTGCCTGCGTCTGTTGTGGATGACGCGCGCCTGCGCCGCGCCGCGATTACTACCTAGCCGCGCGCCCGCCGTCATCGGGGGTTGAGCGATGCGCTGCCCCTTCTGCAAGCATCGCGGCAACCGCGTGATCGATTCGCGCCTGTCTTCCGACGCCTCCACTATTCGCCGCCGCCGGGTATGCTCCTCGTGCAAGCGCCGATTCACCACTCGCGAGCGGGTCGAGGAATCGGCGCCGATGGTGGTGAAGAAGGATGGGCGCCGCGAGCCCTTCGATCGCGCCAAGATCATCGGCGGTCTTAAGCGCGCCTGCGAAAAACGGCCGGTCTCGATGGAGACGATCGAGGATATCGCTAATCGAATCGAGGCGCAGGCGGGAGAATCCGGCGGCAAGGAAATTCCGAGTTCCGAAGTCGGGTCAGCGGTGATGAACGAGTTGCACCGGATCGATCAGGTCGCCTACGTGCGCTTCGCATCGGTCTACCGCTCGTTCAAGGATATCGACGAGTTCATGCGCGAGCTCGAAGACCTGATCCGGGTGCGCAAGGAGAAATCCGGCGACGCCCGCGTATCGCCCAAAAAAGAGTGAGGACTGAACCGGCGCGGCCACCGCGCGCTCCGCTCGACCGCCGCTTTATGCGGGCCGCGCTTAAGCTTGCGCGCTCGCAGCTTGGACTGACGACGCCCAATCCTTCGGTCGGATGCGTAATCGTGCGTGGCGGCAGGATTGTCGGGCGCGGCGCAACCGCCGCCGGCGGACGGCCGCATGCGGAAACTATCGCTCTGACCCAAGCCGGAGATCGCGCCCGCAACGCCACCGCCTACGTGACGCTCGAGCCCTGCGCGCATCGCGGCGCGACCGGTCCGTGTGCGCGCGCGCTTATCGAG
>JASHOJ010000128.1 GCA_030041155.1 Candidatus Binataceae bacterium | reverse complement strand
CGATAGGAAGTAAGCGCGAGGTCCGAAGCGCGCCGCGCCGAGACAGCGGCCGTGGCAACATCGCGTCCTTCGGTCTTCAAGGAACGAAGGTTTGCGAGATCGTCCTCTACCTCTTGGATCGCGCGCAGCACCACGCTGCGGTAACGCGCAACGGTCGCAAGATAGGCTGCTTCGGTGGCGGCGAGCTGGGCGCGCCGCAAGCCGGCGTCGAACAGTGGCAGATAAACCGTGGGCCCAACCGACCATATGCTGTTGGACATGCTCAACAGGTTGAGCCCCGTATCCTGTCCGCCGGCGAGAAGATTGAGCGTCAAGCTCGGAAAGAATGCGGCGCGCGCGATGCCGATCGATTCGTTGGCCGCGGCCGTTTCTCGCTCCGCGGCCGCGACGTCGGGCCGCCGCTCCAAAAGATTGGAGGGAACGCCGGGAGGAAACGTTGGAAACGCCATGGGCCTTGTTGCAACCGCGATCGAGAAGGTCGAAGCCGGCTGACCGACGAGCGTCGCAATTGCATGTTCGTAAGCGGCGCGCGGCCCAATCGTGCCGGCAAGCAGCGCCTTGGCATCTGCCAACTGCACTTCGGCGCGCGCGACATCGATTGGTGCCGCGATCTTTCCTGTCAGGCGTTCACGAGTGAGATCGAGCGCCGCCTGGTAGGCCTTCACCGTGTCTCTGAGCAGCCGGGCTTCTTGATCATAGCCCCGCAAACTCACATAGTCGCGCGCCAATTCCGCCTGCAGGCTGAGCCGCACAGATTCAAGATCCGCCATGCTCGCCTGTGCCTCGGCTTGCGCCGCTTTCGCGCGGTCTTTGATGCGGCCCCAAAGGTCGACCTCATAACTCGCCGTGGCCTGGATCGTGTTGGCACCATAATAGGTTGGCTCGCCGGCGCCGCGTAAGGGACGGTTCGCCGACTGTTTGTTGCCGGAGAACATATCCTCGTTGTCGATCTCGGGATAAAATGCCGACTGCGCTTCGAGTACGTAGTCGCGCGATTGCAGATAATTGGCGAGTGCCACGGCAAGATCTGGATTGGCCGCTTCGACCTGCGCTTCAAGCTGATCCAACCGCCGGTCGTTGAAGCTGTGCCACCATTCGCCATGTGGCTTGCCGTCGGCCGGCTCAGCCAGTTGCCAATCGCCGGCTTCCTTGAAATGGGCCGGAACTTCGACCACGGGCGGATGATAGGCGGGAGCGAGGTCGCACGCGGCGAGCACAAGCGCCGGCATGATCGCCAGCCGGACCGGAACTCTCATGCGACATCCCCCGATCCGAAGCCCTACCTCGCGCTGGCTTCGGCTGCGGACCTTTGTTGGCCCGCGATGTTCACTTCGTCTCCGTCGGCGATGGAATCCCATGGGGCCTTGATGACCCGATCGTTGGTCGTCAATCCCGACAGAACCTCGACCTCGGTGCCGAGATCCCGTCCCACCTCAATGGGGATGAGCCTCACCCTGTCGTCGGCGCCAACCGTCGCGACCTCGGGTTGATTGCTCCGAAAGATGAGGGCGCTCGCCGGCAGGCGTAAAACCTCGTCATTCGCGGGTAGCTCAAAATGCACCTCCACGAAAGAGCCAGGTTGCAATATCCCGTCACTATTGTCCCGATGCAGTTCGACTAGCAAAGATCGGTCTTTTTGCACGATGGCGTTGGAGGTGGTCGCCAGAGTGGCCGCGAAGCTGCGGCCCGGATATTGCGGCAGCTTCAGCTCCGCAGTCATTCCCACGTGAAGCTCGCCACTGAACGATTGCGGCACGGAGACATAAATGCGCATTCGCCGGATATCGGCGACTTGGAAGAGCGCGAGGGGGCCCGTGGGCGTCGAATTGACGAGCGCACCGACATCGATGTTGCGCGATGTGACGACTCCGTCGAAGGGCGCAATGATTCTCTTGAAGCCCTCAAGCGCGGCGAGCCTCGCGACATCGGCTTGCGCTGCGGAAACTTCGGCCTTGCTGGCGTTGTAGTCGCCGACTTTTTCGTCGGCGTTCTGCTGCGAGACAGCGTTCTGTGCCCGCATCGCCTCCCAGCGCTTCGCCGTCAGTTCGGCCAGCGCTTCGTTAGCCTGTGCCTTGGCGAGTTCTCCTTTTGCTTGTTCGTATTGCTGGTCCAGATCGGGTGTGTCGATCTCCGCAAGCAATTCGCCGGCTTTCACTTTAGCGCCGATGTCTTTGTACCACATCTTCACGTAGCCATTGACGCGTGCGTAGATCGGCGCCTGGTACCAGGCTTCGACGTTGCCTGGAAGAATCAATTGCTGGCGGCCGACGCCGCGCGCTGGCGAAACGATCTCGACCGTGGGAATAGCCTGGGCGTTTGTCCACCGGGTTAGGTCTGCTTCGCTCTTTTGGCGACTGCTTATGCCAAGGAATGCAACGATGATCGCGGCGAGACCAGCAAGCGAGAGGCCGGCGACGACCTTTCGGCCAAGCCGCGCTGACCCCTTCGGAAACATCTTCGCGTCATCTTTCATATTGGATCGGCCTGCCGCGCCGCCGTGCCCACCGAAGGTCGCCGGCGGTGAACCAATGCAAACAAAGCCGGGACGAGCAGTAACGTTGCACAAGTGGCGCAGAGTAAGCCGCCGATCACCGCGCGGCCAAGCGGCGCGTTCAGATCGCCGCTGAGCGCCATCGGCAGCATGCCGATGATCATGGCGAGTGCCGTCATCAACACCGGACGGAAGCGTGTCACGCCGGCATCGATTGCCGCCGATAACGGGTCGGCACTTTGCGCCAACCTCTCGCGTGCAAAACTGACCACGAGGATGCTGTTGGCGGTGGCAACGCCCATGCACATGATCGCGCCGGTCAGGGCAGGGACCGATAGGGTGGTAAAGCTGGAAAACAACATCCAGACGATCCCCGCCAAGGCGGTCGGCAGCGCACTGATGATCACGAACGGATCGAGCCACGACTGGAAGTTGACCACAATCAGCAGGTAGATGAGCACGATGGCGAGAGCGAGACCAGCGAAGAGCCGGCTATAGGCGGCGTGCATGGTACTCACCTGACCGCGCAACGCGACAATGGATCCGGGCGGTGCTTCGGTTTTGGTCTCGTTGAGAATCTTTTGAATGTCGGTTGCGATAGAACCGAGATCGCGCGCATGCGCGGCGGCGTAGATGTCGACGACCGGTTCGACGTTATAGTGCGACACGACGCCGTTGCTCCAGCCGCGCCTGATCGTCGCGATCCCTCCCAGAAGTTGCGAGGCGTTGTTGGCGGCGACCGGCACGTTCCTGAGGTCGCCCAGGGAATCGACCCAATATTGCGGCGTCTGAACAACGATCGGATAGGAAACGCCGTTTTTCGGATTGAGCCAGAAGGTTGGCGCCGTCTGAAAACTTCCAGCGAGCGTGTCCTGCAGGGAATTGGCCACATCCCTTTCGGAAAGCCCAACGGTGCTTGCGAGCGAACGGTCGACATCGACATAAAGCGTCGGTACGTTGAAGGCCTGCTGGATGCGCAGATCGGCAATCCCCACGACGCGTGCAATCTTTGCGTAAATTTGGTTGGCGTAGGCGCGATCCGCCTCCAAATTATGGCCGATGACCTGCACGTCGATCGGTGCCGGCAAGCCGAAGTTCAGGATCTGGCTAACCATGTCAGCCGGCAGAAAGGCGAACGTTGTTCCTGGAAACATGCGTGGCAGTTCTTGACGCAGATCTTGGAGATATCCGGCTGTCTCGCCCGCCGTCCCTGGCTTCATTGTGATCAAAATGTCGGCATCGGATTCGCCGATGCTGCCCGAATTCGCGTAGGCCATGTTTATGCCGCTAATCGGCAGACCGACATTATCGACGATACTGCTAAGGGCACTCGGCCGGATGATCTTACGTGCCGCGTCCTCGATGCCGTCGCACAGGCTCGCCGTCTCCTCGATCCTCATCCCCACCTGTCCTCGGATGTGCATTCTTATTTGATCGGATTCGATCGAAGGGAAGAAATTTTGGCCGAGAAACGGGAAAAGGCCGAAGGAGGCGACGACAACCGCCAGGAACCCAACGATGAATAACCAGCCGTGCCCGAGCGCGAGCTGCAACAGGGCGCGATAGGAGGCGCGGACTCTCTCGAAGCGATGTTCGAATCCGCGCTGAAAGCGAACCAGCGGATTGCGGCTCGGCGGCGGCTCGTGCTCGTCTTCCCCCCGTTGGTGCGCCTGCGCGGCCAATAGAGATCTGGCAAGCGTGTTTACCAGCGTGCGCGACAGGACGTAGGAAAAGATAAGGGCAAAGACTACTGCCTTTGCCATCGGGCGGAATAAATAGCCGGAAACGCCGCCGAGCCCGAACATCGGCACGAAGACAATACAGATGCAGAGCAGCGATACCGTCGCCGGAATGACGATCTGACGCGCGCCATCCATGATAGCGCGCTCGATCTCCTTGCCCATTTCAAGGTGGTAGTTGATGTTCTCGATCGTCACCGTCGCGTCATCGACCAAAATGCCGACGGCGAGCGCCAATCCGCCAAGCGTCATTACGTTGATCGTTTCGCCCGTAGCCGAGAGCGCCGCGATCGAGCCGAGTACGGCCAGCGGAATCGAGATCAGGATGATCGTCGTCGAACGCCAGCTGCCGATGAAAAGCAGGATCATCAAGCCGGTCAGCGCCGCGGCGATCGCACCTTCGCGCAAGACGCTATCGACTGAAGCCCGGACGAAAGCCGATTGATCGCCGACCGCCTTGATATCGATATCGGGCGGCAAAGAGGCGCGGATCTTCGGCAGGAGTGCTTTGACGCCATCGATCACGTCGAGGGTCGATACGGAACCGGCTTTCTGGATCGTCATCAGCACTGCGTGCGCCCCGTTAACGCGCACCGCGTTGAGCTGCGGCGGCGCGCTGTCATGCACATAGGCAACGTCGCCGATGTAGACGATCGCATTGTCCACCGACTTGATCGGCAACTTATTGAGGTCGGCAACGTTCTGCGGGGCGTCGTTCATGTCGACGACATATTCGAAGCTGCCGATCTTCTCCGTGCCCATCGGGACGATGAGATTCTGCCTGTCCAGCGCATCGACGACGTCTTGGGCGGAGAGGCCGTACGACTGTAATTTCTGCTGATTGATATCGACCTGGACCTGCCGGACCTTGCCGCCGTATGGCGATGGGATGGCGGCGCCAGCGACGGTAGCGAGCTGCGGACGGATGAAATTCTGCGCATAGTCGAAAAGTTCCGCCTGCGAAATCTTGTCGCTCGAAATGGCAAGCTCAAGGACCGGCACGCTCGATGCATCGAACAACAGAACGTAAGGCGGCGTAATCCCGGGCGGCAAGAATTTCAGGACTGTCTGCGACGCGGCGGTGACTTGTGCGAGTGCGGTGTTGACGTTCACATTCGGCTGGAAGAAGACCTTGACGATCCCGTACCCGGTCAGCGACTGCGACTCCATATGCTGGATGTCGTTGACCTGCGAACTGAGCGTGCGCTCGTAATAGTAGATGATGCGGCCCGACATATCGTCCGGCGGCATACCATTATAAGTCCAAACCACGCTGACGACGGGAATGTCGATGTTGGGGAAGACATCAACCGGCGTCTTCACCACGGCCATCGCGCCAAAAATGAGGATCAGCATCGCCATCACGACAAACGTGTAAGGACGCTGCAGTGCTATCCTGACGATTACGAGCATCGCTTGGGGGAGAACTCTCTGCACCGGCCGCGGGTCAAACTCGAACACTGCCCGACATCACGCTAGCGTGAGGGCTCAATGGTGCACCGAGAGGCGCCGCCGCGGACAGCGCCAGCGCAACAATATTCATCGGAAGGAGGCGTGCGTACTAAATAAAAATTTCGGATTCTGCCGCCTGCGCCTTAAAAGCGGGACGGAACGAAAATAAAAGTGTGTCAAATTCCCGACAAAAATCCAATGTTCCGCAATGCGCCGCAGCCGCAGGTCTTAGTTGCGGCGCCATGTCGTGACGTCGCCCAACCTAGCTTCCATGGCGTCATGCAATGCTGCGTGCCCCACGCAAGCTCGATCGTTGCGGGAGACCCCATTACGACGCGGCTTTGAGTCTTTCGGACGGCCCTATTTCAAACGCCGCGCCGGGCATATCTCCGGCAAGTCGGAGGGTGAAGCCGTGCAGTTCGGCGATCGTCGCCGCCATTTCGAGGCCCAATCCGTTGCCGGGAATATTTTTGTGCGCCGTCGATCGGTAGGAGCGTTTGAAAATCTTGTCGTGTTCGCTTGCCGCAACGCCCGGGCCATTGTCCGCGACACGGACCAGAGGTCCTTCTTTGGCGGTGATCATCACGGCCCCCCCTTGTGGCGTAAACTTGATGGCGTTGTCGACGAGGTTGGCGACTGCCTCGCGCAGCAGATCGGCATCTCCGGTTACGGGAACCGGTGATGGCGCCTCTAGGCGCATGGCGACCGATTTGGCCTCGGCGAGCGGTTCATAGAGCTCGAACACGTCGCGACAGATCGCCGCCAAATCCAGTTTTCCGAACGCGCCGCGTCGGACGCCGCTTTCGATCTCCGAAATTCGCAAAAGCGCGGTGACCATGGCGAGCGCACGGTCGAGATCGGAGAGCGACTTCTGCGCAGCTAGGCGCAACTCTTTGTCCGGGCTTGAGAGGCCCCGCTCCAGCCGAGCGCGTAGGATCGAGAGAGGCGTGCGCAGGTCATGCGCAACATTGTCCCCAACGGTTTTGACCTGCTCCATGAGGCGGACGATCTCATCGAGCATCAGATTGACGGCGCGAACCACCTCGTCGATGTCGTCGGGGCGGCGATGTACCGGCAGCCGTTCGCGCAGGTCGCCGCGGACAATTCGGTTGATCGCGTCGCGGATCGCTTGCAATCGCCGCGACGCACGCAGGCTCAGCATGGTGCCCGTGAGCAACGCCAATACGATGGTGGGCAGAATGCCGATTGCCAATGCCTGCAGCACGGAGCGGCGCAACGCGTAGATTTCGTAGAGGCTGCGCCCGAGCAGCAGGACGCCGCCGTCGGGGCGGCGCACAGCCACGAATATGACCGGCTCCGTCGCTGCGGTGTCTTGGCGGCGCATTTCAACCAAGTGTGCCTTGTCGTCGATAGGCATCCCAGGCAGCCGGTTGACGTTGCCATAGAGATAGGCCCCGCTGCGATCGAAGAGACCGACATATTCGACCTGGCGGAGATCGCGCGTCAGACGGCGCGCGAGTTCGCGCTCGACATTGCCGGTCGGTTCGACCGCTGCTTTCGTGGCCTCGTCGACGAGGATGGTGCGAAGGCGCGCTAAGTCGGATGTCGCCACCTGCCAATAGACGAAGGCGAAGACCGCGCAGGTGGAAGCCGTAACCACGAGCGCAAACACGGCGGCCACCCGGAAAGCGACAGAACGAAAGAGTTCACGAATCCACATGCAGCATGAACCCCACGGCGCGAACTGTCTCGATCAAAGAAGGCTCGCCGGCAGCATCGATTTTGCGCCGCAGCTTGCCAATGTGCACGTCGACGACGTTGGTTTGCGGCAAGGTTCGATAATGCCAAACGTCCTCGAGCAGCATCGCGCGGGTAATGATCTGGTTCGGATGCCGCATAAAATATTCTAGTAGATTGAACTCGCGCGGCAAAAGACTGAGAAGCTTGTCGTCACGCTGCACTGTACGGTCGACGAGATCCATGGTGAGCGGACCGGCTTTGAGGCTCGTTACCCTTGCGTCGCTGGCGCGCCGCCGCAGCGCTTCGACCCTGGCGACGAGTTCGTCCATGACGAAAGGTTTGGCGAGATAATCATCGCCTCCCGCCTTCAATCCAAGGATGCGGTCGTCGACGGAAGAAAGCGCACTGATAACCAGCATCGGCACCCGGTTGCCCTGGCCGCGCAGCGTTTCGATCATCGCTAGACTGTCGGTGCCGCGCAGCATACGGTCGACAACCATGACTGCCGGTGGACGGGCGCGGGTCGCAGCCAGGACTTCGCCCTCGGTTTCGGCGATCTGCACGGCATAGCCCTGTTGTTGCAAAGCGAGCGAAATCTCCTGCGCCATGTCGAATTCATCTTCGACTAGGAGAAGGGGCGTGGATTCGTTATTGTGAAGTTCGACCACTCGATCGTCCATCATTTCGCTGCCACGATTCTTATCACATTGTATGACTGGGCTTCAAAGGGTGCGGGAAGCGGGACCCGGATTGGGACAGCGGGAGCCGCCGCGTCTATACCAAGGCGCGCGCTGGCCAATTCACATGAAAAGCGGAAGAGGAAAGGCGTTCATTGTGGCGCGTCGCAGTGGCCCGTGAGCTCCAGGCTTTCCAGAAATGGACGAGTGTCATGTGTGTCCCACATCCGAAACAAAGCGTGGTCACAACGGCAACTTCGCCAGCGGGCATGACGCGGATTCGTCGATCCGACCTCATCAAAATGAGCCGCTAGAAATTCAAGTCCCATCATAGAAAGGATCAATTCCTTGGACGCTGTAAGCAGCAAAAGGAGTAGCAGCCGATGGTCCGTAGCGCGACTGCAAGTAAGTCAGCGATCTTCCCTGCCCCTTTTGGGCGCCTTAAAAGTGTAGCGCTCGCACAACAAATCCGCCGATAAACCTACCCGCATGGCGCCGGGGGATTGATTTATGATAGAATCATGACAAGCTTCGGGGCCTCCCAAGATCCCTTGAGAAGGCGTGGGCATCTTCGCCGGCCGTTCTGGTCGGCGTCTTTTCCTTGCGTAACTTCGCGAGTGCTAAGATGCGAGGCGCGGTCATTGGCGTAGCTTGCTCCGGGGCGGCGTTTTTGCTGTGCGCCCCTGGAGCCTTCGGAGCCGACGCCAATCTCGCGCAAGGATCGCAGGTACCTGTACTCAGGGCTCCTGCGCCTATTCCGCCACTTCCAATCTGTAGCGATATCGCCTCGTTTTTCTCCTCAAATTGCCAGGCGAGCTGGGATGGAATCCGGATTTACGGCATCATCGATATGGGGTTCGGATATCAGACCCATGGAGCGCCATGGGATCCGAACTTCACTCAAGGGGCCTCGTATCTCATCCAAAAAATGAACCGGACACCGATCTGGGGGCCGGCCCCGAGTGGGTTAAGCCAATCAAATCTGGGAATCCAAATAAAGGAGCCGCTTTCTCCGGGATGGGCATTCATTGGTCAGCTCGAAGGCGGATTTGATCCCTATTCTTTGCGCTTCGCCAACTCGCCCCACTCCGAGTTCGACAATATCGGCATCCCTCTCAATCAGCAGAGCGCGAACGGCGACTCTGCTCGAGCCGGCCAGTTCTATAATTCCGTGGGTTTCCTGGGTGTCAGTTCCGAAAGACTCGGTACCATCACTGTCTTCCGCCAAAACTCGCTTACATTGGACGGTATACTAGCTTACGACCCGATGGTGGGGGCCTACGCGTTCTCGCCACTTGGCTTCAACGGCGCCTTTGCCGGGGGCGGTGACACAGAGGACGCTAAGTATTCCACATCGGTAAAATACCGCTTCACCTATGGAGGCTTCCGCGCTGCGGCTCTCTGGCAGTTCGGTGGCTATGAGCTAAACAACGCCTCAAGAGGGGCCTGGGAAGCCGAAGTCGGTGGCGATTTCGCGAACTTGGGTCCTGGTATCCTCTCCCTCGATGCGTTCTTCGATTATTCCAGGGACGACGTGGCACTTTCGCTCCTTGGTCCAACGAACGCCCAAGGGTTCCCGTCCGGCACGATGTTGCCTCAGACCCTAACGGCGACGTTGTCTGACAACACCGCTGTGATGGTGGCGGCCAAATATGCCATTGATCGGCTGAAACTCTACGCGGGCTACGAATGGATGCAATTCGCGCCTCCAAGCGATCCATTCACCGTCCCGGGTACGGGTTTCACAGATATATCCGGAGACTTCATTTGCTTCGGCTGCAATACTGCAACTGGCGGAACGAACATCAACAGCACGGCCTACAATGCGAGTGCCGGTTTTAGAGACAAGATCCTTCAGCTTGGCTGGATCGGGGCACGGTACTCAGTGACGGATAGCGTTGACGTGGTGGGTGCCTATTATCACTACGGCCAAAACCAGTTCGCGAGTAGCACCGTTTTTGTTCAAGACTGCGCCATAGCTTCGACGAGCAAAAGCTCTTGCGCTGGTTCATTAAGCGCATATTCGGGTGTGATCGATTGGACCTTCGCACCTAAGTGGGACACCTATATTGGTACTATGTTCTCACAGGTAGATGGCGGAATGGCGAATGGTTATCTCGCCCGCAATAACCTCGCGAGCACTGCGGGCATTCGTTTCCGCTTTTGACTGGCACCCTCGTCTTCCCACTCGGAACTCGCGGGAAAAGCGCGACGGAAAATTTGGGCAATTATGCTCCCTAGCCTATACGTTTTGCCGACAGCATAGTGTTAATGAACTGATCTATTGTTGATTAAAATGTCTTTCTCAGCGCCTTCTCCAAAACGGCCTCCGTGAATTTGCGGCGCGAGTTGCGTTCATATCAGCATACCAATTTTCCAGGCGCGGCACGATGACCAGCGCTTCATTGGCACTCGTGTTCGACGCTTTCCAACGCCTGCGACAAGCCAGCCAGCGAATAGCTGTCGGTCGTCACGTGACCTTTGACGGAAGCGGCTTTGACGATGAGCTTCGCACTCTTCTTCAGGGCTTTGATGAATTCGGCCTCCTGCGCGGGATTCTTGATCCAAGCGTTGGTGCCTTTCGAGACAAGATCGAAGCTGGTGCCCGACACGTCCGCCTCGGCTTCGCCACCATTCTTCATCGGGAAACCCATCATAATCGAAACTTCGTTGTGGATATTTTCGCCGGGCCGGTTCGAAATGAATACGTAAGCCGGATCGCGCTTGAGTTTGCCGGGTACGCGTTCCTTCGGCTGGGCGAGCGCGTAGCAAGTCTTCTCTTTGCCGCCTTCGGCGAGAAACGCGACCCAATCGCCGAAGCTTGCGATCTGCACCGGCTTGCTGGCACCTTTGTCGCTTGCACCATTCGACGCTTTGGCTTCGGCGGATTTGCCGGGTTTGGACTTGGATTTGGCGGTCTTTGGTTGCGCAGCCTTGGATTTGGCGGTCTTTTGTTTGGCGGCCTTGTGCTTGATCGGCTCATTGACGGCCAGCCGCAATGGCATGGGCTCCTGCGCCATAGCAATCGGTGTGGCGAACCCGCAGAGGAGCGCGGCCGCCAAGGCAAGTCGAAGCGGACGAATCATTGCAGAAATATACCTCGCCGTGTGGCATGCACCAAAGTTCGGTGCAGTAACTTGAAGCGATGGATCGGGGCAAAATTCGGACGTCGACTATCGCGAATCAGAGCCCGACGCCCTTGGCGGCGGCGAGGATCGCGCCCGGATCGTCTTGCGAGCCTTGCTGCACCAGCACGACATAGGCTTCGTCGTCGCCCTTCAGCTCGGTAAGCTTCAGACTTTCGGGCTTACCACTCCATTCGCCCACCTTGTGGATCGCCCGTACGACGTTCGTATAGGTGACGCT
>JASHOJ010000127.1 GCA_030041155.1 Candidatus Binataceae bacterium | reverse complement strand
ACGAGAGCTTCGAGGTGCTGGGAAGATGGGAAGTTGATCGCGGTCCGCAGTATTTCGCATACGATTTCTGGTGGCATCTCGGCTATGACGTGGCGGTTACCAGCGAATGGGGCACGCCGAAAATGATCGAGGGAGGCGTGGTGCCGGAACTCCTGCTCGGAAACAAATACGGCCATGCGATTCACATCTGGGATCTGCGCCGACGCCGTCATCTGAAGGCGCTGGATCTCGGCGCCGAATACCAGATGGCGCTGGAGCTGCGCCCCTCGCATGATCCAAGCAAGGCGTATGGATTCGTCGGCGTGGTTATTTCGACCAAAGACCTGTCCGCGTCAGTGTGGCACTGGAGCCGCACGGGCGACGATTGGTCGATAAAAAAAGTCATTGAGATTCCCGCCGAGCCCGCCGATCCAGCACTGCTGCCGCCCGCGCTGAAGCCTTTCAAGGCGGTGCCGCCGCTCGTTACCGATATCAATCTGAGCCTCGACGATCGTTTCCTGTACGTCGCGTGCTTCGGCACCGGAGATTTACGCCAGTATGACGTGAGCGATCCGGTGGCGCCGAAGCTTACCGGCACGATTCGACTGGGCGGAGTGGTCTCCCACGCCGCGCATGCTAAAGCCGGAGCACTGAACGGCGGAACGCAGATGATCGAGCTAAGTCGCGACGGGCGGCGTGTCTATGCGAGCAATTCTCTGTACGGATCGTGGGACGCGCAGTTTTATCCCGAAGGGATTCGCGGCTGGATCGCGAAAATCGACGCGAATCCATCCGGCGGCATTGCCGTCGATCCGAATTTCCTCATCCGCTTCGAAGACGAACGGCCGCATCAGATCCGCCTCGAAGGCGGCGATTCATCGTCGGATTCGTTCTGCTATCCGTGAGCGGTTCCTGGCCGTGGTATGCGGTCGCGGGCGCGCTGGGAGCCTACCACGGCATCGACCCGTCGATGGGCTGGCTGTTCGCGGTCGCGCTGGGACTCCAGGAACGGCGGCGATCGAAAGTGCTCTGGGCGCTAGCGCCGCTCGGGATCGGCCATGTGGTTTCGATAGCGGTTATCGTCGCGGCGATTGCGGCGATGCAATCCTCGTTTCCATTTTCGATGGTGCGGCCGGTGGGCGCGGGCGCGCTGGTCGCATTCGGCGTGTTTCGATTCGCATGGCCCCGGGCGCATCCGCGATGGGTCGCGATGCGCGTGAACTTCGGAGAGCTGGCGCTGTGGTCCTTCCTGATGGCGTCGGCGCATGGCGCCGGGTTGATGCTGTTCCCGATTCTCATCGGCATCGACTCGGGCATCCATTCGCCAACGATGATGCATGCGGATCATCTTGCCGCGATGCCGCACTCGGTTCCGATCGCGCAAGCGGCCGCAATCGTGTTGCTGCACACGGGCACGATGCTACTGGTGATGGGAGCGGTCGCAATCGTCGTCTATGAAAAGGTTGGGCTTGCGGTACTGCGCAGCGCCTGGATCAATCTCGATACCATCTGGGCGGGCGCGCTGGTCGCCGCCGGCATCCTGTGCTTGGCGGTGTGAACGAACTGTCATGTAGCCGCGCTTTTATTGGCCGCGCGCGCGTGCCAGCATCATAGGATGCAGTCACTGCGTCTGCTGCTTGTCGAGGACGAAGAGCGCCTCGCGGGGACCCTCCGCCAGGGGCTGACGGAAGAAGGCATCTCCGTCGATTGGGTAAAATCAGCCGAGGAAGCCGATGAAATCATCGGGCGCCGAAACTACGACCTGCTGGTGCTGGATATCGGACTTCCGGGCAAGAGTGGCGTCGAGTTTCTGCGCGAGCGGCGCGCCAAAGGAGACTCGGTTCCGGTGCTGTTCCTGACCGCCCGTAGCTCGGTCGAGGATCGCGTCATCGGACTCGAAAGCGGCGGTGATGATTATCTGGTTAAGCCGTTCGCCTTCGCCGAACTCCTCGCGCGAATCCATGCGCTCGGACGGCGGCGTCCGGCGGCGCAAACGCCGATCTTGAGGGTCGGCGATCTGGAGTTCGACACTGTCAAGCGGCGCGCGCGACGTGCCGGCACTCCGGTAGCGCTGTCTCCGAAAGAAGCGATGCTGCTTGAACTGCTGATGCGCCACGCCGGCGAGACAGTCACCCGCGACATGATCGCCGAATCGGTCTGGGATTCCGATTACAACGTCTTCACCAATCTGATCGAAGTTTTCGTCAATCGGCTGCGGCAGAAAATCGACGGTGACGCGAAAACCTCGATGATCACGACCGTGCGAGGGGTTGGGTATTCGATGCGCGCGGGTTGAGCCGCCGCGGAGCGAATCCGCATTTCGCGATGAGCATCCGACTGCGGCTTACGATCTATTGGGCGCTGGTCCTGGGCGCGATTCTTATCCTCGCGGCATTCGCCTCGCTAAAGCTGTTCGAGCGCGAGCAGTACGGCGCGCTGCACGTCGCGCTGCTGGAGGAAGCTGATACCAGCGCGCACGAGTTGACGCTGGCCGACGCGCCACACGCCATAGCACTGTTGCGCGGGGTGAGCCTGGAGCGAGACCTCGGCCCGCGGCGGCGCGTTCTGCTGCTGACGGACCGCGGCATCGTAGCGGATTTTGGCGTGCAGACCGCGCCAATTCCCCAGGTTAGCTACGACACCAAATTTCGCGGAATTCTTCGGCCTCCAAACAGCACCTATAGCTACGCTATCAAACCTCTGGATTTCGGCGGCCAGCCCGCGGTCCTCATCGACGGCTCGGATGTCACTCCGATCCGCCAGTCCGTCGATCGTCTGCGCGCGGCCCTGCTGCTCATCGTGCCACTGTTGCTGATTCTGTGCGTCGCCGGAGGTTACCTTCTTGCGGGCCGGGCGCTTGCACCGGTCGCATCCATCGCACGTGCGCTGGCCGCGACTCAGCCGAGCGATCTGACGCGCAGGCTCAAGCCGCCGGGCGCATACGATGAGATTGGAAGGCTGGTCGACGTGATAAACGCGCTGCTTGACCGGCTCGAACGTGCGTCGGCAACCGAGCGGCGCTTCGCCTCCGATGCGGCACATGAGTTGCGAACGCCGCTCGCGGTGCTACGCGCCGGACTCGACGTGGCGCTGGCTCGTGAGCGATCCGGCAACGACAATCGCGCGGCTCTAGAGAACGCTCATCGCGAGGTCATCGGACTCTGCAGGATAACCGAGGAGCTCCTGATGCTCACGCGGCTGGACGGCGACGCCGCTATCGAGCATCGGCCGGTCGACCTGCAGGAGCTGGTGGCGGAAGTCGTCGCCACTGTCGAGCCTCTGGCGACCGCAAAGAATGTCGATCTAGCCACCGACGAGCTGGCGCCCGCGACGGTTGAAGGCAGCGCGATGCATCTGCGCCGCCTGCTTATCAACCTGGTGGACAACGCGCTCAAGTTCACGCCGCCGGGCGGACGAATCGAGGTTGGTCTCGCGAACGTGGACGGGCGCGGAATAATTCGCGTAGCGGACACCGGACCGGGCATCGACCCCGCAGAAATGCCCTTTATCTTCGAGCGGTTTTTTCGCGGCGCGCACGCCGGCAGCGAGGGCAGCGGCCTTGGCCTGAGCTTGTGCCGAGAGATCGCGCGTATGCATGGCGGACAAATTGCGGCGGCGAATCGTCCTGGCGGCGGCGCGGTGTTCGTAGTCAAGCTGCCGCTGCGCGGAACCCGTGCGCTCCAGCCATCGGAGGCGATTCAGCTTCCAACTTCACCGGCTGTCAACTCTGCATGACAAAGACGTGGTCATACCGATTAGATTACAAGATTAAGGAAGAGATAATTAAGAGATGCCGGTTGACGCGCCATCGGGACTCTTAGATGCCGCGGAGCCGCGATGGTTTTCGCGTTGCTCGGATAGTGGCGCTCTCGTATAAGAGAAAGCACAGTCGCGACGGCGCCGAGGTGGCGAAACGGCAGACGCAGTGGACTCAAAATCCACCGTGGGCAACCACATGCGGGTTCAAGTCCCGCCCTCGGCACCAAAAATCCTTCCGACGGCGATCGGAGTCGCTATATTGTCCGCGTTTGCACTCACGAACGCGCTGGGGTCGCTGCGCTAAGCGGACTCCGCGTCAATCCGACAGAGGATCTCGCCGACAAAAGGGCTTGTCGCCTCCAATCGTCACGCGATAGCCATAGCGGCGATGCGGGTAGTAGTCCCACAACGCAAGGTGTTGCGTGCATCGATTATCCCAGAACGCGGCCGAATCCGGCTCCCATCGAAAGCGACACTGAAATTGCGGATTCTCGATGTGCCGAAAGAGCATCTCGAGAAGCGTGTCGCTCTCGTGCTTAGTCAACTGAACCACACGCGTCGTAAACAGACGGTTGACGAATAGCGCCTTTCGACCGGTCTCAGGATGGGTCCGGATCACCGAATGCTCGGCGTGCGGAAATTCGCCGGGACGCGTGGGATCTGGCCGCCGCCCCTCGTAGTTGCGCGCGCCATCGTGAATCGCGGTCAAGCCGCCGAGAAACTGGCGCATCGACTCCGACAGCGCGTCATACGCGGCGTACATGCTGGCGAACAGCGTGTCTCCTCCCGTTGGCGGCGCCTCCTTGAGGTACAGGATAGAGCCAAGCGGCGGCTCTGCATCGCAGGAGACATCGGAGTGCCACTCCTCGCCCGCAATATGTGTGGAATTTTCATCCGCTTTGATAATCACAATCTCGCGATGGCCCTCGAGAACCCCCAGCGGAGCAGGATGGATGTGCAGCGGGCCGAAGCAGCGCCCGAATGCCTTATGCTGATCCGGGCTCAGATGCTGATTGCGGAAGAAAAGCACGAGGTGTTTCAAGAGCGCATCACGAATTCCGCGGAGCTGCTCTTCAGTCATCGGAAGCGAGAGGTCGACGTTCTCGACTTCCGCACCGATTACCGGGCTCACCTTGCGTGTCGAAATCGGCATGGTTCTCAATGATCGAATTTTCCGCGCGCAAATTCCAGCGCCACTGCAATTCTCTAGGTTATCTGCCCCCGAAGGACGCTCTGAGACGATATTTCCCGATCGTCGCTGACCGCATCACTCGTCTTCCGAGAAGATTTTGGTGCCGTTGCGCTTGCTTCAAGACCCTTCTCAGACTATTCTCGTACTAACCTAGTAATCCGATGGAGTAAGTTCGATAAACTAGCGAATGTAATTGGCTCGCCTCATCGAAGTGACCGCGTCCAGGTGGATTTTGGAGGACTCTGATTTGTTCCGGCGTCGAAAAATCTGGCGTTCAGGCGCTTCTTCTGCTGAACCGTTGGAGTACTGGCAGGCAGAGAATGCAGCAGCCTCAGTTTGGGGACTGCAGATAATTGGGCGGTCGTTCACGAGCTTCGAGCCGTTACGGTTTGAATTATCAAGTGAATTCGAGGCTGAGATCCGCGCGACATGTTTCGCGTACCAGCATAAAGCCCCCTCACATCCGAGGATTCAAAAGCGGAGGTCGCAAATGGCAAGCACGCAAACTGAATTAAAGAACCCCGAATCAACGCGAGAAGTCCGGACCTCGCTCAACTACCTTCAGAAGACTGATGAGAAGCCGGTTACGTACGCTTTTACGCCTCCGCCGGGAGTGACCCCGAGCACGCGGCGGCCAGACCCCCACGCGGTGACGATCCGCGACGCCCGAGCGATCGCCGACAAGCTGTCGCTGGACACGCAGGGCTTTGTGCTGACCCGGCACGAGACCAAGGTAAAGAATTTCTACGATCAGGATGAAGTGCGCGAAGTCTACTATCCGGAGATCGAAAAACTGTTGAAGGAGAAGACCGGCGCCGTGCGCGTGCAGGTCTTCGATCATCAGGTGCGATGCCTGCCAAAGGCGCAGGCGAAGCTGGACCACGCGCGTGAGCCGGTACGCTCGGTGCACAACGACTACACCGCCAAATCGGGACGGCGCCGCGTCAGTGACCATCTTGGTGACGAAGCGGGCGATCTGCTGAAGCATCGATTCGCCGAGATCAATGTCTGGCGTCCAATTACTGGGCCGGTCGAGGAATCTCCGCTCGCGGTTTGCGATTCCAAGAGCATCGCTCCGGAGGATTTCGTCGCATGCGATCTTGTCTATCCCGACAAAGTCGGCGAGACCTACGCTTTCATCTACAACCCAAATCATCGGTGGTACTTCTTCCCGCATTTGCAGCGCGAAGAAGCGATTCTGCTGAAGTGTTACGACTCCGCTGAAGACGGCCGCGCGCGATTCACCGCACACAGCGCCTTTGACGATCCGACTAGTCCGCCCGACGCTGCACCGCGCGAGAGTATAGAGGTGCGATCGTTGATCTTCTTCGCACCGGAAGAGCAAAAAAGCGCGCCCGCGCAGCATCCCGCGGGGTTGGCGGACTGAAACAGAGTCTCACACGATCTTTTGCCGAGTAGCATCCAGGATAAGGAGAAAATAATGAGCACGAATGGAAAAGAGAGCAGCCTCAGGGTACAGCCGATCGCCGGACGAATCGGCGCCGAGATTGTCGGCGTGCGTCTCTCGGGCGAGCTGGCGCCGGCGACGGTCGAGGCTATTCGCCAAGCCCTGTTCAAATACAAAGTGATCTTTTTCCGCGGCCAGGCGCATCTGGACGAAGCGAGCCACGAGGCTTTCGGTCGCCTGCTTGGCGATATCGTACCGCATCCGACGGTTCCCTCGCTGAAGGGCACCAGGGCCGTGCTGGATATCGATGGCTCGTACGGAAATCGCGCAACCGCGTGGCACACCGACGTGACCTTTGTCGATGCTTATCCGCAGGCATCGATTCTGCGCGCCTTGATCGTGCCGACTCATGGCGGTGACACGACTTGGGCCAACACCGCTGCGGCCTATCAGTCGTTGCCGCCCAAGCTGAAGGAGATCGTCAACAATCTCTGGGCCGTGCACAGCAACGCGTACGACTACTCCGTGCCGACAACCAGGAACAGCCCCGAAGCGCTGAAACGGTACATCAAGGTCTTTACTTCCACGGTCTATGAGACCGAGCATCCGGTGGTGCGAGTGCATCCGGAAACTGGAGAGCGGACGCTCGTGCTCGGAGCTTTCGTGCGGAAGTTTGTCGACTTGCCGCAAGCCGACTCCAAGGAATTGCTCAACTTGCTGCAGGGTTATGTGACCCGGCTTGAAAACACGGTGCGATGGCGATGGCTGCCGGGCGACGTTGCGATTTGGGATAACCGCGCCACGCAGCACCGTGCGATCGATGACTATGGCGACCAGCCGCGATTGCATCGGCGCGTGACAGTGGCCGGCGAGGCGCCAGTTAGCATCGACGGCCGCCGCAGCATCACGCGAAAGAAAGAATCCGCCGACGGGCAACCGGCCGAATCCGAATCATCGGCGGCGGCATCCTGACGGGGCGTTTCTCGGGGAGGACGGGCTCTGGCCCTCGCTGCGCGGGCGGACTGTCGGTACCTCCACGGCTGTTCCGTCCGCGCGTTTTTTAGCTCGGATGACGTATCTGTAAGAAGCCTGACGATCAGAGAGCGCCAATGATGGAAGTCTTTTGGTACATCCCCACTCACGGCGACGGCCGCTACCTGGCTACCAGTAAACGAAGCCGCCGCGCGACCCCATTTTATCTACGGCAGATCGCCGAGGCGGTTGACGGGCTCGGCTTCGGAGGCGCGCTGCTGCCGACCGGCCGCTCATGCGAGGACGCATGGGTGGTAGCCAGCTCGCTGGTTCCAGTCACTCGGCGCATGAAGTTCCTGGTGGCAGTGCGGCCGGGGCTGGTGTCACCGACGGTATCCGCGCGGATGGCGGTTTCGCTGGATCGCATCTCCGGTGGGCGATGTCTGATCAACGTCGTTACCGGCGGCGACCCGGTGGAATTGGCGGGCGAAGGCATGCATCTGGAGCACGACTCGCGCTATGAAATTACGGACGAGTTCCTGACGGTCTGGAAGCCGCTGCTCGAAGGCAAGGAGGTCGATTTCGAGGGGCGTCATTTGAAAATAATCGGCGGCCGCTTGCTCATCGATCGCGATCGCAGGCCGAACGTTCCGCTTTATTTTGGCGGATCGTCAGACGCGGGAATCGAGGTAGCGGCCAGGCACGCTGATCTCTACCTGACGTGGGGCGAGCCTCCGGCGCAGGCGGCGGAAAAAATTGCGCGAGTACGCAAACGCGCCGGCGAGCTGGGCCGCACGGTGCGGTTCGGGATGCGAATGCACATAATAGTGCGCGAAACCGAAACGGCGGCCTGGGCCGCGGCAAATGAATTGATCAGATTCGTAAGCGACGACGCGATCATGGTCGCGCAGCAGACCCTTGCGCGGATGGATTCGGTCGGGCAGAAGCGAATGGTGCAGCTCCATAACGGCCGCCGCGAAGAGCTCGAGGTCAGTCCGAATCTATGGGCGGGCGTCGGTCTGGTGCGCGGAGGAGCGGGAACGGCTCTGGTTGGCGATCCCAAGAATCTGACGCGCCGCTTTGAAGAGTATCTCAATATCGGAATCGACACTTTCGTTCTTTCCGGTTATCCCGGGCTGGAAGAGGCGTACTACGTGGCGGAGCTGCTGTTTCCCAGATTGCCTTTGCAGCGGAATGCCGCGCATATTGAAGCGCTCGCCGCGGGCTGAGATAAGGAGACGGTCGATGAGCGTTGAATTCATCGGGATGATCGGCACGCAGGCCGCCTCGGAGATTCACCCGCCTCGCGGACCCGCGATCGATATTGACTACGTGCGCCGTTTCTCCCAAGCCCACGAACAGGCGGGCTTCGACCGTATACTGGTAGGCTATTTCTCGAACGGCGCAGACGGCTTTATCGTCGCGTCGTACGCCGCATTCGTGACGGAAAAGCTCGGCTTGATGCTGGCGCATCGGCCCGGATTCGTCGCTCCCACGCTGGCGGCGCGCAAGCTCGCGACGCTGGATCATTTCAGCGGTGGGCGGCTGGCGGTTCATATCATCTCCGGCGGCGACGACGGCGAACAGCGCAAGGATGGCGATTTCCTGTCGCATGACGAGCGCTACCAGCGCACCGACGAGTACGTCGAAATCCTTCGCCGCATCTGGACTGCGGACAAACCAGTCGATCACGAAGGCAAGTACTACAGGTTCAGGCACGCTGCCTCGAACATCAAGCCGCTGCAGAAGCCGTATCTTCCGATCTACTTCGGCGGCTCATCGGACGCGGCGATCGCAATCGCGGGAAAGCATGCCGACGTTTACGCGCTGTGGGGCGAGCCGCTGGCGGAGGCGGCGAAGACGATCGCGCGGGTGCGGGCGTCCGCTGCGCGTTATGGTCGAAGCGTGAGATTCAGCTTGTCGACCCGGCCGATCCTGGCGTCGACCGAAGAGGCTGCGTGGGCGCGTGCAAAGGAAATCATCGAGAGGATTCGGGAAATCCGGGGGCGTGCGATGCTCGGTGCACCTGGGAAGGATCCACAAGCTGTCGGCTCGCAGCGATTGCTTGCCGCGGCGGCGAAAGGCGAAGTGCTGGACAAGAGACTCTGGACGCCAGTTGCGACCGCGACCGGCGCGCGTGGGAACACGACCGCGCTGGTCGGCACGCCGGAGCAGGTAGTCGATTCGATGCTGGCGTACTCCGACCTGGGCGTAACGACTTTTCTGATTCGTGGGTTCGATCCGCTCGAAGACGCTATCGACTATGGACGCGAACTAATTCCATTGGTGCGCCGTGAGATCGCTCGTCGCGAGGAACGCGGCTGCCGAGCCGCGGAGCGTATCGCCTGATCGAGGGTTCGCGGCGGAGTCGATCTCCAAAAATCTTATTCTTTAACCGCCGGTCCTCGGCAACCCGGAAATCCTCCTGACTCGGATTCGCTTGCAAATCGATTAGACGCGTGCACGCGGTTCGTGACATGCTTGGCTTTCGAATTAGGAGATACACATGGCAAAAACATTCGGAGCGGAATCCACAACCGACGAGGTGCTTGAGGGCGTCGATTTGTCTGGAAAACGCGTGCTGGTGACCGGCGTGTCAGCCGGTCTTGGAGTCGAGACCGTTCGCACCCTGGTGGCGCACGGCGCAACTGTGACCGGCACCGCTCGCGATCTGGCAAAGGCGCGAAGCGCTCTCGGGCAGGCGATGGGCGAAAAGTCCGGCGCGGTCGAACTCGTGGAGGTGGATCTCGCCTCGCTTAAGAGCGTCCGCGGCGCGGCGGACAAACTGGTTGCGGCAGCACAGCCCTTCGATGCGATCATCGCCAATGCGGGCGTGATGGCGTGCCCGCAGGGCAAGACTTCGGATGGTTTCGAGACTCAGTTCGGTACCAATCATCTCGGGCACTTCGTGTTCGTGAATCGGCTGGTGCCTTTGCTGCGGCGCGGCGCCAGGATCGTCACGCTCTCATCGGCGGGGCATCGCAGAAGCGACGTTAGCCTCGACGATCCGAACTTCGAACGCTCCGCATATCATCCCTTTATCGCCTACGGGCGTTCCAAGACCGCAAACATCTTGTATGCGGTCGCGCTGGATAACCGGCTGAAAGCACGCGGCGTGCGTGCCACGTCACTGCATCCCGGCGGCATCCAGACCGAGCTCGGGCGGTATCTAACGCCACAGCTCATCGAGGAGATGCGCGCATCATGGACCAGCGCCGG
>JASHOJ010000126.1 GCA_030041155.1 Candidatus Binataceae bacterium | reverse complement strand
AACGCGAAACGCGCGCCGATCGAGGCTTTAAACGCGCGCTTTGAAGCGTCGCATCGATGCTTTCACGCTGCAAGCACGAGCGCAATCGCGCCGCGAACGCGCCGCGCATCGCGCGATGCGCGACGTTTCATGACGCGGTTCGAGCGGCGCGCCGAAACGCTTCGACACAATCGAAGAAAGATACGCTTCGATTCTGTGCCATTCGATAAAGTCCTTGTTTTTCCAGTATCTATCGACATTCGCCGGACACGCGTCGCGATTTCGCGTAATGCTTTCCATTCGCGCGTCAACTCGTTGATCGCTTCGCGCGATGTGGCGTCGCGCGATCGCGAGACGCATCGCCATGCCGCGCACCGAGACAGCGATCAATGGATTGGCGCGGCACATTCCGAAGCTGTCCGTAGGCGTTCGCCGTCTTGAAAATTTTTTTGTGGGACAACCCAAAAACCGGCATAAATGCCGTCGTGAAGGGCTTGGACGATCCCAAAAACGCGAATCGAGCGAATCGCTTGCTGATTCGCGAAGCCGCTCAGATGCCGAGTTTCGTCCGCAGAAACGCGTTAACGGATTGCGGATTGGCCTTGCCGCCGGTCTCTTTCATCACTTGCCCGACGAACCATCCGAGCATCGAAGGTTTGGCCCGTGCTTGCGCGACCTTCTCCGGATTGGCGGCGATGATCGCATCGACCGCGGTCTCGATCGCCCCGAGATCGGTGACCTGTTTCAGGCCGCGCGCCTCGACCACGGCACGCGGATCGGCATCCTTCTCCTCGGCTATGAGGATCGCCAGCAGATCCTTGGCGATCTTGCCGGAGATCGTGCCCTCGGCGAGGAGATCGACAAGTTCGGCGATCTGCGCCGGCTTCAAATGGGTCTGCGGCACGGAAAGGCCGACCGAGTTCGCGTAGGCCGCGACGTCGCCGGTGATCCAGTTGGCCACCACCTTCGGATCGCGGCGCTTGCCGGCGTAGGCGACGACCGCCTCGAAATAATCCGCAGTTTCCTTATCAGCGACGAGGACGCCGGCCTCGTAGGGTGATAAGCCGTATTCGGCGACAAACCGCGCCTTCTTGGCGTCCGGCAATTCGGGAAGCTCGGCGGCGAGCCGCTCGACATAGGCCTGATCGAGCTCGAGCGGCAGAAGATCCGGATCGGGAAAATAGCGGTAGTCGTGTGCCTCTTCCTTGGAGCGCATCGAGCGCGTCTCGCCGCGGTTCGGATCGAACAGCCGCGTTTCCTGGTCGACCGTGCCGCCGTCCTCCAGAATGCCGATTTGGCGGCGCGCCTCCGCCTCGATCGCTTGACCGATGAAGCGGATCGAATTGACGTTCTTGATTTCGCAGCGAGTGCCGGATGGCCCTCCCGGCCGGCGCACCGAGACATTGATATCGGCGCGCAGCGAGCCTTCCTCCATATTGCCGTCGCAGGTCCCGAGGTAGCGCAGGATCGTCCTGAGCTTCGCTACGTAAGCCTTGGCCTCGTCGGCGGAGTGAATGTCGGGTTTCGAGACAATCTCCATCAGGCCGACGCCGCAGCGGTTGAGATCGACGAAGGACTCGGTCGCCGACTGATCGTGCAGCGATTTGCCGGCATCCTGCTCGAGGTGAAGGCGCTCGATTCCGACCTCGATCCGCTCGTTCGGCGATACGTCGACGACGACGACCCCCTCGCCGACCAGCGGATCCTTATATTGCGAGATCTGATACCCTTGCGGCAGGTCCGGATAGAAATAGTTCTTGCGGTCGAAATGCGAGTGCAGATTGATCTTGGCCTTGAGGCCGAGCCCGCTGCGCACCGCTTGGGCGACGCATTCGGCGTTGATGACCGGCAGCATGCCGGGCATGGCGGCATCAACCGGCGAGACATGCGCGTTGGGTTCGGCGCCGAATTCCGCCGAGGCGCCGGAAAAGAGCTTGGCCTTGGAGACGACCTGGGCGTGGACCTCCATGCCGATCACGACTTCCCAATCCCCGGTCGCGCCGCGGATGAGCTTGGACGTCGAAGCTGCCACGAATCTTTCCTTGCCTTTCAGCAGGCGAGTGCCTGAAAATAGCCCCCCTCCGCATAGGCAAGCAACCGACGGTCCCTCGTCACGACACGATAGTTGTATTCACGCGCGGTGGCCGCGATGATGCGATCCGCTGGGTCCTTGGGGTATGCGCCAGGGAGAAAAGAAGACGCGATGAGCACAGGCGGTGGCATTTCTGCGAGGCGGATGCCCGGCGCCCTTAAAAGCTCGTCGAACCATCTCTCAGCAGACATCTGAAGGCTCAGCCTGCCGCGCGCGGTCAGCAATCCAAGTTCCCACGCGGAGATTGGTGACACGAAGATCGATTCGTCGGCACTGAGCGCCTTTGTTATCGCGACCCGTGCACCTTCATCTATAGCGTGGTTGCCGACCCAAATTACCGCGCAGGTATCAAGCGGCAGATGGGTCTTCATCGTTCGTTCGGTCCGCCCATTCAGGATCGGCGGGTTCGGTTAAATCGACGTTGGAGCCAATCACGATCGTTCCTTGCAACCAGCCGAACAACGCGAGCTTGTCCGGTGCGAGATCATGCGATCCCGAACTCGGCACCGGG
>JASHOJ010000125.1 GCA_030041155.1 Candidatus Binataceae bacterium | reverse complement strand
TCCAGCTCGCTCGATTGCGCGATCTCATCGAGCGACATGGGAGGGTTGCGCAGAATGTAAACCTGCGCGATCGCCGCGCTCATCAACGAGACCACCAGCACTCCGACTCCGGTCTTGATCGCGCGCCGCCGCCGGACAATTCTGGAAACCGGCAGCCGGATAACCTTGGCTGGTCCGGTTGCGGCGGCAAAGCGGGTCCGTCGGCTGGCGGGTCTTCCACTCATCGGGATCTCAAGTTGGGGAACTCAAGTGGGTGCGCAATTGGTTGATCCTTCGTAATGGCGATGCGCGTTCGACGAAAACCTGCGCTCGAAAATTCACGCGCACCGGCCAAAGGACTTGCTATCGCGCGTCCGCGGTGATGTCAACGAACCGAACTCTTGCCCTGCTGGCTATCTTCTGTTTCGCTTCCCTAAAAGCCTGTGGCGCCGGCGCGAGCTTCGCATTTGCCGCTACAGGCGCAGCGCTTCCGGCCGGCTCACTCGAAAACGCATCGAGCCTGTACCTGCGTGACGCGGCAGGAAGCGCGATCAAGTGGCAGCCGTGGAACGCGGCCGCATTCTCGCTCGCTCGCAGGCTCAATCGTCCGGTTCTGATCGATATCGGCGCCGCGTGGTGCCACTGGTGCCACGTGATGGACAACACCACTTATGCCGATCCCGCGGTTATCCGCGAAATCAACGCCGCCTTTGTTCCGATAAAAGTCGATACCGATGAGCGTCCGGATATCGACGCATATTATCAAGCCGCGGCCGCGCAACTGGTCGGCGCGGGCGGATGGCCGCTCACCTGCTTCACGACTCCCGATGGCGCCTTGATGTACGCGACCGGTTATCTGCCCGCCCGCGCAAGCGGAAAGGGCGGCGACGGAAACGACGCGGTCTCCGCGATGCTGCCGCTTCTCTTGCGGGTGGCATCGGCGTGGTCCGATGACCGGCGCGAGCTTGAGACTCAGGCGAACTCGCTCGCTTCGAGTCTTGCCAATCAAGCGCTGAGGCCGCGCGCCCCAAACGAAGGCGAGCCGGCGCTGCTGGCGCGGATTCTTGCGGGGCTCAAAGCCTCATACGATCCGCAAATCGGCGGGTTTGGCTCCGCACAGGGACCCCGCTTCTACGATTTTCCGGCGCTTAGGCTCGCGCTCGCATCCGGATTCCATGGCCATCGCGAATACCGCACGATCGCGCTTGAAACTCTGGACAAAATCGCGCGAGGCGGCGTCTTCGATCAACTCGGCGGTGGGTTTCATCGTTACTCGACCGATCCCTACTGGCGTGTGCCGCACTTCGAAAAAATGTCGTACGACCAGGCGATGGCGCTGACGGCCTATAGCGAGGCATACGAGGAGACCGGCGATCAACAGTGTCGCGCCGTGATCGAGCGCGTCATCTCATACGTGGACGGCACTTTGATCGACCCCGATTTGCACGCTTTCTATCCATACCAGTCCGCGGATTCGTTCAAAGGCGACGACGGTAGCTATTACACCTGGACCAAAGACGAGATCGCAACAGCGCTGAGCGGAAAAGAGCGACGCGCCGCGATTCTGTTCTACGGAATCGACTCCGATGCGCCGCGCGCGCCGGACGGCCGTATCGTGCTAGCGCAGGCGCTCTCCACGTCGGAGCTCGCCGCACAGATGAAAATCAATTCCGCCAGCGCAGCGCGGCTGCTTGCCGCGGCAGACCATGATCTGCTCGAAGCGAGAGACAAGCGCGCAGCACCGCCGGTCGATCACGAGATCATGACCGACCGCAATGCCCTGATGGCCTCTGCGTACTTCACCGCATGCGCGGCTACCGGCGACCCGCGCGCGGATCAACTCGGATACGCCGCGCTGGATTTTATTCTCGCCCACATGCGCGCGGATGACGGTGCGGATGATCGCGGATACTATCATGCATGGTCGCATGGCAAGCCGTCGGTTGCGGGAATCGCCGCCGACCAGGTCTATCTGATGGCCGCGTTGCTTGACGCGTATCAGGCGGGCGGCAATCCGAAATATCTGGACAAGGCGCGCGCATTGGCCGACCTGATCGCGTCCAAATACCTGAACTCCGCAAGCGGACTGATTGTCAATTTGAGCGCCGAGCCGCCCGGAAGCGTCATCGCGCCATCCGGCGCGCAGGTCCTGTATGACGATCCGATGCCGTCGGTGCAGGCTCAGGCCGCTATCGCGATGCGCACGCTCGGCGCGATTATCGACGATGAGAAATATGCGCGGCTTGCGGATCGCCTTCTCGCCCCCGCCGCGGACCTGGTGGGCGACCTGGACGATTCGACGCTGGGCGCGCTTGGCCTCGCACTCGAAGAAAAAGCAGCCGGTAGCACAACTGTCGCGATTGTCGGGCGCGCGGACGATCGGAGAACGAAAAGTCTGCTTATGGCGGCGCGCGCTGCTTACCGTCCCGGCAAAATAATCGTGCGCGTGGATCCGTCAGCGTCGGCAATCCAAAAAATGCCGCAGGCGGCGCGCGCGATGTACGCAGCGAGCGAGAATCGCGGCGTTCCGCTCGCCTTCGTATGTGCCGGCACCGCTTGCGCGCGCCCCGCGCAGGACTCGCGCGCGCTTGCCCAGACAATCGCAAGCTTCATGACCACCGCTCGCGCGAATGCAGATACCGCCGCACGCCTGCCGGGGCGTCCCGCTCCGCGCTGAGAAAGCACGCGACTACCATTTCTCGCAAAATGGACGCAAATCGATCTCGTGCGTCCACGCGCTTCGATCCTGATGCGCCAGATGCCAGTAGCTTTCGGCGATCGCCGCCGGTTTCAGAAGCTGCTCATCCTTGATGTCAGGCAGCATCTGATGAATCGCCGGCATATCGATCGGACCGTCGATGTTCACGTACGCCACGTGGATTCCCTGCGGCTGCAAATCGCGCCCCATCACCTGCGCGAGCCCTCGCAGCGCGAACTTTGCCGGCCCAAAAGCAGCCGAAGTCGCAAACGGCTTAACTCCGGCGGTTGCTCCGGTGAAGATGATGACGCCCGATTTCTGCTCCAGCATCGCGGGAACCACTTGTTGCGCGCACAGGAAGGCGCCCAGGGTGCTGACTCGCCACGTGTTTTCGAAAGTGCTCGGCTTCGTATCCATCAGCCGCCCAAACGGACGCATCGCGGCGTTGTAGATGAGCACGTCGACCGGCCCCAGGTCATTGCGAATCCGCTCGAACGCCGCCGCGATATCTGCGGCGCGGCTTACGTCAGCCGAAAACGCGAGGGCGCGCCCGCCCGCGGCTTCGATTTCGCGAGCGAAGCCGGCGAGTTTGTCGCCGCTGCGTGCAACCATCGCAACCGCGTACTCGGCGGCGAATCGCCGCGCGAGCGCCGCTCCGAGGCCGGCGCCAACCCCTATCACTGCCGCTATGTGCTTGTTATCGGCGTTAGGCATCGGATCTAATCCTCGCGGCGAAGCATAGATCGAATCAGTTGCGAAATGAAACCAATCATTTACCGCCCAGATAGCAGAACGATCCGTCCGGGGCAACCGAGAGCGTCTCGCCCGCAACCGAGTGGCGCGCAGGCAGGTCGGTGCCGAAGCCCACGTCGTACAGTGGCCCGGAATCAACTTCGTGAACCGTGCCATTGCCGTCCGCCGCGTAGATTCCCTGCGAATCCGCCGAATCGGTCGCCGGAAAGATGGTGCGCGAACCGGCGACAAACACCGGATCGCCGAAGCTGTGCATCGCGTTCAGCGCGGACGAATCCTCACTCGAGGTTTTTGCAAGAACTTTGACGTTGCCGTGCGAATCGACTCGTACGATCAGGCTGCGCTGGCCGCTTCCCACGCGCATCGCGACAGTGCCGTCGTCCGCCGGCGCCGGACGTCCCGGACCTATATAGGTTAAATCGCCCTCGGACGTCTCCGCGCCGCGGGCAAGCTCCCGTCTGGTGCGACCGCTCTCAGATATAAAGAGCGAATTGCCGCCGTGCGGCATGTCATCGGTGAACATCACGAAAGTCTCGCGCACTCCGAGCGTCCAACCGGTAGCCACGGTCGGCAACCCGAACACACCATAATGGCCGCCGCCGGGTGCGGATTGGCCTTCAACCGCGATCTCCTTAACCGCGCCGCGGGGAGTAACTTCCACGATCGAAAGCGGCTCGTTATGCCACCACAACCCTCGATGCGATCGTGAATGAGCCCCGGCGTGCAGATAGGCGCTGACGACGAGTGTACGGTCGGAAGCCATTTGCAGGCTGCCGAGCGCGATGTGCGAAATCGCATGTCCCCGATTCGTCGTCTCGCCGTCGTAAAGCGCGCGAGTGAGTTTACCGCCGTCGAGCACGAACACGGCGTCACCGCCGCAACTGGTGAAGCTGGTAAACGCGATCGCTCCGCTGGGCTCGGCAACCGGCGTCGGATCGATTTTCAGCACCGGTGCGCAATCGGAGGCGGACTTTGCGGTATTCAGCACCCGACTCACCTGATGCGGAGCCGGCGAATCGGGATCCGCAACAAACATATCCCACGACTGATTCTGCTGCGGCGACTCTACGCGCGCTCCGAATATCACGCGTCCATCAGGCATCTCGAAGGGATTTCCCAGCTCGGTGATCGTGCCGCCCGGCACCTCGTCACCGGCCCCTATCACTGGCTCGATCGTACCGTTGGAGCGGGTTGCATACAGCATACTCACGGAATCCATCGCGGACTCGGCTCCGTCGGATCCAAGCCGCAGCGAAATCGCGTCTGCTCGCGGAACGAACACTCCTGCGCCGAGCACGATCGCGAACGCGGCGGCTACCAATAATCTCAACGACCTCATGCTTCTCCTTCACAACCCCCGGAGCCAATTTTTCAGTCCCGCGTTTCTCCTAAACGCAGGAGGCAACTTTTATTAGCAAGTCGGCTGCCAGCATCCGGGGCGCGATCTTTGCCGCTGAAAACCGGCAAGTCCCGGTGATCGCCGCGGGCATTTTATGCAGAATGCGAGCGGGCCAGACCGGCGAAGCTGCTATTACTTGTCATCGAGCGATCATCCACCGGCTCGTCGATTTTCCACGCTGGTGCGGCTTTTCTCTTGCTGTCGCGTTCAAAGAGCATGGATTGCGCGCGACCCGCTCTCATCAGTTGCAAAATGCAACAGCGATTCGCATAATGTTGCGGTCGCGCCTCCTTCCGCTCTTGTTCCATCCCCGGTTCCAACTGTATGTCATGGAAATTGAACAAATTGTTCCACGCAGGCGGGCGGCCCGCGATCGCTTTCCGGCAGGATCGCCGCGCGGTCGCGGAAATCGGGGCGTCTAGCCTGCACGGTTTCAAAGTGCAACGATAGCGTACCGACCGCGCCAGTGGGGGCCGGCGCTGTCGGCTCACAACGCGCGGAGAATTGCGGATTTCGGATGCGGTGGCGATCGGTCGCTCAGGTTAATTGCTCGGTGGCGCGCACGCTTGCCGTTATCGGCGAGCGATGGACGATGCTGATTTTGCGCGAAGCATTCATGGGCCGCCGGCGCTTCGACGAGTTCCAGCACAACACCGGAATTGCGCGCAACATTCTTGCAACCAGGCTGCGCGCGCTGGCCGCCGACGGAATCCTGCAGCGCGCTCGCGCGGCGCAGCGCCGCGGCGGCATCGAGTATCGGCTGACCAAAAAAGGCCTGGAATTGTATCCGGTGATGGTCGCGATGCTGAAGTGGGGCGATGCGTGGCTGTGGCGAGCGGATGACGAGCGTCCTCCGCTTCAGCTTATGCATCGATGCTGCGGGGCGAAGGTGATGCCGGCGCTGGTATGTCCGCATTGCGGCGACGCGGTCACCGCGCGCGACATGATCGCGGTCCCGCGCCGCGTCGCGACCCGGCATCCCGGCGATGAAGTCCGCCAGGGCGGAAGCGGCGAAGCTCGTCATTAAGCCCGCTTCGAAGCGGCGCCAACCATGATCGATTTAGTGATGTTCGACGCGGACGGGGTTCTGTTCGATTCCGACGCCTCCAACGTCGCGTACTACAACGCGATTTTCGCGCAGTTGGGCGAGCCGCCGCTTGACCGCGCCGAGGAAATCAACGCGATCTCATACGCCGCGGAACAGGTATTTGTCGCACGCGCGCGCGACGATTCGGTGATGCTTCAGCGCATGAAAGACATCGCGCGCGGATTCGACGCCACGCCATTTTTTCGATTGCTGCGCCCCGCGCTGGACCTGCGCCCGTTCATGCTCGAATTGCGGCGACGCTACCTGCTAGGACTTGCGACCAATCGGTCGGCGACCGTGCCCGCGCTGGTCGCGCACCTGGGGCTCAACGATATTTTTCATGCGATCGCGTCGGCGCGCGACGGCGTGAGGCCGAAGCCAGCCCCCGATATTCTGAAGCTATGCGTGGAGCGCGCCGGCGCGGCTCCCGAGCGCAGCGTTTACGTTGGCGATAGTCCGATCGACCGGATCGCGGCGGCGGAAGCGGGCGTGCATTTCATTGCGGTCGGGAAACGCGTCGAGCATCAGCACGCCGTCGGATCGATAACGGATCTGCCCGCGGCGCTCGATGCGCTTTTGGCCAGTCTGCGCCCCTAATCGCGACGATCAGGCGGCGAGCTTTGCCGCCGCGGCCTCCACCGCCGTGTTGGTGAAAAAATCCGGATTCGCCGCCAGATGCATCCGAACCGGGTAGGTGAAAACAAAGTCGCGATAATCGCTCGCGCTCAGAATTCCCTTGTCGACCAGGCGATGGCTTTCCAGCAGCACGCTTGCGATGTCTGGTACGTCCCAATGCCCAATGTCGGAGCTGAAGATGGGCTGCAGGCGGGCGCGTTTCGGATTCACGCGCGCGTCGAGCGCGCGATAGACGCTGGGGTCATCGGCCTCGCATCCAAAATAGAACTTGCCGAACATCCGCGCGAAATCCGCCTCGTCGCGAACTCCGGTTAGAGCCCATTCGTCACGATTTGCGTCGCGATCGTGGCGGGCAATTCCCTCGTCATAGGCGCGGCTCATGCCTGAGGCGCGCGAAGCGTCAACGAATTCCGCGCCGCCGTACTCGCGCAGAAGCTCGTGCAGGCGCTTGCGATCGAGCAGGGAGGGATCGTAATTGCTAAGCCCTTCGAGATTGCGCTTTTCCCAGTGCTCCTCGAGCGAATGCAGCAAATCGACCGCCCATCCAGCGCCACATTCCAGAAATCCGAACGCAAGCTCGGGAAAGCGCGCCGGAACGCCGCCGAAAATCAAAGAGCGGCACAGCTCTCCCTGCTGAAACGCATGGCCGCCAATGTGGTTGAACATGTAGTTGCTAGGCGAGCGCCTGCCGAGCGGCAGGAAGCGCAGTCCGACTCCGCCATGCGAAGTGACCGCGATTTTCAGTTCGGCGAACTTGCGCCAGACCGGATCGTAATCATGAAAGCTGTCCAGGCCGTAGTTATCGAAATATGCGGCGTTCGGAAACGCGTTGGGATACTTATCGTGGAGCGACGGAATAGGGCGCGCAACGCCCGGCGGGATCATCGCGACCTTTAGCCCCATGCCCGCCGAGTACTCGAGTTCTTCGATTGCCTCGGCGGGCGTATGCATCGGAATTGCGGCGGCCGGAGCAAGCCGGTCGCGATAGGCGCCGCAGATCTCCGCGTTCATGGTGTTGAGCGCGCGGCACGCTGCGCGGCGAACTTGGTCGTCGTGAATCGTCGGCAGCGCGAGTCCCAGAGTTGGATACATCACGGCGAAGTCGATCCCGATTTCCTCAAGCCGCTGATGCAGCAGCCGCGGCGCCATCACGGTCGCTAGGTCGTAAGCGTTGTTGCCGATACCCCACCACGCCCCGCGCATATCGCCGGCATCGCGATTTCCGCGCGAGCCGGTCGGATGATCGTTAAGCTCGCGGCGGTACCGCTGCGGCATCTCGGCGCCGCCGACTTTTGCGAGATACTGATGAAACAGCGGCTGCGGCTCGATCAGATGCCCGTCCGCATCGACCACCGGATGATCCAGCCGCTCGCGAAGCGCGCGGACCTTTCGGCTCTTTTCGGATTCCATGATTGGCTCGCTCCGGAATTAAAGTACTACTTGATGTTTATAGGCGCATGATGCGCTACCGTCTGGCTGAGGCAGGCAGCCGCTTGCCGCTGAAATCCGCCGCCCGGTACGCTATCAATCGACCTCAATCGCTGCGCAGTCTAGCATGAAAGCAGTTAGCTTGGGTCGCGCCGACAAATTTCGCCAGACCGGTCGCGCGGCACCAGGACATCGCGCCGGAGGTGATAATCATGAGCCGTGCGCAAAAGCTGTCGATTTCAGTTGCCCTTTGTTTTCTCGCGGTCGCCGCGGTCGCGAGCGCGGGCGGCGTAGAGCCCGGCGAGATGATTACCAAACAAAACGCGGCCAGCGTCGCCGAGCTGGTCAGCCCCGGAAACTACGTGCTGGCGGCGCAAGGAATGCAGATGCATATCGTCGCGCCCAAGGATTACATCTGGCCGCCGCCGTATAGGAGCGCGACCGAACAATATTCGGCGCAGGTCCGTCTCGATGCCCGCGGCAACCTGGTGAACTATGTTGCGGGACTGCCGTTTCCGAATCTGGACCTGAACGATCCGGAGATCGCGCAAAAGATAATGTGGAACTTTCAGTTCGGCCCCGCGTACACCGACGATCTGGATTCGCGCGATAACGTGGTGATGAATTATTCGCCGCGTTCAGCAAATCCGTTTGCGGTCTATCCGATCGGGCACATCGCAGTGTATCGCAACGTGGGCAGGACCGAAGTCAGCCCGGTTCCGACCGACAAAGATGGTTACACGGGAATAATGGAGCGGCTGGCGGTCGGGGCAATCATGGTGCCGATCGAGCCGCCATTCTGGCAGAACCCGTGGACGTACTTCGTGCGATACCGGTACTCGAATCCGAGACGCTCCGATCTAACCTGGTCGGGATTCTCGCCGTCGCTGTGGTTCGCATCCTCTTTGTACCCGTCCGATTACCTGTCCGCGAACGCATTCTTCGGCAATCTGGATCTGAACTCGCTGTTCGGCTTTTCAGGGCGGATCCAGAATTTCGATTTCAAGTTCCTGGGCGAGAAGCAGATGCTGGCGGTGGTTCACGCGAAGAACCTTCCCGCCAAGTCATGTGCGGCCGACGGCGGGCGCACCGTATGTCCCGAGGACTGGGAGCTCAGGCACGTGTACGTGATAGAGGCCGACGCGAAAAGGCCCAGCCGCTTCGGCGATATCCCGCCGATCGCGAAGCGGATTTTGTACATCGATACACAGGGATGGTTTATCACGGCCTCCGACCAGTACGATCACCAAGACCGCTTGTGGAAGACCCTGGCGATTTTCAACACGGTTCGCGATCGCGAATTTCCCGGCGCGCGAGCGGCGGTCTATTCGTTCCCGCGGTTGTTTCAGACCGCGCTGGTCGATGAGGACGTGCAAGATGGCTACTCGACGGTGCTGTACACGCCGACTCCTGAGAAGGCGCCGCACGATACGTGGTTCATCAATCAGGGGATGATTTCACAGCGCTGGATAATCCCGGACCGGTTCACAACCTTCAGGGAGTATTTCTATTAGAGCGTCACCGCGGAACCTGTCCCTCTTGAAATGCCTTTAATTCTGGCTGTTGAGCTTTTCGAGCTCTTTGGGCCCAACTTCCCACGGTCCTGTGTGGCCTTTCGGAACTCCAAATCCCGACGGGCAATTGTCGTGCTGAGAATTACAGTTGCCGTACCCGTCGTCTGCGGTGAACCAACCCTGCCAATTGTTGAATGCTCCGGCCGGTTCCGCTTCGTATGTGGCAGGACCACCCCAGTTCTGATAGGTGCCATCCGCCGAGTCATAAACTTTGCCGGCTGGAAGCCAGAGTCGACTTCCATTTGGCAGAGTAATCAGCGTTGTTATCGCACAGCCGTCCGGCGTGGGCGCAACGGCGAATTCATATTTGAAACGCGGCGGAAGTTGCATCGTCTGTCCGGTGCGCATAGCCGTGAACTTCACGCTGGGGTCCGGAGGAGGCGGACAGCTAGAGGACTCCTGCGCAAAAACGGTGGGACCAAAAAGCCCAACAATGGCTATGAAGCACAGCAGCGCTGTTTTGAATGGTGACATCAGGTTTCTGGTCGGAAACACCTCCTGACAGATGATCTGACAATTGTCTGACTACTGCTCCAACCCGGATAGCGCAATGAGAGCATCAGGCGGTTATCGATAGGTCAGTCAAGGTAACATTGCCGTCGGTCTGACATTCACGCGCGGCGCTAGCGCCGGATGACGCGCTACAATGCGAGAGACTCTGCCCGCCAAGCGGGTTGACAGCATTGCAGACTGGGCGCGCGCGTTTATTTCACGCGAGCTTGCGCTCGTAGGCGAGCGTTAGAATCGTGTGCGGTGCGATGATTGCCGGTCAGGGACTCGTCGGAAAGAAAAGCGTGGCTTGAACGATACTCTCTGAGCTCGCTCAGCCGATCGAGATCGATCTCGAAGCTCAGCAGTGACCGGGGCCCGAGTTTTGAGAAGAACGCATCGTGGCGCCGCGGCCGGGGATCGGCCAATCCGGCAACGGAACTGCTTCGCAAGCCGTGATATTCGCACGGATAGGCCCAATCGCTGATGCCGACGTACGCCCCGAACTCATAGGCGCGCGAAACCGCCATGCTCCGCCAGAGCGATCTGGCCCCAACCGGAGCCGCTCGCGAGCTGATCGAGAACGTTGGAACCAGAATCAGGGCGGGGCGAGGTTGCAGGCGGCT
>JASHOJ010000124.1 GCA_030041155.1 Candidatus Binataceae bacterium | reverse complement strand
GCATCCCGAAGGTTGAAGTTGGCCCGAAGGTTGAAGTTGAATCGACAAAGAGTTGGCCCGAGGCGCGCTCGAATTTTGCCCCGCGCTTTTCGAGCGCATTTGCCGCCGAATCGAGATCGTCAACCGAAAAGCCGACGCCGAAAAGTCCGCTGGTCCATTTGTCGACGAACTGCCTCACCGGACCGGCTCCCGAGGGTGCAAGCAACTCGATCAGGCTCGTACCCGCCTGCATCGTGCTTCGATTCGCGGCCAGCGGCGCGACGCTGTCGCGGCGAAGCCGCTCGGCGCCAAAGGTATCGGCCACCACTTTTTCCGCCGCATCCAGATCCGCGACCGCAATTTGTACTCGATCGACGCGTTTAAGCATCGTGGTTTCCTCGTCTGTGATTTCGCTTCTAGTCCCAGAGAAAGCGCGCGACATCACTGGAGCGGAGGTTCGTCGTCCGGCGGCGCCATCACCGGCGACCCGTGATGCAGCACGATGAACCATTTGCCGCCCGATCGCTCGAACACGTTGGTCGCGATCACCTGCGATCGCGAGACGCCGTCGTAGCCGCGCTGAGTGAGCATCTCCTCCACGACGACCACCGCTATATCGCCGCTGATCATCACTTCCATCTCGCCGAGCTCGAATTTCATTTCGAACACGTTGTCGAAAATCCGCTCCCAGCTCGCCATGATCGGACCCCATCCGGTCAGCTTGCGCCATCCCGGATGCACACAGGTGATATGCTGGTCGCGCAGCCACACCGCTTCCATGCGCTCGCTGTCGAGACTCTCGAACGCGTCGTAGAACGCGCGATTCGCGCTCAATACGGTCTCGCGATCGCTCATCGGTTAACCCTCACTCTTTAGGAGAGCCTAATTGATCGGGCTGCGTCCCCGCCACCCCGAAAGCAGCTACCCGCCGGGACGAAGATCAGCGTGAAGCGACCGTCATTGTTGCCTTAATCAGTGCGCCTGTAGGTGAGGATAACCGGAAGTCGGATGCGCGGATCTCATCCTCTCCCCGTCGTGGGGAGAGGACGCGCGGCGCGGCGATTGCTCTTCATTGGCAATCGAGGTGCCGCGCCAGGTGAGGGTCCGATACGAAAAAAAGCTGCGCCCGCATTACCGCTACCGCGAGATCGCGCTATTACTGCGCGCGTCACGCGCCGCATGTCATCCCGAGCGAGCGATGCGCGAGTCGAGAGATCCCTAATGGGCTCGGAGCTGGCCGATACAATCCGCCAAACAATGGCGGAGGGATGTGGAGCCTGTCCTGAGCGAAGCCGAAGGAACTCCGGCCGCAGCCTCCGCTCAAGATGACACAAAGAGGTCCCTCTCCTGGCGCTTCGCGCCGTCCTCTCCCCATCGGGAGAGGATAACAGGGCGGAGATCTTTTCGCGCGGAAGACTAGCGGCAGATCCTAGCGCCGCGTCAGCTTTGCCGAAAGGGAGGCGCCCGACGCTTGAGCATCGGCGATGTTGCAGATGAGGCGCGCGATTTTCCGTATCGCCGCCGCAATCGCGATGCCGCGCGGATGGATATTCGAGATCACCGTGCGATCGGGCTCGAGCGAGGTAAGCCGCGGCCGCCAAATCGCGTACGCGCCGAGGCTTTCCGCCGTCGCCAGACCCGGCCGCTCGCCAATAATCATGACCGCAATGTCGGGGCGGAGGATTTCGCCGACGTGATCCTCAATTCGCACGCGCGCGTTGCGGATAAAAATCGGCGGCATCAAATCGAAGTCCGCTCTCAGCACTCTCACCAGCCCGCGCACCAACGGCGCCGCGTGCGTGACAACAGCGGCGGACGAAAGTCCGTCGCCCAGCAGAATCACGAGCCTGGGCCGTGGCGGACGCGCGGCGCGCGTCTTGCGCGCGAAACGCTGCGCCATTCGCTCCGCATCCGGCTCCGAGAGCATCCGGCCAAGCCGGGGATCGAGCAGGTATGCCTCCCGATTCGGAGCACGCGAGTGGAGCTCCAATATCGAATTGCGCGCGGGCCAATCGGCGGGAACTTCCGCGAGCACCGCGTCAACCGCGCGCGCATGATCGGCCCGAAATTTTAGCCATGCCTTAGTCGGGTAACGCGGCCCGGCACGTCCGACTCCGATTCGCGCCGGGCCCGCGCCGCTTTTCGCAACTCGCGCGAGCGCGGGTTTGGAGACCCCGCGCAACGGTCGCTTGCGCGAGCGCATCTCAGGAAACTCGCTTTTTTCCGATGACCAGTTCCGGCGCGCCGGCAAGCCTGGTCAGACGCCCGCCGAAGAGAATTCCCCGCCTCTCGCACCACTTCTCGAATTCGGGCGCGGGACGAAGCCCGAGCACCTGCCGAATCGCCGCCGCGTCGTGATAACTGGTGGACTGGTACGAGAGCATCACGTCGTCGCCCATCGGCAGCGCCATGAAGTAGTTGCATCCCGCGGCCGCGAGCAGCACCGCAAGGTTTTCGCAGTCATTCTGGTCGGCGCGCGCATGATTGGTGTAGCAAACGTCGGCGCCGTGCGGCACGCCGAGCAGCTTGCCCATCAGATGGTCTTCCAGCCCGGCACGGATGATCTGCTTTGAATCGTAAAGATATTCCGGACCGATAAATCCGATCACTGTGTTCACAAGCAGTGGATTGTAGCGCCGCGCCAGCCCGTAGCATCGCGCTTCGAGCGTCACCTGGTCGGCGCCGTGATGCGCATTCGCCGAAAGTTCCGAGCCCTGCCCGGTTTC
>JASHOJ010000123.1 GCA_030041155.1 Candidatus Binataceae bacterium | reverse complement strand
AGAAAGAGTCCTGCTGCGCATCCAAGCCGACGTGCGCCTGGGCCAGACCTTGTTCTAGATCGCCCTGCAAAGCGGTGGTCCAGCCGAGAATCAGGGGAATCTGGCGAGAATAAAAGCTGAAGCCGAGCTTTTCTGAAAGTTCGAGCAGGCGCTGGGCCGTGGCGCGTACTGTGTCGCGGTCGCGTCTGAATATATGCACCGAGATGACGAGATTTTCAGCGGTTGCGATGGTAAAAGGATGGCCGATTTCGCGCGCCAGCTTAAGCGCATGATCGGCGGTCTTGACCGCTCGTTCTGGATAGCCGCGATGCCATTCGACGCGTGCCATGAACGCCAGCGAAAGGACCCGGATTGCGGCTTGGTAGGACAAACCGGCCAGTTGCTCGGGCGCCTGGACGAAGTCGAGCGTGCGGATAAGCTCGAAGTGATCCGCCGCCGCGCGATTATCTCCCATCCATGAGCAGATCTGCCCCGCCGCGTTGTGCGCATAGGCGACGACAGTCGGATCCGAGGAGTCGCGCGCGCGGGACAGCAACTGGTCGGCAAAATCGCGCGCGCGATGCAGATCGCATCGCGCCAGGTAGAGCGCCCACAGCCCGTAAAGCACGGTGATAATTGAAGAGAAATCCCCCGTCCGCTCCATCAGCTCGCGTGCGCGCGTAAGCGCGTATTCCAATTCCGGCGCGGCCCAGCCTCCGACCGCCAGCGCGGCGGTCGCTTTGGCAAGCTGAATGCGAAGCTCGCGCCGTCCGCGCTCACCGTCTTCCGGCAACTGCATCAGCGCTTTCAGCGCGGCGTCAAAGTTCTGTCGCGCTTCTTCATGCGCCGATCGCTGAGCGCACTGGATGCCCGCGCGTTCGAGATAAGTAGCCGCAAGGTCCGCGTTAGCCGATCGGGAATAATGATGCGCCAGCTCGGAGAGATGGTCGTCGATTGCGGCCGCATAGAGCGACGCGAGCGCCGCGCCGATTCGCTCGTGCAGCAGCTTTCGCCGCTCGATCAGCAGCGAGTTGTACGCGACCTCCTGCGTCAGCGCGTGCTTGAACGAGTATTGGATGTCGCCGGCCGCGGGTTGCTCGTAGATAAACTCCGCAAGTTCGAGATCGCGGAGCATCCGGGCGAGATCCTCGTCCGATTTGCGCGCGACTTCGCGCGCGAGCCGAAACGGAAACTCCTTGCCGATCACCGCGAGTGTCTGGAGCAGGTCTTTTTCCTCCGCCGGCAGGCGGTCGATGCGCGCGGCGAGAATTCCCTGCACGGTCGGCGCGATCGCCAGGTCGCCCAGCGTGCGCGTGAGTTTGAGCGCCGAGCCGTCGCGCGCAAGCGTTCCATCGTCGATGAGCGCTTGTACCGTTTCCTCGATAAAAAACGGATTTCCGCCGGTCTTCTCGATAATGACCCGCTTGAGCGGCGCCAGATCCGCGCCGTCACCGAGCAGCGCGGAAAGCATCTCGGCCGCTGAGTCGCCGCCGAGCGGATTCAGCGTAAGCTGCATGTAATAGCTCTTGCTGTTCCACGGATGCGCATATTCCGGCCGATAATTCACCAGCAGCAGGATTCTTGCGTTCGCGATCGAATCGGCAAGAAGGTTCAGGAGATCCTGCGTCTCCTCGTCGATCCAATGCAGGTCTTCGAACATCACCATCAGCGGCTGGTTTAGAGACTCGCGCAGCAGGATACGCTTGATTGCGTCCAGGGTGCGGCGTTTCTTCACGTCTACATCCAGGCGCGCGAGCGTATCTTCGCCTTCGGCAATCCCCAGCAGGGCGAACAGATAGGGCAGCGAATCCTCCAGCGATCGATCCAGGATAGCGATCCGGCCCGCAACCTTTTCGCGCCGCTTGCGCCCGTCGTCATCGGCGTCGATGCCGAAGTAGCCGTGCAGCAGGCTGATAACCGGCAGATAAGCGCTCGCCTTGCCGTGCGACACCGAGAACGCTTCGAGCACCATCCATCCCGATTGATTCCTCACCTTGAACTCGAAAAACAGCCGCGATTTTCCGGTGCCGGCCTCGGCGATTGCGGCCGCTATCTGGCCGTGACCGGCCGCGGCGAGATCGGCGGCGTGCCTTAGCGTCCCGACTTCGCGGTCGCGTCCGACGAATCTGGTAAGCCCTCGGCCAGCCGAGCGCTCAAGACGCGTGCGCAGCGGCCCAAGCCCGGCCACTTCGTACACATTGACCGGTTCGGATACGCCTTTTATTCGCGCCGCACCGAGAGATTTAAGCTGAAAATATCCTTCCACCAGCCTGCGCGTCGCCTCGGCGATCACGGTGGTGCCGGGATTTGCGAGCGATTGCATCCGCGAGGCGAGATTCGCGCTATGACCTATCGGCGTGTACTCGGCATGTCCGCGCCCGGTTGCGATAGAACGGACCACGACCTCGCCGGTATCGGCGCCGATGCGAATCTGTAGCGGTGCGCGGCCCTCCGCGCGCAAGCGGGCGGCGTAGCGGCGCATTTCGTCCTGCATCCTGAGCGCCGCATAGAGCGCCCGCTGCGGATGGTCCTCGCGGGCGATTGGCGCGCCGAAAATCGCAAAGATTCCGTCGCCGGTGCTCTGCACGACATAGCCGTCATAGCGCTGCACCGCTTCGATCATCAGCTTCAGCGCCGGATCGACGATCGCGCGCGCTTCTTCCGGGTCGAGATCCTGCTCAAGCTCGGTCGAACCCTTGATATCCGCGAACAGCGCGGTGACGGTCTTGCGCTCGCCTTCGAGTTCTTCTGTCGGCGATGGCTGAGGCGCATTGATTTGGGTGTTGCGGCGGGACAGGGGCGCGGAAGTAGGATCGGCGCGGAGCGCCGTTCCGCATTCGCCGCAGAAACGATTGCCCACCGGATTATCGGCGCCGCATCGAGGGCAAAGATTTGCCAGCGGCGAGCCGCAATTGCCGCAGAACTTCTTGCCCGCTGGGTTATCGGTCCCGCAATTTGCGCAGCGCAATTATCCTCTCCGCCACCCGTTCATCATCGTGAGTATCGCCATCCTGAGTATTGTGACGACTATCGATTCTGGCAAGCTATCGCGCTTTCGGGTGCGCCCGCAGAAAATATCATGCGCCGCCGTATCCAGCGGATTCGTAACCTCTCGTTGTCCAAGGAGAGGTCGCCGCGCCGTCAGCGCGGCGGGAGAGATATGCCTCGTGATGATTTGTATAGCCCGCCGATTAATTTGCCGGTGAACCGGCGGGCGAGCGGGTATAGGACTTGAAGAAGGTCCAGATGGCGCTTGTCGCATCCAGATGTGTGGTCGCGCTGCCGAACCGATGCGACCGCGGCGGGTTCGCTGTGCCCGGCCATACGTGCCCTTGGTCCTGCACCGTCACATACTCGAACTCGCCATGCTCACATTTTTCCCATAGTAGCGCTCGCACGCCGCCCAAGTCGCGCAGAATGCGCGGCGCGCCCTCGCATCCGAGCCTGCGGCGCCATCCGCGAAGCGTCGCCTCGACCGGCGCGCGATCCTTTCCACCGGCGAGCGGATTAAACGGGTCCGCGGTTCCGATGATGAACAGCGTCGGTATCGGCGCGGCGGGAGTGAGCTTTTCGAGCCATGGGAACATGTATCCGGCTTTCGAGTCCTGCTCGCCCGGTAGTTCGCCGGAAACCGGCGCGATAGCGGCGACGCGCGCGGCCATCCTTGCGCCGACTATCCACGACATCCCGCCGCCATTGGAGAAGCCCGACACATAGATCCGCGCGGGATCGGCGTTGCAGTCGCGCTCAAGGTAATCGATCACCGCGGCGATAAATCCCAGGTCGTCGGGATGGGATCCGCCGTTGTCGTTTTCGTCAAGCCGGTAATTCCAGCGGCGCGCATTTACAAAAAAATTCGACGGCAGGTTGGGAAATGGCGCGAGCGCCTGCGGATACGCGACGAGAAAATCCGCGCGATCCGCAAGCTTGTCCCATCCAGTCTGACGCTCCACGTTCTCGGCGCTGCCGCCTCTTCCGTGAAGCATGATCACCAGCGGGGTTTTCCGATGCGAATCGAACGCCGCGGGAACATGCACGATAAAATCGCGCTCGATTCCGCCGTACTTGAGCGTCTCATAGTGATCGCCGGGCGCGGATGGTCTCGATTCCGCCGCCTTAATCTGCGATACGAGCACGAGTATCGCGATCGCCGCCACGATTGCGGCGAAAAAAGAGCGCTGCTCAAAGACTTTCCGGTTCATGAATTTTCCATCTCAGTGATGATGAACAATTAGCATCATGCTACGCGGGGAGGATGCGAAATGAGAATAACGGTTCACAGGATCTCCGAATGAGCTGTTATCGAATAGCCCTGGCCGTGTGCGCGGCGATTATCTTTCTGGTCGCGACGTTTCTAATTGGGGCGCCGCGCGCGAGTGCCGCGGCTGCAAGCAACCGGCCGCGGCACGTGTTCATCCTTGTGCTGGAAAATCAGAGCTTCGACTCCGCGTTCGGAGCCCATTCGCACGCGCCGTATCTCTCTCGCGATCTGGTCGCTAAGGGCGAACTACTGCGCCAGTACTATGCGATTGGCCACGACAGCCTGGATAACTATATAGCGATGATAAGCGGACAGGCGCCGAACACGTACACGCAGAATGACTGCCTGACTTACTACGATTTCAAAATGCTGACGCCTAAGCTCGACAAGGACGGGCAGGCGCTGGGCGCGGGATGCGTTTATCCAGCGGTGGTGAGCACGCTTGCGAATCAACTGGAGCAGAAGCATCTAACCTGGCGCGCATACATGGAGGACATGCGATCGAATTGCCTGCATCCGGAATTGGGGCATCCGGATAAAAACGTGATCGCGACTCGCGAGAGCCAGTACGCAACCCGCCATAATCCGTTTGTCTACTTCCACTCGATAATCGATTATCCGACTTGCGCGCAGCACGACGTGCCCCTTTCCCGTCTCGATGACGATCTGAAGAGTATAGCGACGACACCGAATCTGGTTTTTATCACTCCGAACCTGTGCAATGACGCTCATGACGGAGAGTCGGCGATCTGTCCGGGCGGAGGTATGGTTTCGGCCGACCGTTTCCTGCGCGTGACGGTGCCAAAAATTCTCGCCGCGCCCGCGTATCGGAAAGACGGGATGCTGATAATCACGTTCGACGAGGGAACCGACCCGGCCGCGTGCTGCGCCGAGCCGACCGGTTCCAACACGGTCGCACCGGGTCGGATTGGTCTGGGCGGCGGACGAACCGGCACGCTGATCCTCTCACGCTTCGTCAAGCCGGGTACGGTGAACGACAATCCATACAATCACTACTCGCTGCTCAGAAGTATCGAGGATCTTTTCGGCCTCGAACATCTGGGCTACGCGGCACAGCAGGGACTGCGGGACTTCGGACCGGACGTCTACAACGCGTCCGCGGCGAAATGAGTCGTCGGCGCGAAACTTGAGTCAGTTTCGCGCCGGCGATCTCCTTTATTCGACCGTGACCGACTTGGCGAGATTGCGCGGCTGATCGAGATCAGTGCCGCGCTCGACCGCGACATGATAGGCGAGCAACTGCAGCACGATCGTCATCAGCACCGGCGTCAGCATCCGATTGGTTCGCGGCACGTGCACCACTTCGGTCGCGATCGCGGATAGCTCGCTGCTTTTCTGGTCGGTGACCGCGATTATCTTGCCGCCGCGCGACTCGACCTCGCGCATGTTCGAGAGCATCTTGGCGAACAGGTCATCGCCCGGAATCAGCACCACCACCGGCATCCGCTCGTCGATAAGCGCGATCGGGCCGTGTTTCATGAATCCGGCGGGAAAGCCTTCCGCGTGGATGTAGGAAATCTCCTTCAGCTTGAGCGCGCCTTCATGCGCAACCGGATGGTTGATGCCGCGGCCGATGTAAATGAAATCGTGAGCGCCGGCATAGGTTCGCGCGATCTTTTTGATCGCGGGCTCAAGCTTGAACAGAGTCCGGATCTGCGCGGGAATCGCGAGCGCGGGCTTAAGCAGTTCACGCGACCGTTCGCGATCGAGCCGGCCCATCCGCTGCGCCAGATAAATCGCGAACAGGTAGTAGGCTTCGAGCTGGGTGATGAAGCATTTGGTGGTGGTGACGCTGATCTCCGGACCGCATCGGGTATAAAGCCGCGCGTCGGCCTTGCGCGCGATGGACGAGTCGACGGTGTTGGTAAGCCCGATCATCCGCGCGCCGGACTGCGCGCCGAGCTCCATCGCGGCCAGCGTGTCAGCGGTTTCGCCCGATTGGGATACCGCGATAATCAGCGTGCGCGGGTCAATCGGAGGATGACGGTAACGGAACTCGGATGAGAAATCAGGCTCGACCGGAATTCCGGTCAGCTCTTCGATAATATATTTGCCGATGTTGGCGGTAATCCAAGAGGCGCCCTCGCCAACCATCACGATTCTCCCGATCGCGCCGGGTCCGCCCGGCCCGAGCAGATCTTCTTCGAAGCGAACGTCGGGCGAGCCGGCCGCCGCGCGCCCGGCCAGCGTATCGATCCAGGCCTGCGGCTGTTCGTTGATTTCCTTTCGCAGATAGTGATCGTAGCCGCCGCGGGTGGCCTCTACTGCGTCCCACTCGATCTTGCGCGGCTTGCGCGCGACGGGGCTGCCGTCGAACTTCATGATCCGCGCGCCGTCCGCGCTAAGCTCCGCGATCTCGCCATCGTCGAGCACGACTGCGTTGCGGGTATGGCTCAAGATGGCTGGGATATCCGAGGCGACGAAATTTTCGCCGTCGCCGAGTCCCACCACCAGCGGGGTCGCGGTTTTGGCGGCGACCAGCTTGCCGGGTTCGGTTTCCGACAGCACCACGATTGAGAACGAACCGCGAAGCTCGCCCGCGACCTGCCGGACCGCGTCAGCAAGCCCGGCGCCGCCGCGCACGCGCTCTTCGACCAGATGAGCGATCACCTCGGTATCAGTGTCAGAGCTGAGCTTGTGGCCGCGCGCCTTAAGCGCGTCGCGCAGCTCGATGTAATTCTCGACGATACCGTTATGAATTACGGCGACCGGACCGGCCTTGTGCGGATGAGCGTTGGTCTCGGAGGGGCGGCCGTGGGTCGCCCATCGCGTATGTCCGATTCCAATTTTGCCCGCAAGCGGCGCGGTCGCTACCAGACTGCGCAGGTTCTCGAGCTTGCCCGCGGCGCGGCGAATTTCGAGATGGCCGTTTTTGACGATGGTCGCAACGCCCGCGGAGTCGTAGCCGCGATATTCGAGGCGATGCAGCCCTTCGATGAGGATCGGGTAGGCATCCTTGCCTCCGACGTAGCCGATTATTCCGCACATGAACGCTTCCTCCCGTAAGCCGCCGCGTGGCGCGCGCCTATCGCGCGCCGAGTGGCGGGGTTTTCGGGATCAGAGGCGGCGCGCACGCCTCGAGTGGGCGCGTGCCGCGATCATCAGCGATTTAAGTGGGAGAGTTTTGGTTTCGGATCAGGGCGCGAAAGCCCTGGCACGGGAGGCGGTTTTTGTCGCGCGGTCACCCGCGCAGTTTGTTTGCCTCTAACGATTGTGCAACCGGGAAGCCATCCGCCGAATTCTTCGATGCTGCTTCCACCTCGTCAACTCGCGAGCCTCAAGGGCGCCGCGAGTCCTGGCGCTACTCTCGCTTACTATTCGGTCTTTACCAGTTTTCCTCGCTGTATGATTTTTCTCCGATCCGTTAGCTTTATTATGGATTCGCGCGCGAGTTCATTCAAGGGACATTATTTGCTGCGTAAAACCCACTGCGAATTGAGGGCTTTTCACTATGCAGCAGCCGGTCGATGATAGCGCTGCGGTGTCGCTTCACGTTACCCGCGCGCCGACTATCTGTCGCCGGATTTGCCGCCGCTCGCGTCGCCATGGCGGGCGCGCCACGACTCGATCCATCCGGGCTTTTCGCGCTGCGGATGATGCGACATCACCAGCGCACCGTCATTCACCTCGCGAATGATGGTGGTGCCGGATGCGACATACACGTCGCTGCCAACTTTTATCGGCGCGACCAGTTGCGTATCGCATCCGATCATGCAGCGGTCGCCGATCTGGGTCTGATGCTTGTCGTAGCCGTCGTAATTAACGGTGATAACGCCGCATCCGATGTTGGTGTCGCGGCCGATGGTGGCGTCGCCAAGATAACTGAGATGGCTTGCCTTGGTGCCGCGCCCGATTTTGGCCTTCTTGGTCTCGACGAAATTTCCGATTCGGTTATGGCCCTCAAGGTCGGTGCCGGCGCGCAGATTTGCGAATGGTCCGATCTCGGACTCCTCGCCGATGCGGCATTCCTCGGCGCGAACGCCGATTTTCAGATGGCATCGCGGCCCGACCTCGACGTCGCTCAGGTACGCGGTGCCTTCGATCAGAGTGCCCTCGCCGATACGGCATCGCCCGAGGATCTGGACGTTCGGGCCGATCGTCACGTCGGCGGCGATTTCAGCCTGATCGGAAATGTAGACCGATGCGGGGTCGACCAGCGTGACCCCGGATGCCATCAGGCGATCGTTAACCTGATTTCGAATCTGAGCTTCCATCGATGCCAGCTCCTGGCGTGAATTCACGCCCGCGAATTCGGACGGGTCGGATGCGAGGCAGGCCCGCACCTTCAGGCCGCGGCCACGCGCGATCGCGACAATGTCGGTCAGGTAGAATTCGCGCTGCGCGTTGTCGCACTTGAGATCGGCAAGGGCGGCGCGCAGAAATTCCGCGCGCGCCAGGTAAACACCGGTATTCACTTCCGGGATCGCGCGCTCGGCTGCGGATGCGTCGCGCGCCTCGACGATCGCGCACACGTTTCCATCGGCGTCGCGGACTACGCGCCCATACGCGCCGCCATCTTTGACAATTACGCTGATAAACGAGAGCACGGCGTCATTTCGCCGATGATCCGCCGCGAACTTGACTAACGACGCGGGCGACAGCATCGGCATGTCGCCGTACGCGATGAGCACGTCGCCGCGATAGTCAGGTGCGAGTGCGGTCATCCCGATTCGCGCGGAATCGCCGGTGCCGCGCAATTCGGGCTGAAGGGCGAATTCGAGACGGCGGCCTGGAAGCGCCGCGGCGGCGGCTTCTCTGACCAGATCCGCCTGATAGCCGACTACCACCACGATCGGGTCCGCGCCCGAAGCGGCGATAGCGCTAAGCGGGCGCGCTATCATCGGCGCGCCGGCGAGTTCATGCAGCACCTTTGCGCGAGCCGAGCGCATCCGGGTGCCGAGTCCCGCTGCGAGCAGGATCGCGGCGAAGCTGTCGCCCGTCTGCTGGCCGCGGGTGGACTTCATCACTTCTTCCTGAATAGAGCGTCCAGTTTTTTCTGCGTGCTGCTCTTTGCCGACGCCGCGCTGGACGCCACGGAGGGTTTCCCGGCGGGCTTAAAATACTCGCAGAAGTTCGCGCGTTCTTTGTCGACCACCCGATCCGCCATCGTCTCCCGGCACTGATTGTTGTACGCGGGATCGTAGAAATCGCAGTTGCGGCATACGTGCACCGCGCGATCGCATCCGGGACAGGTGTCGCGAAAGCCCACCCGTTCCAGGACCTCAATTTGGCGGCCGCAGAAGAAGCAATTCATCGCGGATAACCTGGCATTGCATGCCGCGCGAGCGTTTGCCGCCGGTCGGCTTTTTCGCTCATCCCGCCCTTGATAGCATAGCCGCTGTGGCTGTGAGGCGCGAGATGAAGGCGACTGCGGGCGACGCGACCGGGATGGCGCGTCAGATCGAGGCATTTGCCGCGGCGCTCGCAAGCGGATCGCGCGCGTCATGGCATACGGTTGACAATTACCGCCGCGATCTTCGCTTTTTTCGCGACTTCCTGCTCGATCGGGCGGCGACGCTTGGCAGAAAACGCGACGAAGTGGACCCCGCGGCAATATCGCCCGACGATATTCGCGAATGGCTTGCGGCGTTGATGAAGACGCGCAAACGCGCGACGGTTCAGAGACGCCTTGGCGCGGTCAAGGCTTTCTTTCGCTATCTCGAAAACACGAGCGGCATTTCCAATCCCGCGCGCGCTCTGCGCTCGCCCAAATCCGAACGGCGCCTGCCCAAGGTGGCGGAGATCGACGATATAGTGCGGATTATCGAATGCGATGCTGACGCGAGTCAGCTGGCGGCGCTGCGCGATCGGGCGATAATCGAGACTCTTTACTCGACCGGACTCAGAGTGAGCGAGCTGATTGGCCTCGACTGGCGCGATATCGACGAGGAGCTTGGGATGGTCACGGTGCGCGCCGGAAAAGGCAACAAGGATCGCGTCGTACCTATCGGTGAAGTGGCGCTGGATGCGCTTTGCGAGTATCGGCGCGCGATCGAACCCGCGCCCGAAAGCGGTCAGCCCGTGATCGTGAATCTGCGCGGCGCTCGGCTTACCACCCGCAGCGTCGAGAACATCGTTCGCGCGCGTATCCTGCGATCCGGTGCGGCGGCGAGTCTGACACCGCACAGCCTCAGGCACTCGTTCGCGACCCATCTTCTTGACAGCGGCGCCGACCTGCGATCGATCCAGGAGATGCTGGGGCATGCGAGCCTTGCCACCACCCAGCGCTACACGCACGTCAGCATCAGCCATCTCAAAGAGGTCTACCGGCGCGCGCATCCGCGCGCCTGACGACGATCATGAAAATACGCAGCACCACAATCCTAAGCGTCCGCCATGATGACCACGTCGTGATGGCGGGCGATGGCCAGGTGACCGCCGGATCGACAATCATGAAGGCGCGCGCGCGCAAAGTGCGGCGGCTGCATGGAGACCGCGTGCTTGCGGGCTTCGCCGGATCGACCGCAGACGGACTGACGTTATTCGACAAATTTGAGGGCAAGCTGCAGGAGTATGGCGGCGTGCTCAGACGCGCGGCGGTGGAGATGGCCAAGGATTGGCGCACCGACCGAGTGCTGCGGCGGCTGGAAGCGATGCTGGTGGTGGCGGACAAAGAGACCTCGCTGCTGCTTTCCGGGGTGGGCGACGTAATAGAGCCGGATGACGGAATCCTGGCGATCGGTTCAGGCGGTAATTTCGCCCTGTCCGCGGCGCGAGCGCTGGTGCGCAACAATCCGGGCCTGTCGGCGCGGCAGATCGCGGAGTCATCGCTCAAGATCGCGGCTGAGATCTGCGTTTACACCAATGACGAATTCGTGATCGAAGAGTTATAGGCACAGGTTTCGATACCGACTACTGTTTTAGATAGAGAGAGTGGTTAAAACCCGCCCGCGTAAACGATGTCAGTTCCACAGGTAATGACCCCGCGCGAGATTGTCTCGGAGCTCGACCGCTACATCGTGGGCCAGCACGACGCGAAACGCGCGGTCGCGATTGCGCTGCGCAACCGATGGCGGCGGCAGAACGTCACGCCCGATCTGCGCGACGAAATAGCACCCAAGAATATCCTGATGATCGGGCCGACCGGCGTCGGCAAGACAGAGATCGCGCGCAGGCTCGCAAAGCTGGCGCAAGCCCCGTTCATCAAGGTTGAGGCATCGCGCTACACCGAAGTCGGCTACGTCGGCCGCGATGTGGAGTCGATGATTCGCGATCTGGCGGAAATCTCGGTCAAGATGGTGCGCGAGGAAGAGCGCGACCGGGTGAAGGTCAAGGCGCGTGAGAACGCCGAGGAACGGCTGCTGGACCTCTTGTTTCCGCCGCCCACCAAGGCGCGGCGGCCGGCGGGAATAACCCCGGAGGGGGACATCCAGCCGGTCGAGAACGATTCGCATCGCGACACGCGCGAGAAGCTGCGCAAACTCCTTCAGCAGGGTCATCTCAACGATCGCGAAGTGGAGATCGAGGTCGCGGCGAATGCGATGCCGATGGTCGAGGTGTTTACGCCGCAGGGCATGGAGGAGATGGGATTCAACATGAAGGATCTCATGAGCCAGATCATGCCCAAGAAAACCCATCGCCGTAAGCTCAAGATGCCGGAGGCGCTCGAATATCTGACGCAGGAGGAGGCCGCGCGGCTGGTGGATATGGAAAGCGTCGCGCACGAGGCGATTCAGCGCGCGGAGCAGTCGGGCATCGTGTTTATCGACGAAATCGACAAGATTGCCGGACGCGAAGCGAGCCGCGGTCCCGACGTATCGCGCGAAGGTGTGCAGCGTGACCTTCTACCGATCGTCGAGGGCTCGACGGTTAACACCAAGTACGGTGCGATCCGCACCGATCACATCCTGTTTGTCGCCTCCGGCGCGTTCCATACCAGCAAGCCGAGCGATCTGATTCCCGAGTTCCAGGGCCGCTTCCCGATCCGGGTGGAGCTGAAAGCGCTGGAGCGCGAGGATTTCATTCGTATTCTCACCGAGCCCGAGAACTCGCTCACGCGCCAATATGTGGCGCTGATGGCGACCGAGGGGCTGGGCCTGGAGTTTACCGCGGATGCGGTGTCGGTCCTCGCGCAGATCGCGGAGCAGGTAAACTCGCGCACCGAGAACATCGGCGCGCGGCGGCTGCATACGGTGCTGGAGCGTCTGCTGGAAGAGGTTTCATTCAGCGCGCCGGAACTCTCCGACCGCAAGCTTGTGATCGACTCGGATTACGTGCATCGGCATCTGGATCCCATTCTCAAGGACGAGGACCTCTCGCGCTACATCCTGTAATAATCTTCTCGCGCCGGTTTAGAGCTGCGCCTGCAGTGCCGATTCATCCGGTAATTGCACCGAGGGCTCAAGCCTGTTTTGATTGCCACCTGTGGAGCGGCAGCTGCTTGCGCCGCGCGAGACAACGGTGACCAGAGAACTCATCCAGAGAGCGGAAGTGCTAATCGAAGCGCTGCCTTATATCCGGCGCTTTCGCGGCAAGATTTTTGTCATCAAGTACGGCGGCCATGCGATGCAGTCCGAGGAGCTGCGTTCCAGCTTTGCGCAGGACCTGGTTCTGCTCGATCTGGTCGGGATCAATCCGGTGATTGTTCATGGCGGCGGGCCGCAGATAAACGAGTTGATCGGCAAGCTCGGGCTCAAGCCGCGCTTCGTGCGCGGGATGCGCGTGACCGACGAGGCCACGATGGAAGCGGTCGAGATGGTCCTGCAGCGCATCAACAAGGAAATCGTGACGCTAATTACGCGTCACGGGGGGCGCGCGGTGGGGCTATCGGGAAAGGACGGCGGGCTCATCACCTCGCGCAAGATGCGGATGCTGGTGCGGGACGAGAGCGGCCGCAGGAGTCCGGTGGATATCGGACTGGTGGGCGAAGTCGACGAAGTTAATCCGGAGGTGATCCGCACCCTGGACGCGGCGAATTTCATTCCAGTCATCGCGCCTATAGGAATCGGACGCGACGGGTTGACCTACAATATCAATGCTGACGTGGCCGCGGGCGAAATAGCGTCGGCGCTGCGCGCGGAAAAGCTGATCCTTCTGAGCGACGTCGATGGGGTGAAGGATCGTGAGGGAAAGCTGATTCCGGCGCTCGATTCATCTGAAGCGCGCCGGCTTATCGGGCGAGGCGTTATCGCCGAGGGCATGATTCCCAAGGTGGAGTGCTGCATCGAGGCGCTGGCCAAGGGTGTGGCGAAAACTCATATCCTTGACGGACGCGTGCGGCATGCAGTTCTGCTGGAGATTTTCACCCGCTCAGGAATCGGCACCGAGGTGGTGGAGCGGCGCGCGCGCGTTACCGATCTCGCGCGCGGCGGCAAGCGCGGGCGGTAGCGGGGGAACAGCGACTCAAGACATTGGCGAGCCAAGATAGCAGCGAGAAGATGAACAACAGCGAAATCGTTGAACTGGCGCATCGCAATCTGGTTGATATCTACGGATGTCTGCCAATTGCTTTTGAGCGTGGACAGGGCGCATATCTCTTCGATGCGGACGGAAATCGCTATCTGGATTTCTTTTGCGGACTTGCGGTCACGAGTCTCGGCCATGGGCATCCGCGCGTCGTCCATGCGATCAAGGAACAAGCCGAAAAGCTGACTCACGTTTCCAACGTCTTCCACACCGAGCCGACCGCTCGGCTTGCGGAGCGGCTGGCCAGCCGCTTTGGTGGGGGCAGGGTTTTCTTTGGCAACTCGGGCGCGGAGGCGAACGAGGCCGCGATCAAGCTTGCGCGGCGCTGGGGGCATAAGGATGGCGGCGGCCGCTTCGAGATCATTGCGGCGCTCGGCTCGTTCCACGGACGCACTCTCGCAACTCTGAGCGCCACCGGACAGGAGAAATACCATCAGGGGTTCCAACCGCTGGTCCCGGGCTTTCGCCTGATGCCGTTCGACGATGTCGCGGCTCTCGACCGCGCCGTGCGCGACGAAACGGTCGCCGTGATGGTCGAGCCGATTCAGGGCGAGGGCGGGGTGGTGATGCCTCATCCCGACTATCTAAATCGCCTGCGCGATTTCTGCGATCGCCGCAAGATGCTCCTGATCCTGGACGAGATTCAGGTTGGAATGGGCCGGACGGGCAAGTTCTTTGCGTTCCAGCACTCGGGAATCAAACCCGACATCGTGACCCTTGCAAAGGCGCTGGGCGGAGGCCTTCCTATCGGCGCGATGATCGCGAAGAGCGAGATCGCCGCGGCATTCACGCCCGGAAGCCACGGCACCACGTTCGGCGGAAATCCCGTTGCGTGCGCCGCGGCGTTGTCGGTGATTGACGTGATCGATCGTGAAGCGGTGCTCGAGAACGCTACAAAAGTGGGCGCGCATATTCTGGAGCGGCTGCGTACGATCGCGAAGGAATGCCCCCACGTCATCGAGGTTCGCGGCCTGGGAATGATCATAGGCGTGGTGCTGAAGGGCGATCCGCGCCCATTGGTCGATGTCTGCCTTAAAGAAAAGCTGATCGTGAACGGTACCGCGGGAAACGTTCTTAGATTGCTGCCGCCGCTCAACCTCAAACGCGAGGAAGCCGATGCCGGTCTTGCGATAATCGAGCGCGCGCTGAAAACGGTGGAGGTATCGCGATGAGCGCGCCGGCGCGCCAGCCGCGGGCGGCAAATCCAAGCGCCGATTCGCGCGGGAAACGCGATTTCCTTGACATGAGCTCGCTTTCCCGGAGCGAACTCGCGGGATTGCTTGAGCTGGCGGCGCGCCTCAAGCGCGAGCGCAAGTCGGGAATTGAACATCCCTATCTGCGCGGTCGGACGCTTGCGATGATCTTCGAAAAGCCGTCGCTCAGAACCCGCATCACGTTTGAAGCCGGGATGAATCAGTTGGGCGGCAATGCGATCTATCTTTCGTCGAGCGACATTGGAATCGGTACGCGCGAGCCGGTAAAGGACGTGGCGCGCACGATGTCGCGGCTGGTCGACTTGATCATGATCCGGACCTTCGCGCATGAGACCTGCGTTGAGCTTGCGCGCGAGGCATCGGTGCCGGTGATCAATGGCCTCACCGATTTGCTGCATCCGTGCCAGTTGCTGGCGGACCTGTTGACCCTTCGTGAGCGGTTCGGAAAAGATCTTTCGGGATTGCGCGTCGCTTTCGTCGGGGACGGATTCAACCTTGCGCAAAGTTGGATTGAAGCCGCCTCTCTGATCGGTTTCGATCTTAGGCTTGCGGTGCCGCACGGCTACGAGCCTGAGAAGAGCTTCACCTCGCGCCTGCGACGCGAGGAACTGGGCGTTATCACCGACGATCCGTCGCAAGCGGTTAAAGATGCGAACGTGATCTATACCGATACGTGGACTTCGATGGGTCGGGAGAAGGAAGCGGAGCAGCGGCGGCGCGATTTCGCCGGCTTCCAGGTCGATGCCGCCCTGGTGAAGCGCGCCTCAAAAAACGTGGTGGTGATGCACTGCCTGCCGGCGCATCGCGGCGAGGAAATCGAAAGCGAGGTAATGGACGGTCAGCACTCGATTGTTCTCGATCAGGCGGAAAACCGGCTGCACGCGCAAAAGGCCGTGATGGTCTGGCTGCTGCGTCCCGAGGTCTCTGTGAACGTTGCGGCCGCCGCGCGCGAATGAAGCGGATACGATGGAAAAAATAGGAAAGGTGGTCCTCGCCTACTCAGGGGGCCTCGATACATCGGTTATTCTGCGCTGGCTGCTGGATCGGTTCGGATGCGAAGTGGTCGCGTTCTGTGCCGACGTGGGACAGGCTGAAGAAACCATCGGTCTCGAGAAGAAAGCGCTCAAGACCGGGGCGAGCAAGCTGATAATCGCCGACCTGCGCGCGGAGTTTGCGCGTGACTTCGTGTTTCCAATGATGCGCGCCAACGCCGTGTACGAGGGCTATTACCTGCTCGGAACCTCGATCGCGCGGCCAGTTATCGCAAGGAAGCAGGTGGAAATTGCGCGAATGGAAGGCGCGGATGCGGTCGCGCATGGAGCAACTGGAAAAGGCAACGATCAGGTGCGATTTGAACTGACCTTTGCGCGCCTTGCCCCTGAGCTCAGGATAATCGCGCCATGGCGGCGTTCGGACTGGACGTTCAAGGGTCGCGCGGACATGATTGCGTACGCGAATGAAAAAAAGATTCCGGTGCAGGTGACCTCGGAAAAACCTTATTCGATGGACCGGAATCTGGTGCACGTAAGCTTCGAGGGTGGAATCCTTGAAGACCCATGGCGTGAGCCGTACAAGGACATGTTCCGGTTGACGGTCGCTCCCGAAGACGCGCCGGACAAGCCGGAGTACGTGGAAATCGAATACGCGGCGGGAAATCCGGTTGCGATAAATGGCGAGCGGCTGGCGCCCGCGGCTATCATCGAACGGGCAAACGAGATTGCGGGCCGCCATGGTATCGGACGCGTCGACATGGTCGAGAACCGCTACGTCGGAATCAAGTCTCGCGGCGTCTACGAGACGCCGGGTGCGACACTTCTTTCGCATGGGCATCGCGCTGTCGAACAGTTAACACTGGACCGCGAAGTGATGCATCTGCGCGATTCTCTAGTCCCGCGCTATGCTGAGATGGTGTACTACGGGTATTGGTTCGCGCCGGAGCGCGAGGCTCTGCAAGCGCTGATTGACGCATCGCAGACGGATGTGAACGGGGTCGCTCGAATCAAGTTATATAAGGGGAGCGCGACAATCGCGGGGCGAAAATCACCGAACTCTTTATATGATCCCGCCATGAGCAGCTTCGAGGAGGCGGGTGGCTACGATCAGTCCGATGCCGAGGGCTTCATCCGTCTGGCGGGGACTCGGCTGCGCGCCATCGCGCGCGCGCGTGGTGACAGCGGGAAGGGTCGTCGGGAGAAGTGAGCCTTGGGCAAGATCATCCAGTTCCGGCCGCCGAAAGTGCAGCCGAAGTTGGTGCCGCGAATCCGATCGGGGCATTGTCCCAGGTGTATGCACAAAATGGACGTCCACATCGTCCATCCCGACGGCACGATGAGTTGTGCGGCGCGCGGCTGCAACTGCCGCACGCGCCATCCTGGATGATTCGGCGCGCAACATGCGGCGGCGCGGCCGCAACTCACCGTGCGCGATGAAGCCGATTTCGCGCAGCCATGCCTCTGGCGCGAAGCCGGCAAATTTGATTCGTAGCCGCTTCAAGAGCGGCCGCCTGCCGGAGGTGGAGGCGTTCACCGCCTCGCTGCCCTTCGATCGCAGGATGTACCGGCATGACATTCGTGGATCGATCGCGCACGCCCGTATGCTCGCGCGGACGGGAATTTTAAGCCGGCGCGAGGCTCGCATGATCGAGCGCGGGCTTAATCAGATTGGCGGCGAGATCGAACGTGGTCAGTTTCGCTTCGACATTGGCGACGAGGATATCCATCTCGCGATCGAACGCCGCTTGATCGCAAAGATTGGCGATGCTGGCCGAAAGCTGCATACCGCGCGCTCGCGCAACGATCAGGTCGCGCTCGACTTGCGCCTTTATCTGCGCGACGAACTGGATGAGATCCTCCGCCGGATCGAGGAATTGCGCTCAGCGCTGATCCGCCTCGCAGGCAAGCACGTCGAAACCGTGATGCCGGGCTATACACATCTGCAGCGCGCGCAGCCAGTCTCGCTCGCGCATCATCTGCTTGCCTACGTCGAGATGCTAACGCGCGACCGCGAACGATTCCAGCAGGCGCGCCAGCGGACGGACGTGATGCCGCTCGGCGCCGGGGCGCTTGCCGCTACGACTCTTCCAATCGATCGAAAGATGGTGGCGCACGAGCTTAGGTTCGCGCGAATTTCCGCGAATAGTATCGACGCGGTTTCAGATCGCGATTTCGCCGTGGATTTTCTCGCTGCCGCCGCTATTGTTGCGGTTCATCTATCGCGGATGAGTACCGAGCTGGTGCTGTGGAGCTCCGCTGAGTTCGGATTCGTCGAAATTCCGGACGAGTTTTCGACCGGCAGTTCGATGATGCCGCAGAAGAAGAATCCCGACCTGGCGGAACTGGTTCGCGCGAAGACCGGACGTGTGGTTGGGGACCTGATGGCGATGCTCACCGTGTTGAAGGGCTTGCCGCTCGCCTATAACTCCGACCTTCAGGAGGACAAGGAACGGGTCTTCGACGCGGTCGATACGATCAAGCCCGCGCTGGAGCTGATGGCGCGCTTCTGGCCGGCGCTACGTTTCAACCATATCGCGATGCGATCGGCCGCCGGCGGATTCGCGCTGGCGACCGATCTGGCGGAGTATCTGGTGCGCCGCCATGTTCCTTTTCGCCGAGCACATGAGATCGTCGCCTCGCTGGTGCGCGAGACTACCGATGCGGGCAGGACCCTGGAGGATTTGACATTCGACGATCTGCGTCGTCATGCCGGCGAATTCAAATCCGACGCCGCGGCGCTGCTGAGCGCCGACAGTTCGCTCCGGCGGCGTTCGGTGCTAGGCGGGCCTGCGCCCCAAACCGTTGCGCGGCGGCTGCGGGAGTTGAAGGAATGAAGGATTCGATGCTGATCGCGATCGCGGCGCTCGCTGCTATCGCGGCTGCCGTATGCGTTGCGTGCGGAGTCAAATCTCCACCTGAGCCGCTGGCGTTCTCGCAGCCGCAGCAGATTTTGGATCTGCACGCCAGTTCGGAAAAAACCGGAGTCCGCCTGACTTGGGGGCGTCCGATCACTCATGTCGGCGGCGGCAAGCTGCGGGACCTTGCTTCATTCGTGGTCCTGCGATCCGTCTCGCGAGGTCCGCTAACTGAGATAGGACGCGTTGCGGTCACGGATTCTCAGCGCTTTCAGCAGCAACGGACTTTCGACTACCTCGACAGGCATACGCTGAACGGCCAGAGTTATAGTTATGAAGTCGTGTCGATGACCGCCGGCGGCAACAAAAGTCAGCCTTCGAACGAAGTGACAATCACCAAGTCGATTCCGCCGCCGCCGCCCAACCCTGAAAACTTCGTGGTGCCGACTCCAGGCCCGCTGCCATGAGAGTCGGGCATTTTTTCGATTTTGCGCGCTGTGATAAAAGCAATCACTACGACTAAGAAGTGTCGGTTCAGGAAATAAAGACCGCCGCCTGCCGCCAATGAACTATTTCGAATACCGGAACGATCAGCTCTTTGCGGAGGACGTCGCACTGGCCGATTTGGCGCAGCGAGTCGGGACTCCCTTTTATGTCTACAGCGCGCGCACGCTGCGGCGCCATTTTCGGGTGTTTGACGAAGCATTCGCCGGTACCGATCACCTGATCTGCTACGCGATGAAAGCATTGTCGAACCTGAGCATCCTGAAGCTGCTCGCTGCGATGGGCTCGGGATTCGACATTGTCTCGGTCGGCGAGCTGATGCGCTGCCTGCGCGCGGGCGCGGACCCGCGCAAGATCGTATTCTCCGGAGTCGGTAAAACCGACGAAGAAATAGCGGCCGCTCTGGAAGCGGAAATCTTGATGATCAACGTGGAGTCGCGCCCGGAGTTGCATCGCGTATCCGAGGTCGCGGCACGGATGCGACGCCGTGCGCCGGTAAGCCTTCGCGTCAATCCGGATCTCGATCCCGGCACGCATCCGCACATCTCCACCGGTCATCGCGACAGCAAATTCGGGGTGCCGCTCTCGCAGGTGGATGAGTATTACGCTGAGGCGCGCGGACTTGAGAACCTGGAGCTGGTGGGTCTCAGCACCCATATCGGATCGCAAATAACCGATATGGCTCCGTTTAGTGAAGCGGCAGCAAAAGTCACGGCCATCGTCAAATCGGTCTGCGGCGCCGGCATTGCGCTTAAGTATCTCGATATCGGCGGAGGACTCGGTATTCCGTACCAGGAGAATCCACCGCCGCCCGCGGAATATGCGGCTGCGATGCTGAAGCCGATTCGTGGGCTAGGTCTGAAGATCATCGCTGAGCCTGGCCGGGTGCTGGTCGGCAACGCCGGCGTGCTCGTGACTCGCGTGCTGTACGTGAAGGAAACCGATGTCAAGCGCTTCGTGGTAGTTGACGGAGCGATGAACGATCTAATCCGGCCGGTCTTGTATGAGGCATATCACGCGATTCAGCACGTGGAGCGCCGCGTGGGAAAGCTGGAAGTGGCGGATGTAGTCGGCCCGGTATGCGAGAGCGGCGATTTTTTCGCGCGTGAGCGCGAAATTCCACAGACCAGGTCCGGCGACCTGCTGGCGATCATGAGCGCGGGTGCATACGGATTCGTGATGTCGTCGAATTACAACAGCCGCCCCCGCGCACCGGAAATTCTGGTTGACGGTACGGACGTTCACGTAATTCGCGATCGTGAAAGCTTCGAAGACTTGATTCGTGGTGAGCATCTGGTCGAGCTGAGGACGCATGGTGACTGATCCGATGGCGACGCTGGAATTCACCAAGATGCACGGTTGCGGCAATGATTACGTGTATGTGTTCGCGCTTGCGGCGCGCCCTGCCGATCCCGCGTCGCTCGCCAGACGAGTTGCCGATCGCCATTTCGGAATCGGCGGCGACGGTTTGATTATGATCGCGCCCTCGGCACGCGCTGACGTTCGCATGGAAATGTTCAATGCGGACGGCAGCCGCGGAGATATGTGTGGCAACGGGATTCGCTGCGTCGCGCGGCTCGCATACGAACGCGGAGTCACACCAAAGCGATCGCTCATTATCGAAACCGATTCGGGTTTGAAAACCGTCGACCTGAAGTTTGAGGGACAGCGCGTCTGCGGCGCGACGGTCGATATGGGCGAGCCCGTTCTTGAGGCGCGCGATATTCCGGCTGGCACTGCGAGAATGATCGTTGACTATGCGCTCGAAGTCGGCGGCCGCACCGAACGTATCACCGCGGTCTCGATGGGGAATCCGCATTGCGTCGTTTTCGTCAAAGACAGCGCAGTGTTCGAGATGGACATCTTCGAGTTCGCCAGGCTCGGGCGCCAATTTGAGAATCACGCGTTCTTTCCGCGGCGAGTCAATACCGAATTCATTTGGGTGCGCTCGCGAAGCGATTTGAAAATGCGAGTATGGGAGCGCGGCTCGGGAGAAACTCTCGCATGCGGCACGGGTGCATGCGCGGCGCTGGTCGCGGCGGTGCTGAGCGGCAGATCGGATCGCCGCGCAGTGGTTGAGTTGAGTGGAGGCAACCTTGAAATCGAATGGCGGGAGAAAGGCGCCAGCGCAAATCACGTTTTCATGACCGGCAACGCGGTCGAGGTATTCAGAGGCCAGTTGGAACTGGATGCTGACGAAATGATCCCGGTTCCCAGATAGGCCAGGAGGTCGCTCTTGTTCAACGGTGCATTGACCGCTCTGGTCACGCCCTTTCGCGACGGAGTGATCGACGAGCCGAAGCTGCGCGAGCTTATCGAATGGCAGATCGCGAGCGGAATCGACGGTCTGGTGCCGTGTGGTTCGACCGGCGAGTCCGCTACGCTTTCTCATGCCGAACACGAGCGTGTGATCAAGATCACAATCGAGCAGGCTCGCAAGCGGGTTCCGGTAGTTGCGGGAACCGGCTCCAATGCTACGGCCGAGGCGATACGGCTGACGGCGGCCGCTCGCGAGATGGGTGCCGACGGTGCGCTGCTCCTGTCGCCGTATTACAACAAGCCGACTCAGGACGGCATCTTCAAACATTACAAGACAATTGCGGAGAGCGTGGATCTACCTCTCGTCGTCTACAACATTCCGGGCCGCACCGCATCAAATATCGCGCCCGAGACATTTGGGCGCCTTGCCGAGATCAGGAATATCGTCGGAGTGAAGGAAGCATCCGGATCGATGGATCAGATCTCAGACATCCATCGTCTGTGCGGCGACAGGCTGACGATCCTGTCCGGCGACGACGCTCTGACAGCGCCTATCATTGCGCTTGGCGGTAAAGGCGTTATCTCCACGATTTCAAACGCGATGCCCCGCGAGATGCGCGATCTGGCAGCGAGCGGGCTCGCCGGCGATTTTGCACATGCTCGGGAGATCCACTTTCGGATGCTGCCTCTGATGCGGGCGTTGTTTATCGAAACCAATCCGATTCCGATAAAACAAGCGCTTGCGCTCATGGGAAAGTGCGCCAACGAACTCAGGCTCCCACTGGTGCCGATGACCCCGGCGGCGGCAGAGAAGTTGAAAGCGGCGATGCGCCAGCTCGCGCTTATCTAGATCCGGTCCAAGCTCGGCGCGGCTCCATCAGCTCGATCCGGTTTCCAAACGGATCGTCTGTGTAGATTCTGTCGTAGCCCTCGAGCGGCTCGTCATCGACGACACGATACCCTTCGCGCCGTAGCGTATCCGCAAGGGTTGCAAGATCCTCCACTATTAGAGCGGGATGAGCTTTCCGCGCGGGAGAAAAGCTTTTTTCCACTCCGAAATGTATTTTCAGCGCGCCGCGCTCGAACCAGCATCCGCCGCGAGCGGCGAGGTTCGGCGGCTTGGGCAGTTCGGGAATCCCCAACAATCCGGAATAAAAGGCACGGGCGTCCGCTTCTCGACCGGGAGGCATCGCAAGCTGGACATGGTCGATGCTGCGGACCTTCATGGCTCAAGACTTGGTTGCGAAGAGTTTTCAGTCAATAGCTGGTCGCAGAAAAATTAGAGCCGGCGCGCGAAGAAAGCGCCGGCTCTGTCCTTTTCGAGAAACTTGTCGCGAGATTTACTCGAACATCAGCACGGTGCGCGCCACTTCACCAGCCTTCATCGCGCGAAACGCTTCATTAACATCCTCAAGCTTGCCGCGCCGTGTGATCATGTCGTCCAAATCGATGCGGCCCTGCCGATAGAGTTCGATTATTCGCGGCATGTCGATACGGAAGCGGTTTGATCCCATGAAGCATCCCTGAATTCGCTTCTCGAACAAAAGCGAAAAGCCGTCGACATCGACTTTCTGGCCCAGCGGAACCATCCCGACGATGGTCGCGATGCCGCCCGGGCGCACTGATTCGTAAGCCTGCTCCGCGGCAACTTTCAGTCCAATCGCTTCGAACGAGTAGTCCACGCCGTCGCCGGTCAACGCGCGGATCTGATCGACCGGATTTCCCGCCGAAGCGTCGACCGCATGTGTCGCGCCGAGTTTTTTCGCCAGTTCTAGTTTGCTCTTGAACTTGTCGACGGCGATGATCATTCGCGCCCCGGCGACTCGCGCACCCTGAATTATCGCAAGACCGACTCCGCCGGCTCCAAATACCGCGACCTGCGAACCGGGTGCGACTTTGGCGGTATGCAGGGCGGCGCCGACGCCGGTCATGACCCCGCAACCGATAAGCGCCGCGCGATCCAGCGGGACGTCATTTTCGATCTTCACCAGCGCATTTTCATGCACCAGCATCTGCTCGGCATAGCCCGACAGATCCGCGAACTGATTAACCGGCTGTCCATTTTGCGAGAGCCGCGGCTTGTCGCCTGGTCCGCGCTGAGTGGCGGCTTTATTCGAGCACAGGTTTGGCCGCCCCGACATACACTCCTCGCAGTAGCCGCAGAATACGCTCAAGCACGCGATCACGTGATCGCCGGGCTTCAGATAGCTGACCTGGGAGCCGACTTTTTCGACAACACCAGCGGCCTCATGTCCGAGGATCGCGGGGGTAGGCCACATATAGAGCCCGTCGACGAAATGCAGATCACTGTGGCATACGCCGCTTGCGACGGTGCGCACCAACACCTCGCGTTCCCGCGGATTGTCTATGTCAACCTTCTCGATCGTGAGCGGCTGGCCGGGCCCCTTGTAAATTGCTGCTTTCATTCGCTTAACTCCTGATGACGTGTGGAAATCTGAGCGCCCGCTTACTGAAACATCAACACGGTGCGCGCCACTTCACCGGCCTTCATCGCGCGGAACGCGTCGTTTACATCCTCAAGCTTTCCGCGACGGCTGATCATCTCATCGAGCTTGAGACGCCCCTGCAAATAAAAGTCCAGGTAGCGAGGCATATCGATGCGGAACCGGTTCGATCCCATGTTGCTTCCCTGAAGCTTGCGCTCGGACAGGAACATGTAGCCGTCAAGCTCGACTTTTTGCCCAACCGGGATCATTCCGATTACGGTTGCCGTTCCGCCTGGCTTGAGCGCCAGGAACGCCTGCTCGGCGGCTTTCTTGAGACCGATCGCCTCGAAGGCGTAATCGACGCCGCCGCCCGTGAGTTTCTTGATCTCGTCAATTGGGTCGCTGTTTGACGCGTCAACCGAGTCGGTGGCGCCGAGGCGCTTTGCCATCGCAAGCTTTCCTTCGAACATATCGACCGCGATGATCTTGCGCGCACCCGCGATCCGCGCACCCTGGATAGCCGCAAGACCAACGCCGCCGCATCCGAAAACCGCGACCGTTGAGCCCGGCTCCACTTTGGCGGTGTTGAGCACCGCGCCAACGCCGGTAGTTACGCCGCATCCGACCAACGCCGCGCGATCGAGCGGAATGTCGGAATCGATTTTCACGATGCCGTTCTCGTGCAGCAGCATCCGCTCGCAGTACGAAGATACGTCAAGGAATTGATAAACTGGCTTTCCCTTCTGGCTGAGACGCGGCTTGTCCGAGGGATTGCGCTGGGTGGCCGCTTTGTTCGAGCAGCGGTTCGGATGTCCGGACATGCACTGTTCGCACATTCCGCAGTAGACGCTCAGGCATGCGATAACGTGGTCGCCCGGCTTGACATAACTGACCTGCCGCCCCACCTCTTCGACTATTCCCGCGGCCTCATGTCCCAGGACCGCAGGCGCCATATAAGGATAAAGTCCATCGACAAAGTGCAAGTCGCTGTGGCATACGCCGCTCGCCACTGTGCGAATCAGCACTTCGCGATCCTGGGGCTTGTCTACCTCCACATCTTCGATACTGAGGGGCTGCTTTGGGCCATTAAAAACGGCGGCTTTCATTCGAAATCTCCTTGTTGAAGGAATCGCGCGCGGCATGAACGTAAACGCAAGCGCGCTCCGACTCCGGACTATTTCCTACTACCACAATGCTGCCGGATTTCCACGGGCCGCGAAGGTTGGCGATTCGTATGGTTTTGCATCTTCTGCCCGAAACAACTGCGGCAAGTGGCTGATTGCGCAACCGCCGCGTCGGTCTTTCTGATCAGGGAAATTCCGTCGCTGGTTTGCCTCCGGTGGCAGGGAGCCCGCTCATCGTCGCGGCGCGCGAGTTCACTCGCGCATACAGCAGCGAACCCGAATCGCGATAAATGAGCTTCCATCCGGGTGCGCGAGCCATTACCAATGAAGCCCGCGTATTTGGATCGATCAGAACGAATTCAGTCGGATATCGCGTGAGCGCCACATCCGCGCCCTTGCGATCGAATGCGAACGCGAGAAAGTCGTTGATCACTTTCGGCGGGTAGATCATTTCAAAGCGGCTGTCGATGAAAACCTTGTCTTTCGCGTCGCTGTGAAAAATCAAGTAACCACTCCACGAGTAATCGGATAGAACATTGCCGGTGATCCCGTGTTGCTTCATGAAGCTGACCGCGCCCGCAGGCATGTCGATGCTCAGCCGGAGCCGCCGCGAAAAGAATCCCGTCTTGGCCAGGAGCGCTACCGCTATAATCGCGACGACAATTTGCCCGAACATGGAAGCGTGCTGAGGCGCGGGTCGGGCTTGTCCGGCGCGCCAGGAGCGCCACGCCACACTTGAGTGATACGCCAGAGGCGTCATGACTCCGATAATTCCGAGTGGGAGATTCCGAACCTGCGCGAACGAAGCTGCAATCATGACCGCAGCCACGGCGAGCAGCGGCAGGTCATCCATAACCGGAGCAAGAAACAGGGATATCAGCAGTCCCAGGAAGAGCGAAAATGCCGAAGCGTCAAACAGAATAGCGAAATGATGCAGGCTATATTCTTTGACCGTCGCCGAGATAAGCGGCTGCCATTCCTCGATAACATCCAATGTACGGGGATTTCCGATCGTGTGCAGAACGCTGAGCCAGGTGCCGGTTCCGTAAGGCGTCAGAACCGTCGCCAGGACGCAGGCCGAAGTGAGCGCGCTCAGGTGAAATAACCTGGCGGCACCACGGCCAGCAGCCAGATCCTGCACCCCCGCGACCAGCGAATAAACTCCCAGCGCGCCCAAGCCAACCATGAAGCCGCCGTGCAGATTCGCCCACAATGCGAACATTGGCACCAGCAGCCACATCCTGGCATCGCGCCTGAAGCTATCGCGCGCGAGCATCGCGAGCGTCGCCGCCAGCAGCATGTACGTGAAGATCTGCGGTCGATACATCATCTGGGCACTCATGCGCACGCAGGCCAGAATGAGGATTGCGAACTGCGCGGTCGGAGAAGCTCCGGTCTCGCGCATTCCCAGGATCAGCAACGTGACCAGTACCGCCGAGCATCCGAGCTTGAGTGCATTAAGCCCCAGAACGCCGCCGACGTTGTAGCACCAGGCAAGAATCACCTCGGACAGCCATTCGTGGCTAATCCAGGGACGCGCGATGCTCGAATACGCGTAAGGATCGGAATAGGCGATATGGCCGGAGCGCAAGACCTGCGTACCGAAGTACAAGTGGCCGTAAAGATCAGGATCCGCGGATCGAGCCGTGTCGAGTATGCAAATCGCGATTAGGACGAAAGCCGGCGAATAACGGAACAGTGATTCGAGCTTGCGGGTGGTGCCACTTGGCTCGCCAGCTTTTGTAACAGCATCAGTAAGATAGGACGGCGCCCGAGCCCCTCTTCCTCCGCTCATCGCGGCAGGAGCATAACAGAACGCCGGCGCGCGTTCATCAATGCGGGCCACCCGGTTCGGGCGTCAGGCTTGCGCCGAGAAACAAATTGTCTCGCTATCGAGCCGCAATCCGCCGCTCTGAAGGACAAATTTGCCGGCAGCCTGAACGATCGCGTCGCGAACGCGCTCTCGCGCTTCGGGTTCCAGCCGCGCCATCATCGCTTGTGCGCGACCTACTTCGGTGCGAAAGGCGAGGAACTCCGCGACCGATGCGAACTCAAACCCGACCATTATCGGTTCGATCGCGATTGATTTGAACCCGGCATCATTGAGCGCGGACGTGAGGATCGAGGTATCGGCGAGGCGAGTCGGATCGAGTCCACCAAATCCGGATGACTTGCTGCCTGTGATCTCGCGTATGGCTTCAGCCGCGAGCGTAATCATCGGGACTTTGTCGCCGGAGTTCCATACCGCGGTTGCAAACCATTTCCCCGGCTTGAGTAGCCGATGAATCACTCTGAGGGTCGAGGTCAGATCGGGCATGAACATGAGTCCCCACCGGCACAACGCTGCGTCAAAGCTCGAGGCGGGAAGCATCAGCGATTCGGCGTCGGACTCGATAAATTCAAGATTCGCAAGCTTGAGCGCGGCGGCACGCTGGCGCGCGATTGCCAGCATCTCTGACGATTGATCGACCGCGGTCACTTTTCCTCCAGGACCCGCGCGTCTGGCCGCCGTGGCGGCGGGCTCGCCGTTTCCGGTCGCGATATCAAGGACCCGCGCGCCGGGTGCAACTCGCGCTAGTTCCACCAACCTGTCACTGACTTTCTGCGCCGCCCGCTCGAGGACCGGCCACCACTTGTTCCAACCGGCGGCATTTTCGTTCCACAGCGCACACTGCTCAGACTTTAGTTTTTCCGCATCGTTCATAGCACGATAACTTCGCAACTCTTTGTTCAGTCGAACATCGGGTGTTCAAATGCCTTTTTTTAATTGCGGCGCGGGGCGGAAACCCACCGTGCGCGAAGCGGGAATCGTCATCGCCATTTTCGTGCGCGGATTGTAACCGGGTCGCGCGCGATGGCGCCGTACGGTGAAGGTTCCAAAACCGGGAACCCAGAATCGCTTGTCACGCCGGATGGAGCGCGCGATCTGCTCGAACGCGAGGTCGATCGTGTTCTCGACGTTTTTCCTCGGTTGGCGCGCGGCGCGCGCCACGACTGCTATCAGCTCTGCCTTGGTCATCGCCGGTCCTCCCGAAGAAATGAGTACGGCAGAAACCGGCGAAGGGCAAATGGAAAACGCGGCCGGCGGTCCGCGTCGGCTTTAAGAGCGCATGCGATCGATTTCGCGCCACACAAGCCCCCATCGCACACCTTGATCGCTGACGATCACCTCGTCTGCTGCGAAGCGCTCCATCACACGGTCCAGAATCATCGTTCCGGCAAAGATCACGTCGGCACGGTCCTCCAAAAGCCCTGGGATGGCGCGACGCTCGGCCAACGTACGTGAGCGGAATAATTCCATGGTCTCCGAAACTTTGGTCCGGGCAAGCACGGATCCATGCACCGCGGCCGCATCGTAATGCCGCATTCCAAGCGCGACCGCGCAGATAGTGGTGACCGTGCCCGCGATGCCGACCAGCTTTCGCGGTTGATAATTCCATCCGGTTTCGGCCAATGCATCATCTATCGCGCTGATGAGCCTGCGCGTGTCCTCGGCGGAGGGCGGATCGGAATGAATGAAGCGCTCCGTCATCCGCACCGACCCTATCTGCAGACTTGTAGTCTCGAGCTGCTGGCCGGCGCTGGCACGAATCAGCTCGGTCGACCCTCCGCCGATATCAACGATGAGGAGCGATGCCGTCTTGTCGAGCGCGAGGCCTCGCGTGACCGCCAGATACGACAGGCGCGCCTCTTCGATTCCCGAGATTATTTCCAGTTCGATGCCAACGCGCTCGCGAACCCGCCTGATGAATTCGGCGCCATCGGCGGCGTCGCGCAGAGAGGCGGTTCCCGCGGCGACAAATCGTTCCACGCCATGTTCGCGTCCTCGGGCAGCGAACTCCTCGATCGCCGCGAGCGTTGCGGTTGCGGATGCGGGATCGAGTCGCGCATTTCGATCAACGCCGCGCCCGAGCCGCGTTATCCGTGAGCAATCGCAGATTGTGCGAGGCTTATGGTCGGCGTCGATCTCGACTGCGAGCATAAGCACAGTGTTGGTGCCGATATCGAACGATCCTAGTTTCATGTTCCGCGATGCCGACGCTAGCAGGCGCGCCTGAGCGCGCTGCTCGTCTCGATTCCAGTCCAATCCGAGCTTGGTTGCGGCGATCCATTCATCGAGGCGGGCAAGCGCACGCTCGCCCATCGCGATCTTTCTGAGTTTGCCGCTGGTTCTGATCTTCAAATCCGGCATTAGACCGTAACTCGCATTCATCGGCTGAAAGGCGCCGCGTGTTTCGTCCGTAATATGCGCGACAAGAGACCCGAGCGCGGTCTCGCGCGGCGCTATAGCTGGCGCGCGCCCGCTGGCGAGATGTACCGCATTGATCGCGGCCAGCAGTCCAGCTGCTGCCGATTCGACGTAGCCTTCGACGCCTATCATCTGTCCGGCCAGGAAGAGATCTTCGCGGGCGCGCAATTGAAGCGTCGGCTTAAGCAGCCGCGGCGAGTCGACAAAAGTGTTGCGATGAAGCGACCCGAGCCGCGCAAATTCAGCGCGTTCGAGTCCCGGAATCATTCTCAGTACCCGGCGCTGCTCCGGATAGGTCATCTTGGTCTGAAAACCCACCATATTGTAGATCCGCCCGGCGTGATCGTCTTGCCTGAGCTGCACCACGGCGAAAGGTCGTTTTCCGGTGCGGGGATCGACAAGGCCGACCGGGCGCATCGGGCCAAAGGCCAGCGTCATCGGTCCGCGGCGCGCCATCTCCTCTATCGGCATGCATCCCTCGAAATAGATTGGCTTCTCAAACGGATGCAGTGGGACTTTTTCCGCGTTAACAAGTGCTTGAACAAAATTTGCGTACTGCGATTCGTTCATTGGGCAGTTGATATAGTCGTCGCCCCCACGGCCCCATCGCGACGCACGAAACACGCGGCTTGGATCGATCGAATCCGCGGAAACGATGGGTGCGATCGCGTCATAGAAGTATAGATTGCTCGAACCGATCAGCGCGGAGAGTGCGGCGGTGAGTGAGGGGCTGGTCAGGGGCCCGGTCGCGATTATCGCTATGCCCGCTGGAAGCTCGGATTCTTCCGCGCGAATCACCTGGATATTGGGATGTGCGCACAGAGTCTCGGTTATAAATTTTGAAAAGTCGTCGCGATCGACCGCCAGCGCGGCTCCCGCTGGTACCCGCGCGCGATCGGCTGCCTCGACTACGATCGAGCCCAGCCGGCGCATCTCCTCCTTGAGTACGCCGACCGCGGTCTCGAGACCGGCATTGCGTAGCGAATTTGAGCAGACCAGCTCCGCAAAATTCGCGCTCTGGTGCGCCTCAGTCATCCGCACCGGACGCATCTCGACCAGCCGCACCGCGAGCCCGCGTCTCGCAATCTGCCAGGCGGCCTCGCTGCCAGCGAGTCCCGCGCCGACCACGGTGATAATCGCGGGTCTCATACAGGCCATGATCGTGCCCGGTTTGTATATTTCTGTAAATGCGTAGATTGCCCGCCGTGCGCGCCATCATTTTGGCATCGGCGAATGAGATTCAGATAATAGGTGCTTTGACTAGCGGGGAAGATGTGCGAGCTTAGCAGGTTGCCTGGCTTGTTGAGTATGGCACCCGTAAAGAATGATCGAGGATTAGGAGGACACTCATGACAAAGCTATACGGAACCTCACAATCGCGCGCCGCGCGATCCCTCTGGGCGCTCGAGGAACTCGGCGTCAGTTACGAACACTTTCCATTGAATACCAGCGGCGACAGCCGCAAACCCGAGTACCTGAAAATCAACCCGAACGGTCACGTGCCGGCACTGGAAGATGATGGAAAAATCTTCTGGGAATCGATGGCGATAAACATGTATCTGGCCGGCAAGTACGGCAAAGCACCGTTCTGGCCCGAGTCACACGCCGATCGTGCTCATGTTGCGCAGTGGAGCATCTGGGCGATGACGGAGATTGAACCGCATCTGCTGACGATGCTGATGAACAAGCTCTTTCTGCCAAAGGAGCAACGCAGTGAAAGCGCTGTGACTCAGGCTGCGCAGGCGCTGAAGGCCCCGGCCGCGGTGCTGGATGGTCATCTCAAGGGACGCCAATATCTTTTGGGAAATGATTTCACAATTGCGGACCTGAACGTTGCGAGTGTAATGAGCCTCGGGTCGCTGGTTGGTGTCGATCTCTCGGCTACACCGGTTGCGAAAGCGTGGCTGGACAAATGCCTGTCGCGCCCATCGTTCCAAAAGTCCTCGAGCAAAAAATAGAAACTCCGGCAATCGCGCGTCACGGTGCCATCGAGAAGGCGCCGCGCCGCGCGATGCCGGGGCATGCCAAATCCCGCTATTGCATCCCGGGCGGCAGCGCAGGCGTCGCACCCTTGGTCGGCGCCTGAGGCGCGCACGCCTCGTTGGACACGTCGGGCGAGAACATCCCGTAGCTGGGTTTCTGGCAATCCGAATTGTTGGCGGCTTCCGGCTGAGAAGACGACCAGCAGGCGGATAGCCCGGTTGCCGCACACAACAGCGCGGCAAAGATGAGCTTCCGAATCGAGCGGCGCGCATTCATCAGTTATCTCCGAACCCCTCCCGCGATGCGGGTCGATCGGCGACTTATGTCAGGAAGTTCGGTACGGAACTGGATGCGCTGCCTCGAATCGGGCGATTCCTTTTTCGTGGACTAGCGTCAGCGCTATGTCGTCGAGCCCTTCCAGCAGACATTTCTTTGTGAATGGATCGATATCAAAGTGCGCGGACCATCCGAAATCATCGCCGACAGTCTGATCAGCCAGATTGATGCTCAAATGATAGCCCTCGTACTTCGCGGATGCGCGAAAAATCGCATCGATCTCCTCGGGCTTTAGGCGAATTGGCAGAAGCCCGTTTTTGCATGAGTTGTTGTAGAAAATATCGCCGAAAGAAGAACAGATGACCGCCTTGATGCCGAAATCGGTCAGCGCCCACACCGCGTGCTCCCGTGATGAGCCGCTGCCGAAGTTCGTACGCGCGACCAGAATCGATGCTCCCGCGTATCGTGGCTTGTTGAGCACGAAATCGGGATCCGGCGATCCATCGGCGCGCAGCCGCCAATCGTAAAAGAGTCCTTTTCTGAGACCGCTGCGAACCACCGCCTTGAGAAACTGCTTTGGGATGATCTGATCGGTATCCACATGGGCGCGATCGAGCGGTGCAACAAGACCGCTGAAGTTCCGGAATGCCTGCATCGTCGCGCTCTCCTATGCCCTCGTCGGCCACTCGCGGATATCGACAAAATGCCCTGCGATCGCTGCCGCCGCGGCCATTTGCGGACTCACCAGATGCGTCCGTCCGCCTTTTCCCTGGCGTCCTTCGAAATTCCGGTTCGACGTGCTGGCGCAACGCTCACCTGGTTTAAGGATGTCGGGATTCATGCCCAGGCACATCGAGCATCCCGCCTCGCGCCATTCGAATCCGGCCTCGCGGAAAATCAGATCCAGCCCTTCTCGTTCAGCTTCGGCCTTTACCAGTTGCGAGCCAGGTACCACCATCGCGTGTACGTGATCCGATACATGCCTGCCGCGCACGATCTGCGCCGCAGCCCGCAAATCGCTTACGCGAGAGTTGGTACACGATCCGATAAAGACCCGGTCGAGCACTATCGCTTGAATTGGCGTGTCGGGCGCAAGCCCCATGTATGCGAGCGCGCGCGCGACGTGGTCGCGCGCCGCGGGATCGTCAATATCTCGCAGGTCGGGAACTTTGCCGGTGACGTCCGCCACCATTCCCGGATTGGTGCCCCAGGTTACCTGCGGCGCGAATTCCGATGCATTAAACGAGAGCGAACGATCGAATCGAGCGCCGTCGTCGGTCCGATACGTCAGCCATTTCTTCGCAAGCGTCTCAAACTCGGCGCCATCCGGCACGAAGCGGCGGCCGCGCAGATAATCAACAGTCTTGCGATCGGCAGCGATCATGCCGGCGCGAGCACCAGCCTCGATTGACATGTTGCACACCGTCATCCGCTCTTCCATCGAGAGCGCCTCGATCGCGGTCCCGCGATATTCAACCGCGCATCCGGTAGCGCCGTCAGTGCCGATTCGTCCAATCACTCCGAGGATTAGGTCCTTCGCGGTGACGCCCGCCACCGGCAATCCTTCGAGCCGAATCTCCAGCGTCTTCGGCTTCGACTGCCACAGGCATTGGGTCGCGAGTACGTGCTCCACTTCACTGGTTCCGATTCCAAACGCCAGCGCACCTAACGCGCCGTGAGTCGAGGTATGGCTGTCGCCGCAGACTATCGTCATCCCGGGTTGAGTCAGGCCCAACTCTGGTCCGATCACATGCACAATTCCCTGTTCGCGAGATCCGAGATCGAACAGGGGCACGCCAAAGTCGCGGCAGTTCTTTCGCATCATCTCGACCTGGGTGCGCGAATCGGGATCGGCAATCGGCCCGAGCTGATTGATGGTCGGCACGTTGTGATCGAGAGTTGCGAAAGTCCGCTTCGGGTCGCGGACTTTGCGGCCCGCTGAGCGCAACGCTTCGAATGCCTGCGGCGAGGTGACCTCGTGCACGAGATGAAGGTCGATATGCAGGAGCGAAGGCTTATTCGGCTCTTCTACAACGATATGCTCGTTCCAAATCTTCTGAAAAAGTGTCTCAGCCGCCATTCAGCGACCCTCCAAGGCCCGGTCGGATGATTATCCGCTGCCGCGCCGGGCGAGCAAAGGCGACAGCACTCGCGCGTCGCGATCCGCAATACAACCTCGGCTTGATTGCTGTTAAGCTCGTCTAAGCCATCGCGCGGGAGTCGCGCTCACTCACCGATAGTACGATGCAGGAGCCACCGGCAAGTCTTATCGCGAGCACTGCCGCAGGACCGATCGAATATTACATCGATGGCGTGGGACCGGTAGTTCTCGGGTTCCACGGAACCCCAGGCGGCTACGATCAGGTCGCGCTTGTAAGCCGACCCGCCTGCGAAGCCGGGTTTCGCGTTATCGGGTGGTCGCGACCAGGCTACTTGCGCACCCCAATAGAGACTGGGCGGACTCCTGCCCAGCAAGCCGATGCGGCTGTCGCGCTTCTGGACGCACTAAAGATCGATAGAGTGTGCGTGTCAGGTGCGTCCGGAGGCGGTCCGGCCTCATATCTCTTCGCGGCGCGTCATCCAGATCGCATCTGGGGCCTAATCACCGAGTGCGCAATAAGCCGCCGCTTTGGCGCAGAGCTATCGAGGACTCGGCGGATCCTGATCCGGATTGGAATGAATCGAGTTCTCTCGAAGCTGCTGGATTTTATCGCAAACCATTTTCAGCATCTGATCGTCAAACAGATGGTCCGCGTGGGTGGAACGCTGGATCGTTGCGACAGAAGAGCGCTTGATGCTCGAGTCTCGGCCGATCCTCGGAAAACTGAATTTGTGCAAGGGCTGGTTCGCACGTTTTTACCACTCCGCGAACGGAAAATCGGAGTGCTGAACGATCTTGCGCAATTCGCGAGAATCGATGCGCTGCCGCTTGCAGACATCAAATGTCCGGCGCTGGTGATTCATGGCACCACCGATGCCGATGTCGCGTTCTCCTACGGCGAATTCGCGGCGCGCTCGATACCCGGCGCTGAATTCGCGCCAGTCGAGTTCGGGACTCATCTGCTGTGGATTTCCGACGAAGCCGATAAGCTGACGGCGCGGCGGATAGCGTTTCTGCGGGCGCATGCGCCGCGCTAGATTGTTCAGATTCCGGAGGGGCGAGTGGAGGGGGTTGCGAGCGATGGCGGCGAAAAGCGAAAACGAGGATCAATTTGCCCTTGACTCAAAAGGTCGGAGCGCAACCTGCTCTGATGCCCTGTGCGACGCGTGCGGAGCCGTTATGAGAGCGATGGGACATTGCAAGTACTGGTGCCTTCGATGCGGCTTTCTTCGCACCTGCAACGACGTGATCTGAGCTGCTGGCCTGCCTATTTGATCCGGCGGCTCGGCGCAGCGCGTTCGGCGCGCGCGAAGCCGCGGGTAATCGCCTCTTCTCCGAAGCGAGCGGTCACCGCGTCGAGCGCGCGATTAAGCCTCGTGCTCCGTGCCGAGTCTTGCGGCTTACTGACTACATCGACCGGCGTCGCGCCGTGGAAGAGATCCATCTGACCGGCATCCGCACGCGCAAGATTATGCACCTGCACTCCGGCCAGGCGAATTTTTTCTGTCTGCGGCGCCCGCACGATGAGCGAAAGAGCAACGCGAGTGATTTCCGCACCGTCATCGGTCGGAACTGACAGGGAGAAGCTACGCGTGAGAATTGGATATCTTCCCTGTCCCAGCGGACGAGCGAGCTTGAGCTTCAGCACCACGGTTCGCGCGCGCGTCCGGTCCGCTCTAAGGCGCCGCGCGAGCGCTTCACCATGAGCGATGAGCACGTCGCGCAATTTCTGCGAGTCAGGTGCGATATCATGCTCAAACGTATTCTCCTCGCCATAGGATTTGCGCTGCCAATCGCCAATGACCTCGCGCGGATCGATGCCGCTCGCTAGATTGCGCAGATGGGGTCCGCTTGACCCGAACGCCGCACGCAACTCGCTCGCATCCCGGCGCGCCAGGTCGCCTATAGTGTTAATACCGTGCTGATGCATCCGCGCAAGAGTGACGCGCCCAACGCCCCATAAACGCTCAACTGGAAGGAGAGCGAGAAACTCCGGCACGTACCGCGGCGCGAGGATCAGTAGTCCGTCGGGCTTTGCCAGATCGGAAAGAATTTTCGCCGCCATTTTTGTGCCGGTAACCCCGACCGATACGATAAGGCCGGTCTCTTCCAGCATCCTGCGCCTGAGAGTTCGAGCGGCATCCAATGGGCTCCCGAAGAGCCTCTCGGTTCCGGTGAGATCCAGAAATGCTTCGTCGAGCGAGAGCGGCTCGACAATCGGGCTTATGGATTCGAACACGCGCCGGACGATTCGCGAGATCTCGACGTAGCGATTCATTCGCCCGGGGACGAAAACTCCATCGGGACAAAGCTTTCGCGCCTGCGCCGTCGGCATCGCGGAGCGCACGCCGAATTTGCGCGCCTCATAAGATGCGGATGTCACAACCCCGCGAGCGCTGCGTCCGCCGACTATCACCGGCAAGCCGCGCAGCGCGGGATTATCGAGCACTTCGACCGACGCGTAGAACGCGTCCATGTCGGCGTGGGCGATTACACGCGGCCATCGCGCACCCGGATCCGCTTTCTCGGACGACACGCCCGATTATCGCCGATTGCGCATGACTAGATCGAGGATTTTATCGGCAGCCTGCTCGCCCGCGCGAATGCAATCGGGAATCCCGACACCTCTGAGCGCGGCGCCCGCGATCCCGACTCGTCCACTCGCCTCGGCGGCGCGTTCGATTTCGGCGACGCGATCCAGATGGCCGACTTCGTACTGCGGCATTGACTCAGGCCATCGCTGCACTACCGCAAGGATCGGGGCGGCGGTTACTCCCAATAGGTCGTGAAATTCTTCACGCGCGGCGGCTATCATCGCGTCGTCTGAGAGCGAGTTCATTTCGGACTGGAGTTGTCCGCCGACAAAAGCACGAATCAGGATTGTATCGGCGGGGGCGCGATTTTCGAATTTCAAACTTGTGAAGCTGCCCGCGATTATCCGTCGGCGTTCCAAAATCGGAACGACAAAGCCGAACATCCGCGGGGGCGACGGAAAATCACTTTGCCTAAACCCAAGATTAACGGTCGCTGCCGACGCATAGGTGATTGAGCGCAGGAGCTCCGCAACTCTAGGATTGCAAAGGTTGAGTATTCGCGCACTTTCATACGCAGGTGTAGCGCAAATCACCGCGTCGGCGCTCAGGCTGTCGCCGCTTTCGAGTCTGAGCTGGCATTCTTGTTCTGTGACCGTAACCTGCTGAACCGTCGCGCCAAGACGCAGCGTTTCGCCAAGCATGCTCGCGATTGCCTGAGGCAGCGTACCCATTCCGCCGCGCAGAGTCGCAAAAAGGCTCCATCGTGCGCCGCTCGTGCCCGAGCTTTTCGAGGACCGGGTCTTCTCCGCCTCGCGCAGTCCTCGTATCAGGCTCCCGCGGCGTTGCTCCATCTCCACGAATCGGGGTGAAGTCGCGCGGATGCTCAAGCGCCACGGATCCGCGGTATAGATCCCGCCCGCGAGCGGTTGCGCGACCCGGTCAAGGATCTCGCGGCCGAGTCGCCGCGTAACGAAGGCGCCAAGGCTCTCGTCGCGGCGGTCTTTTCGTTTGGGCACCAGCGGTTCAAGAGCTATTCGCAGCTTTCCAAGCGGCGAAAAGAGCGGACTGCGCATCACCGGGCCAAGACGCGCCGGTGCCATCAGCGAAAAGCCGTCCGGAATTTCGACTAGGCGGCCGCCGTGCACAACCATCGTGCGGCGAAACTCCTCACGGGTCGGAATCAAATCGCGACCGAGACCAAGCCGTTGCGCCAGCGCTACGGCGTCGGGCTTCTCGGTCAGAAAAGAATCCGCACCGGTCTCGATTGTGAAGCCGTCGCGAACCACCGAATGGAGCGGACCGCCCGCACGAGAAGAGCGTTCAAGGACAGCGACTTCGATTGGAAATTCGTGCGCTCGCGAGATCTCCCGCAGCCGGTAGGCTGCCGCGAGCCCGGTTATCCCCGCGCCGATGACAACGATTCGCGCCATGCTACGCAGCGGCTGCGACGTGCTGAGTGACGATCTCTGCCATCATCGCGATAAAATCGGGATGGTCGCTAACGGTTGGCGCTCGCTCCAACCTGACTCGGGCGTCGCGCGCGGTAGCGGCGGCCTGAATATCGAGATCGTACAGAACTTCCACGTGATCGCAGAGAAACCCAATTGGCGAAATGACCGCGATTGCACCGGCCCCCAGTTTTCGGATCGAGCCAGAAAGATCAGGTTCCAACCATGGCTCGCGCGGATTTCCGCTGCGGCTCTGAAAGGCGAGCGTCCACGCATCCTTGCCGAGTTCAGCGGCCAGAAGTCGCGCCGTTTCGGTAAGCTCTTCAACATAGTGTGAATCTTTGGCCATCGCGATCGGAATACTGTGTGCCGTGAAGATAAGATGCGCGCGGCGCCAGTCGGAAGCGCCGAGCCGCGCCGCCACTTCCGCGGTACGCGCCGCCAAGGCGCGGATAAATCCTGGATGCGCGAACCAGGGCTCAGGATAAATCATGTGCGGAGCGGCCGCCGCGAGCTTCGCGGCTGCCGCTGAAATGGCTGACTGATAGCGCTCAAAGCTTGCTTCGCTGCGATGCGGGGCCATGATGAATGCGAGCACTCGGCGCGCTCCGCTCGCGACAAGCTTCGCAAGCGCATCATCAAGTAGCGGATGCCAATTGCGCATCCCAACGGCGATCGGAATTTCAATTCCCGCGCACGAGAGCGAATTGCGAAGCGCGTCGGCCTGTCTCATCGTCAGATCGTTGTAGGGGGAGCGTCCGCCGAGCGCTTCATAATGACGTACCACTTCCTCGTAACGTGCGGGCGGTACCGGATGGCCGCGCAAAACATTGTCCAGAAAAGGCCGGATTTCGGCGGCGTTGGTGGGGCCGCCAAACCCCACGATCAATACCGCGTCGCACCCAGACGGATGGTTCAAGCTTTCCTCGCCTTGCGGAGTTGCTAACTGGCGCTCATTTCGTGAACCGCATCGACCAGCGCGATGACGTGATCGACTGGGGTCTCGGGCAGAATTCCGTGACCGAGATTGAAGATGTGCCCCGGGCGGTGCGCGGCGCGCTGAAGGATCGCGCCCGCGCGGCTACGAATCTCGTCAACCTCGGCGAACAGCGCGATAGGATCGAGGTTTCCCTGCACTGCGACATCGTATCCAAGCCGCGCCCAAGCCTTTGCGAGGTCAACTCGCCAATCGAGTCCGATAACGTCGCCACCGGCTTCGCGCATCAGTTCGAGCAGCGTGCCGGTGACTGTGCCGAAATGGATCACGGGTATTCCCGGCTCGATTCCCGCGATGATTTTCGCGGTATGCGGCAGCACGAAGCGCCGGTAATCATCGGGGCCGAGGCTTCCGACCCAGCTATCGAACAACTGCACGATGCTCGCGCCCGAGGCGACCTGCATGTTCAGATAATCGATCGTGAACCGCGCAAGCCGGTCCATCAGGCGATGCCAGGTGTCGGGATCGTTGTACATCAGCATCTTGGTCGCCTGATACTGGCGCGAGGCGCCGCCCTCGATCAGGTACGATGCGAGCGTGAACGGCGCACCGGCAAATCCGATGATTGGCGTTCGCGCGCCGATCGCGCGGTCCACCATCCTTATCGCCTCGCCGACAAAGCTCAGTGCGCTCACATCAACAGAGGGAACGCGTTCGAGATCGCTGGCATTTCGAATCGGGCGATCGACCATCGGTCCGCCGCCTTTTTCGTAGTGCAATCCGACTTCCATCGGGATCAGCGGAAGCAGGATGTCGGCGAAAATAATCGCGGCATCGACGTCCAGCCGCTGGACCGCTGCGACGGTTACTTCCGCCGCCAACTCGGGCCGCGTGCACATCTCAACAAACTCGTGATGGTCGCGCACGCGCCGATACTCCGGCATGTAGCGTCCCGCCTGCCGCATCAGCCAGATCGGGGTATAGGAGGCATGCTCGCGCCGGCATGCCCGCAGCATCGGATGGTCCCAGTGCCGCAGGCGATGGGCATTCTCTGCCAGGCGCTCAGGCCTGAGCGGAACCGCAGGGCGAACCGTTAAAGACTCCGCGCCGCGCGGGCTTCGCTTTGCCTCGACGATCGACCGGGCGCGATCGGCGGCCTCCTTGATCAGATGGCCAAGCCTGGGATGCGCCGGTTCGAAATCAACATCGATTCCGCTCGCTCGCAGATGCTCTGAGCACACCGGCCCGATGGAGCCGATCGCAACTGCGCCCAGCGCGTGGCGCAACCGTTCGCCGAGGCCCAGTGCTTCTGCGGTCTGGATGACATTCGTTACCTGGTGTGAACTGGTGAAGATGACGGCGTCAGCTCGGCCTTCGATGATTGCGCGCAACGCATCGCGCAAAGGGCCCGGATCGGAGGGCATCGTCCATCGGTAGACCGGCACGACGATCACGGACGCGCCGCGCGCCTCAAGCCCTGCGGTCAGTTCACGATTGGTGACGCCATACTCCTGCACCGCAACCCGCGCGCCGGATAGTTCGCGTGCGTTGGCCAGGGTGGCCATCAGCTCGCGCGAGGTATTCGGTTCCGGGGTGGTGATCGAGGGCTCGATCCCAATTTCCCGCAGCGCGCGTGCGGGCTTGGGTCCGCGCACCACGGTGGTGATTCGCTTGAGAGCCGCCGCGGTCGCAGCGCGCGGATAGCGAACATCCAGGACCGCGAACAGCGCCCGGACGCCGACGCCAGTCAGGAAAATGGCAATATCGATTTCGCCCGCCAGGAGATGTTCAGCAAAATCGATTGCTGCCGGATTTTCGCCGACTGAGACCTCGCGCATCGCGGGCGCCACGATCGGTACGCATCCGTTGCGCTCGATCAACGTCGCGGTTTCGGCCGCCATCCGGCTTTCGAACGCGACTATCCTCACCGGCGCGAGGGCAGGCGCGCTTTCGTCGCGATTAGGTTGGCTCGGAGAATCCATGCGAGATGCGTGAAGCCTGCATCCACAGGTTATCTTGCGCCGTGCGATTCAGCCAACCCCAGGCAAACACGAGCCATCGTTCATGCCCGCGAGCGCTCCCAATCGGCGCGCAGAATAGACATTGGCACCACATCCACGTATTGGCCTCGCACAAAGCTGCTCTGCCGCAGTAGTCCTTCGCGCGTGAACCCGCACTTTTCGTAGCACCTGATCGCGCGTTGATTGGTCGCCAGGGTGGTGAGGAAGACGCTGTTGAGATTCATTTTCTCAAAGCCCAACCTCAACAACACTTTTACCGTGTCGGTTCCGTAGCCGCGATTCCAGCAGCTCTTATCGCCGATCGTGATATAGAGTTCGGCCTTGCGGCTTATCCAGTTGAATGCGCGCAAGCCGCAGTCGCCAATAGTCTCGCCGGCCAGGGTTTCTATCGCGAAACCTTTGTCGTCGGAGTCCGGAGCCTGCGTTCTTTCTATAGCTCTTTCCTGAGCCGCGCGGGTCACTGGAAAAGCGGTTGTGCCGATATGGTCAGTTACTTCCTCATCGGAGAACCACTTGACCAGCGTGGCGGCGTCGGATTTTTCGTAGCCGCGCAATCGCACCATCTGACCTTTCATTGCCATCTCCGCTCTAACTCGTCATGTCCGGCAAATCGCTTCTCCCTGTGGAGCCGCGAACGCCTATAGCACCAACCCAGTGCTGGGGCGAACGACGCGGAAAACGCGAGAATGTACTTTGCTTTTCGCTTTGCCATCGCACGCCCTCGTGCTACCAATCCCGGATTGAGCCATCGACAATCACGGTCCGGCGCTGTTCGAGCGCGCGGCCAGATACGCGGGAGGACAAATGAAGATCAGAATTTCCCTCGCAGCGGCTTTGTTAATTCTCATCGGAATAGCGTGCTCGACCCGCCGCGCTGATGCACAAAGCCCGGCGGCTGCGCCCTCAATCGTCGAGACGCCGCCGATCCCTCAATCGCAAATTCCGAATTACATCAAGAATGCGGTCAATTCCCCCGATCGTCCGGCCGCTGACCGGTCGCTCGACGCGGGACGCAAGCCCGAGCAGATCCTCGCCTTCCTGGGTGTGAAACCGGGGATGAAGGTCGCGGATCTATGGGCGGCCGGCGGATGGAGCACCGAATTGCTGTCGCTGGTGGTTGGACCGAACGGCAAGGTCTATTCGCAGAATGGTCCCATTCCGCCGCGTTTCAAAAAGATCGGCGAGCAGTGGCATGAACGGCTCAAGGGTCTCAAGAACGTGGTTGAGGTCGATAAGCCCTTCGATGCGCCCGATCTTTTGCCCGTGCCGCCGAATTCGCTGGACTTGGTGCTCATCAACGAGAATTATCACGACATGGTCGGGCTGAAGATCGATACCGCCAGGGTAAATCGAGAGGTTTTCACCGCACTCAAGCCAGGCGGGGTGTATGGAATCGTCGATCATAGCGCGCAAGCGGGCTCCGGCGCGCGCGACACGACGACGCTGCATCGCATCGATGAGAACCTGGTCAAAGAGCAGATCGAGAAGGCCGGCTTTAAGCTCGCCGCCGAATCCAGCGCGCTGCGGCATCCCGAAGACAATCGCACGTGGCTGGTGTTCAAGAAGCGTGGCCAGACCGATCGGTTTCTGCTCAAATTTGTAAAGCCCTAGCCGCGCCGCGAGGTGATCATGAAAGTTGGACTGTTCGCGATGGGAATCGGAA
>JASHOJ010000122.1 GCA_030041155.1 Candidatus Binataceae bacterium | reverse complement strand
GCTCGTCGAGCAGCAGCAGCCGCGGCGCGGTGACGAGCGCGCGCGCGATCGAGGTCCGCATACGCATGCCGCCGGACAGTTCGCGCGGATAAACGCCCGCGAAGGCCGCGAGGCCAACAGCTTCGATGATGGCGTCGACCTGCTCGCGCACCGCATGTCGCGGCCGCCCGACAAGGCGCAGCGGCAAATACACGTTGTCCCACACGTTTGCCCACGGCATCAGGGTCGGCTCCTGAAACACGAAGCCGACCGAACTCTTAAGCCCCTCCATGCCCCAGACGATACGGCCCGAGGATGGCGGCGTCAGCCCGGCAACGATGCGCAGAAGCGTGCTCTTGCCGCAGCCCGACGGACCCAACAAGCTGACGAACGCACCCGGCGCCACCGCAAGATCGACATGCTGAAGGGCGACCGTGCCGTTGTGGAATTCTTTCCCGACACGTTCCAGCGAGAGCAGCGCGCGCCCCGACTTCTCGGCCGCCGTGTCCGCAGCCACGCCTATTTCTTGAGCTCCATGCCGTCGCGGTGATTGACGAAACGCAATGTGTAGGCAGCGCGGTAGTTCATGTCTTTTGGATAGAGGCCTTCCTTGGACATCACCTCGAAGAAATCCTTCCAGCGAGCGTCGGTCATTGCGCCGATTCCCGCCTTCTCGCTGTCGCCGCTGTCGACGATGCCGTACTCCTTCATCTTGCCTATGGCGTAGGTGAGCAGATCATCGCTCTCTTCAGGATTGTCCCTCTTGATAAGATCGTTCGCAGGCTTCGAATCACCGTAGATATAGTCGTACCAACCTTCGATGCTGGCATCGACGAAGCGCCGCACGAGGTCGGGTTTTTCGCGCACGAGTTTCTGCGATGTTTCCAGGATCGACGCGTAGCTCGTATAGCCCTGGTCGGCGATCAGAAAGACGTTCGGCATTTCGCCCGCCTTCTCGATGAGGTAGGGCTCGCTTGTGAGATAGCCTTGCTGAACCGCGTCCTTATTCGCGAGGAAGGGCGCCATGTTGAAGTCGTAAGTGCGAATCTGACTATCCATAAAGCCGAACTTGGCTTTGAGGAAAAGCCACCATCCGACGCGCGTGTCGCCGCCGATCATGATCGGCTTGCCCTTCAAGGCCGCAAGGCTGTCATTGCCAACGCCCTCGTGGGCAATCAGCACGGCCGGATCCTTCTGGAACAAACCCGCCACCGCCACCATCGGAATGTCGTTCTTGACGAAGTTGAAGGGAATGAAGGAATTGGAGGCGACGCTAAAATCGATCCGGCCGGCCGCCAAAAGTTGCGATTGATTGACTTGCGGACCGCCCTGACGGAGATCGAGATCGATCCCGTGCTTCTTGTAAATGCCGGCCGCCAACGCCTCGTAGTATCCGCCGTGCTCGGCCTCGGCTTTCCAGTCCGTTCCGAGGACGACCTTGTCGAGCGCTTGCGCGGCTGACGTCTCCGCCGCGACCGCGACGACAGCCAAAGCAATAACGCGGGACGATGGGCATGGCATGTGCATGGTCCTCGAAGTGTTGGCCGTTTTTACCGCAAGGTATGGCGTATCGGAAGCGCCTGGTTGCCAGTTTCACGGTCGGGCGGATTCATGACTGATGCGCTTTGCCAAATGCAGCAACCGCGCGCGGACTTCCTTGCTCGCGATTCGGCGGTAGTGGCGAACGAGATCGAGTTCCTCTGGTCGGAACATCACGACGTCGGCCGCGGGTGCTTCGTGGTCGAGCCCTTCGAAAAAAAACGAGACGGGCTGTTCAACCAATTGCGCCGTTCGGAACAGTCGGCTGGCGCTCACGCGATTTTCGCCCTGCTCGTATTTCTGCACCGCCTGAAATGACACGCCGATCCCGCGCCCGAGCTCGTCCTGGCTGAGGCCCGCTTCAAGTCGGGCGAGGCGCACGCGCTTGCCCACATGACGATCGATGGGGTCAGGACCGTCTTCGCGTGCGGTTCGCCTAGGCTTTCGCGGCGCTCTCATTGGCGCTCTTGTGCGTCTTTAGAAGGATCTTCCTCGCTCAGGGGACGCGCGCCTGCGCGATCGTCGAATCCGGCTCGGTGGCTGTAGAAGACTAGCGTCATCAAGCCTGCCCCGAGACCGAGCGTCCCGAGCGCGCCCGCAACGAGCGCGATATAGCCCGAAACCCCCACCTCGACATCGCCGAGAGACATCCACAGATAGGCTGCGACCGCAAGGACGGAAAGCGACAGGGCGGCGGCAACGAGAATGCCAACCTTGCTCATGGAGCCAATGTCGTCGTCCGATGCCGCTTCGGCAAGGCGAAGAATGAATCGAGCCGGGTCGCTACCTCCTGCGACCGTTCCGTATGAAGCGCATGGCCCGAACGCGGAAGCGACATAAGCTCCGCGCCGGGAATGTTAGCGAGGAAGGTACGGCGGCACGCAAACGGGCAGATGCGGTCCTCTTCGCCCCACACGATCAGCGTCGGGACATCGATACGGTGCAGCCAGTGTGCAAGCTGCGGATTGTGCAGCCTCGGCGACCATGCAAGGCGTGCCGCCGCCGCCCGGTTTTGCAGCGCGATATCGATGTCGGCGTTTGGCAAGGCTCGGATGCGTTCCTCGGCGAAGCGCTGATCGTAGAATGAATTCCGCGCGTGCTCTTCCGGAGTCCACAGGAATATGTCGCCATAGGGCTCGCCTTCAGGGGCGACGCCCGCCGGCGCCATGAGCGTCAGACTGGCAAGGCGCGCCGTATTACGGATGCCGATCTCGGCCGCAAGCCAGCCGCCGAGCGA
>JASHOJ010000121.1 GCA_030041155.1 Candidatus Binataceae bacterium | reverse complement strand
GCGGATGGGCCCCGTACATCATGGATCGGATGGACGAGAAGTATCAGCATCTCGGCTTCACTTTTCCCACCAAACTCAAGCCGTCCGACTACTTCCGCCGCAACATCTGGGTGGTCGCGGAACCGGAAGAGCGCACGATTGGCGCCACGATGGATTTGCTGGGCGAGGACCGCGTGCTGTGGGGATCGGATTTTCCCCATATCGATTCCACTCTGGAAGCATCGCGCCTGATTCGCGAAAGCGTGTCCGGCCTCAGCGAAAAGCAGCGGCGCAAGCTCCTGGGCGAAAACGCGCGCGGCATGTTTCCGACATAATCGATCTGCGTGGAAGTACGATGCCGAGCGATAGGGCGAAGGACAATAAAGCTCTGGTGGCGACCTGCGTTGCCTGCGGAAAGTCGGTATCCACCGAGAGCGCGGTTGCTCTGGCTGGCGTCGAAGAGGGGCGGCGCAAGCAATTCGTCGCTTGCGTGGCGTGCGCGAACAATGGATGGCGCCCGCCGGGATTCACCGGGGTTTACGCGCCCCGTCCCACCTAGCGAACGCGCACCGATCAGGCAAATCGATATCAGGTAAGCTCCGTTCGCCGTCTTTTCGCTTTTATCTAAATTGCGACAAACGCGGTATAAGCGTTGTTCCCGGCTTGATCCTTAACGCACCCACAAAAAGCGTTGCCAACGCTTTCTGACGCATTCTAGGCCCCTTTAACGCGCATTCTTGAGAGTGCGGCAGCAGCTCGCCAAAAACTACCGGTAGCTGACTGAAGAGCTGTAATCCTCGAGTTAGACGAAGATTTTACGAAGCGATTCATGAATAGAACCGACTCAACTCGAGAGCGTTGCCTCGAGAAGAACTAATAGCGTTCGAATGGTCTAGAATTTGTAGAGGCGAGAGGATTCAGCGCGCAGCTCGGCGCGGAAATCAGGATGCGCGATCGCGATCATCTCATTTACCCGCTCGCGCAGGGTTTTTCCCTTCAGGTTCGCGATTCCGTACTCGGTGACCACGTGATGCACGAACGCGCGCGGCGCGGTCACCACGCTTGCGGGCAGGAGCGAGGGCATGATTCGAGAGACCGGCTTTCCCGACACTATCGAGGTTGACGGCAGCACGATCACGGTCTTGCCGCCGGCGAGGCACGCACCGGTCAGAAACGCGGTTTGCCCGCCAGTCCCGCTGTACATCCGTGGACCAACGGATTCGCTGTTTGCCTGACCGGTCAAGTCCACCGCCATCGCGTTATTGACCGCGATCAGCCCCTCTTCGCGCGCGACTACCCGGATATCGTCGGTGAAATTAAAGTCGTAAAGCTGAAACTTGGGATTTTGGTCGACATAATCGAGCTCGTCGCGCGGGGTAAGCGGCGCGAATCCGCTTCCGACCACCAGCTCGGGAAAAATCTTCTTGTACTTGCCGGTCACGACGCCGTCGCGTACCAGAGGGGCGGTATGCAACGGAATCACTTCGGTCTGCATCCCGATATCGTGGTGATTTCTGAGATGCGGCATCAGCGCGCCCGAAGTTGATCCCACGCCGACCTGAATTGTCGCGCGGTCAGGAATCAGCTCGCGCGCGACCGTGCCGCATATCGTGTCGATAACCCGCTGCTCTTCCGGGGCCGGGACCGGCAGTGTTATTTCCGGCAGCTCGATGGTGCGCTCGACGAAGTAGTCAATCTCGGAGATATGCAGTTGATTATCGCCGCACGCCCGAATCAACTTGCTGTCAAGCTCCGCGATTACCAGCTTTGCGTTGCGCGCCAGCAACTTCGACATGATCTGATTATCGCCAAAGTTGACGAATCCGTTTTCGTCGGGCGGCGTCACCGTCATCACATAGACGTTGAAATTATCGAGCGAGGGCGGCAGATGCCCGGCGCGGTAATATTGAATCGGCGTGTAATCCGCGAGCCCGTCGGAATACAGCTCGCGATCGTATGGAGAAAGGAAGAACGATTGCAGCCGGAAGCGTTCGCCGAGTCCCGGCAAGCGCCAATCATGCACCGCGGCGCCGTGGTTCACCACCACGTTATCGGTTTCCATCAGCCGCGCCGAGATTGCGGCGCACATCATGAACGGAGTGACCTGCGCGACCGAGAGGCACACCCGGTCGCCGGAATTTATCTGCTCCGCGGCGAATTCCGCCGAAACCAGCCGATCGCCAAGCTGCGCCCGCCAGTCGCCGCCGCGCCGGCTGAGCCTCGGTGCCGATGCCATCAGGCGGCCTGCGCGGCAAGCGCGGGGTCGATGCCGATCTCCAGCAGCATCGCGGAGGTGCGATCGTTAAGAAGCCCGACCTTTTTCATGTTGGCGACCACGGTGGTATGCATCTCGCGCTTGAAGAGCTTGCGGAAGTACGCATAGTCGCTGCCGCGCGCCATCTCCTTGCGTGCCCGCCTGACCTCCGCGATTTCCGCCGCATTCATTCCGACCGCCTCGAACGCTTCCGCCGGAAACTGGTCGGTTAGCACTAGTAGAATCGCCTCGCGGGTGAAGTCTTCCAGCTCGCGCATGTCGCCGGTGGAAAGATCGCGGATCGTATCGGGCAGGCTCAGCACTGAGAATCCCATGTGCCGCGATTCGTCCTGCAGGATACGCTTGCAGATGTCGCGCAGCAGGGGGTCCTTCGCCGTCTCCGAGAGCATCCGGAACAGCGCGACCGCAAACGTCTCAGCCAGGAGCTGCAGGCCGACGGTTTTTACGAACCATTTGCCGTGACCGAGGATGTAATCGAACAGCGTCTTCAGATTGGACGTGACCGGATAGATTCGTCCGCCGCATTTATCCAGCAGATAGCGGCTTAAAACTTCGGTGTGGCGCGCTTCATCGACCACCTGGGTCGCTTGGAAGAATTTCGCGTCATTGCCCGGTACCATGTCGACCAACTGGCTGCACGCGAGCATCGCGCCCTCTTCACCGTGGAGAAGCTGCGAAAGCCGCCACGAAGAGAACTCGATGTTCAGCTCGGCCAGATGCTTTTTGTCGAGCCGCGCGAGAGCTGGAGTGCCGAAGCCGTCGATCAGCTCGTCAGCGAAAATACCCGCGTCATAGTCGACCGGTCGCGACCAATCGATATCGCGCGCAGCGTTCCACTGATCGCGCTTTGCGTTTTCATAGAGGCGGCGCAGGTCGGGCGCGTCGACGGTATAGGAGCGCTGATAGATTGTCTCGAGGGTGGTGGTGATCCGTTCTGATATGTCCGGCATCGCGGATAGCCTCGGAGCGCGTGTCGCGGCGGTATGGCTGTATGCGAGCCTATCAGATCAGACGCGGAGGCGGAACGCGCGAGAATGCGCCAGCATAGCCGCGAGGGCATCGGCATCAAGCGCGGGAATCGGGCAGGGCGCATGGTTTGCTTGACTGTCAGATCGTAAACATAAATGCTGACCGGGTCGCGGAGAGGTTCGGGAGTCTGGTTGAACCGGCGTGACTCGAAATCACGTGAACCCTTGTGGTTCCGGGGGTTCGAATCCCCCCCTCTCCGCCACACAGTCTGGAGTATTTACCTACTCACTAAAGGCTACGCGAAATGCGCGCGCCACGTGGCGCTCTTGATGCCGACGGGCACCAGAGAGCTCAGATTAAGCACTGATTCTCCAGATTCAGGGTCGATTTTCTCCGCGCGAAAAAAATTCGGTTCGCTTCGGAAGGCGCGAGGCTGAGGGCGCGGGTTTGCGACTCGGAAGCTCAGAGGTCCAGGAGCTTGCGCTGCGCGGACCAATCAAGCGGGAGGTCGATCCGCTTGAGCAGCGTCTCGGCGCTCAGGTCGGTGGGTTGGCACCCCTGGCAGATAGCCTCAACGATTGCGGGTGCAGCAAATGCCAGGCGCGAAAGGCGCTCGACATAGCGCCGGGTGACACCCTCGCGCTGCGCGACCTGGCCAAACGAGTGCACTCGGCCCGAGGCCAGCTCGTCGAACCACGCCCTGGCCCGCGCTACCGCCTTGAGCAGCGCCGGGTCCGCTTTCCTTGGAAGATCGCCACCGGCCGCGACTATGACTCGATTCTCTACCCCGCGCCGTTTCATCTTTACGGGCAGGAAGCGGGAGAGTTTTAGGAGGCTAGTAGTTTTAACGCCTGCCCTGAGGCATGGCACTTGGATTCCCAGAGTTATCGATATGCGGTCATCGCGCAGCTCGACCCGCTCAACCAGCTCGACCGGGCAGGCGGCAGCATAGGCGGCTTTCGCCAGACGCCCGGCGAGAGCCGCGCTCGCCTCGAGCGTGGCCTTCGCGTCGGGCGATTCGATTTCCGACTTCTCAAGCGCTTCGAGGAGGCCCGCGCGATCGCTCAGGACCTGGCGCGCGGCACTAGCCACCGCGCGCTCAATCTCCGGTGCCGGCAGACGCCAGCCCGTTCCATTGTCGGCGGCGCCTCCGTTGACCAGGCATTTGGAGACGTAATAGCGATAGCGCCGGTTGCCTTTGGCCGCGCCCTGCACGTAGAGCGGCTCACCGTCGGCGTCGAAGAGCTTTCCCGCAAGAGGGCTCGTTATCGATCGGCTCGGGGTTCCGCGGCAACGCGCTCCGTTCTGCTTCAGTCTTTGTTGCACTTTGTCCCAGAGCTCGCGTGGCACGATGGCGTCGTGCAGACCGGGATGGCGTTCCTGCTTGTGGCGGATCTCGCCGATATAAATCGGATTGGCCAACAGCTCATACAGCGCTCCCCGCGAGAACCAGAGCCCTCCGGACTGGTTACCGTTCTTCGATACCCGGAGCTTGGAGACAATCCCCCGTTCGGCGAGCTCCCGGCTCAGCTTTCTCACGCAGCCCAGCTCCA
>JASHOJ010000120.1 GCA_030041155.1 Candidatus Binataceae bacterium | reverse complement strand
GTCGCGACCATGAACCTGAATGGCGACTACCTGTCCGACGCGCTTGCGGCGCAGGTCGGCGGCATCGGTATCGCGCCGGGCGCGAACATCAACTACATCACCGGCCACGCGATTTTCGAGGCGACTCACGGAACCGCGCCCAAGTACGCGAATCAGGACAAGGTAAACCCTGGATCCGTGATCCTTTCGGGCGTGCTGATGTTCGAGCACATGGGATGGCAGGAAGCCGCTGACGGAATCATTCGCGGTCTCGAAAAAACGATCGCGAACAAAACCGTCACCTATGATTTCGAGCGTCTGATGACCGGCGCGAAACTGCTCAAGTGCTCGGAATTCGGCAAGGCGATCGTTGACAACATCTGATCGCCGCGTCCGTTCTCTCCTGTGTCTGTAAACTGGCGCCGCATAAGCTGGCGCATTTTCGCCGGGATAGCGGCGGCTGCTGCTTTAGCGCTGGCGGGATGCGCCGCGAACCCGGCAACCGGCGGCCATAGTCTCACCGGCTTCAGCACCACTCAAAAAGAGTCGCAAGCCGGTGCCGACGAAAATCCGCAGGTGCTCGCCGCTTTCGGCGGCGCATATAATGATCCCGCGCTTGCCTCGTATGTGAACGAAATCGGGCAACGCGTCGCCGCCAAGAGCGAGCGCCAGGGAATCATCTACACTTTTCAGATCCTCAACACGCCGATCGTGAACGCGCTCGCGATTCCCGGTGGCTATATCTACGTGACCCGCGGGTTGCTCGCGCTGATGAACAACGAGGCCGAGCTTGCCTGCGTGCTGGCGCACGAGGTTGGCCACGTCGCCGCGATGCATCATGCGCAGGGCAGCGTCCGCAACACGATCGCGCAGGTCTCGATGCTTCCGCTGGCGGTCGTGGCGCCGATTCTGCTGGGCCTTCCGCAGATGGCCGCGACCGGATTTCTGCGCGCCTCTTCGCGCGAAGCGGAATTGGAGGCCGATAAACTCGGAATCCGCTACGTCGCGCGCGCCGGGTACGATCCGGCCGCGATGGCTTCATTTCTGACCACGATGAGATCGAACGACCAGCTTCAGGCGCTTATCGATGGGCGTTCTGCCGGCTCAGTCGATCAATTCGATTATCGCGCGACCCATCCGGGCGCGCTCGAGCGCTATCGGCAGACGCTCGCCGAGGCGAGCCTGCAGAAGGTCTCAAATCCGATTGTGCGCAGATCCGAGTACCTGGCGCGCATCGGCGGGATGCTGTACGGCGAATCGCCGGAGCAGGGATTTATCCGCGGTCGTGCATTCGAGCATCCGATACTGCGCCTGCGCTTCGAGGTCGCGCCGGGTTTCGAGCTGTTCGACACGCCGAAGTACGTGTACGCGAGCGGTCCCTGCGGCTCGATGATTGTGTTCGACAGCGCGCCCGAAAAATCGGGACTGGCGATGACCGCTTACATCCGGAAGGTGTGGGCGAAAGGCGTGGAGCTGAAGGAAGTGCGTAGCGGCAAGGTTAACGGGCTGGAAGCGGCGACCGCAATCGCGACGCTCAATACTCGCAAGGGAAAAATTACGATGCGCGCGGTTGCGATTCGCGCCGAGGCGGCCTGTATCTACCGGTTCCGGTTTATCGCGCCGGCCGACCAGGCGGAGAAGCTTGCGCCCGCGTTCGCGCAGACCATTTCCAGCTTCAAGCTCTTATCCGCAAGCGAGGCCGCCGCGCTCAAGCCACGAAGAATCAAGAGCGTTTCCGCGACCAAGAAAGATACGGTAAAGAGCCTCGCAGCGCGCTGCGAGTTCGACAAGTATCGCGCCGAGCACTTCCGCGTGCTCAACGGTATCGCGCCCGATACCGATACCATCTCGACGCGCCAGGTGAAGCTGGTGGTGTATTAGCCGAACCCCGGTTTGGCAGCGCTCTCACGGCCACCTAGAATTTCAGAATGAAACTCCGGTGAGGCTCAAGTGGGCACGACCGTCGATCTGGACTGCGTTCGCAAGGCATACGACAGCACCGTCGCGGTCGAAAATCTTTCGTTCGCCCTGAATTCCGGCGAAGTTTTTGGGCTTCTCGGCCCAAACGGCGCCGGTAAAACCAGCACTATCCGGATGATGATCGGGATCGTCATTCCCGATTCCGGCGCGGTGCGTATTTTCGGAAATCCGATCTCGCGCGCGGCGTTGCGCCGCGTCGGCTACCTGCCCGAGGAGCGCGGCCTCTTCCGCCGGATGACGGTGCGCGACAATCTGATGCTTCTGGGCGAGCTTGCGGGTCTCGGCGCTTCCGACGCGCTCAGGCGCGCGCGCGAATGGACGGCTCGCCTCGGCCTTGAAGAATGGATTTCGCGCCGAGTTGAAGAGCTGTCGCGCGGGATGCAGCAGAAGATCCAGTTTGCCGCCGCGCTGATTCACGAGCCCGACCTGATTGTACTCGACGAGCCGTTCTCCGGCCTCGATCCGGTGAACGCGAACTCCCTGAAGGAGATCCTGCTTGAGCTCAAGCGCGAGGGCCGCACAATCGTGCTTTCGACCCATCGGATGGACCACGCGGAGAAGCTGTGCGATGCGATTTGCCTGGTCGATCACGGACGCGTGGTAGTGGAGGGCGGCCTGCGCGAGATCAAATCGAATTACGGAAAGCGTTTTGTCCAGATCGAATATCAGGGGCCGCCCGGCCTGCTCGCCGACAGCCCTCTGATCGACAGCCGAAACGATTACGGCAACTATCTGGAAGTTGGGCTCAAGCCGGGCGCTGATTCTCAGGAGCTGCTGCGCGAGGTGTCAGCGGCGGCGCGCCTTTCGCGCTTCGAGCTGATGGAACCTTCGCTGGAACAGATCTTTATCGACCGAGTAGGGCGTCGCGATGCCTGAGGGGGCGAGAATCATCCCGATCCGCAACGCGCTCCTGTTCGCGCGGCACGAATACCTGCAGCGAGTTCCCACTCTTTCATTTATCTTCTCGACTCTCGTGCTGCCGGCGATATTTGTCGCGATTATCTGGCTTCCGACAGTCGCCGCAAGGCGGATCTCTGGATTGAGCACCGCGCCCGCCAGGCGCTGGAAAATCGCAATTGCTGGACCCGATACGGCGCTCAACGCCGATGTAGCTCGCGCCCTGGACGACAAATATCCGGGCGAGTTTCAGATTGCCGATCACTTGGCAGCCGCCCCATCGAGCAAGTCGCTCGCGGCGCAGGTGCGCTCGGGCCAAATCGACGGCTACGTGACGATCTCCGATGGCGCACGGATGCCGGTGACAGCGGAGTTCACGCGTCCGGATTCGATTCTCGGCGACGGGCCGGCTACGGAGCTGAAGTATGCGGTATGGCTTGCCGCGACCGAAGGATGGATGACGCGGCATGGATTGCCTGAAACGTCCGCGGCGCGAATTTTCAATATCGTCGATTTCAAAACTGTCACTGTGAAGGTAGCACCCTCACGACACAAGGAATCCAGACTTGCCGCGGTTGTCGTGCTGATGATGGTGATGTTCTTCTCGCTCCTTACCTACGGCGTGATGGTGATGCGAGCGGTATTGGAGGAAAAAAACTCCCGCGTGGCCGAGGTCCTGATGTGCTCCACCACTGCGGGCGAGCTGATGGCGGGCAAGGTGCTGGGAATCGGTGCGCTGGGTGTGACGCAGGTTACGGCATGGGCGATCCTGGGCGCTCTGTTCGCGTCGCAGATTCCAGGCGCGTTCAGCACCATCGTTGCAATGGGCTTCGGAATCGGCACGCTGGTCTGGTTCGTGATCTTCTATGTACTCGGCTATCTGGTCTACAGCGCGATGTACGCGGCGGTCGGCGCGGCGTTCAATTCAAGCGATGAAGCGCAACAGTGGAATTTCATAATCATGTTGCCGCTAATCGCGACCGCCGCATTGCTGAACGTCGCCATAGCGCGGCCCTCATCGCTGCTTATCGTCGCCGGATCGATATTTCCGTTGACCTCGCCCGTTCTGATGTACGCGAGGATGGCTATTGGGCATCCGCCGATCTGGCAGGTCGCGCTCTCGGTCGCGGTGCTTGCCGCAACCGCCTATCTCGCGATCGCGGTCTCGGCGCGAATTTATCGAGTGGGGATACTAATGTATGGCAAGCGCCCGACGGTGCAGGAGGTGATACGCTGGCTGCACTACGCGTGACCGCCCACATTTGCGCCGCCGAACTCCGCCGCGGTAATGCGATACAGCACGTGCGGCAATTCTGCATGTTCGATGTCGCGCTCATAGCGCATCGCACAGTGCTCCATGACTGCCCGTGACCCGTGGTTGTTCACCAGCGTGATCGCGACGAGGCTCGCGGCGCCGAGCGTCGCGAACCCGTAGCTGAGCGATGCCGCCGCGGCTTCGCTTGCGTAGCCGCGGCGCCACAAGTCAGCGCGGATTGCGTACATCACCTCGATCTCCGTCTCCCCATCGATCTGAAGGTGCTGAAGTCCGGCGTAGCCCGTGAAAATTCCGTCCTCGGCGCGAGTAAGCATCCATACGCCGAAGTCGTGGCGCTCCCAATGCGAGCGCATCCGCGCGAGCATCGCGCGCGTGAACTGCGCGTCGCGCGGCCTGCCGTCAGGCGCTAGCGTAGCCATCACGCGCGGGTCTTCGTGGAGTATCCGCAGACTCGCGAAGTCGTCATCGCACGCCGGATGGCCAAGCAGTCTTGCGGTAGTGAAGGGAAGCATTGGGTTCCGCGGTGGCGAAAGCGACAGAAATGTACAGCAAAACTAATCGAAGCGCGCGCCGCAGTGTAGCTCGCTTCATGCAATTGCCGCTGGTGCGAAATCGGTTCGCGGCAAGTCGCTTCGATATCATCGTCGTCGTCGGCTTCACTTCCTAATCGAACGTTGCTATTTAACTCCACGCCAGAGGCGCGGGCGGGCTGCGTGAAGGGGATCGCGCAGCTTAAGCCGGCCTGATTTGCTGTAATCCTGGCATAAGCTATACTTCAGGAAGAAAACCTGACCGAAGGCGGTATCTATCGGCGTGGCTCGTAAGAAAATCGCGTTTATTGGTGCGGGAAATGTCGGCGCGACCTGTGCTCATCTGTGTTTCCTGCGCGGCCTCGGCGATATCGTCCTCTACGACATTATCGACGGCCTGCCGCAGGGCAAAGCGCTCGACATGGCCGAGAGCGCGCCGGTGGTCGGAGTTGACGCCGAGGTTATCGGCACCACCAATATCAAGGATATAGCCGGCGCTGACTGCTGCGTGGTGACTTCAGGATCGCCGCGCAAGCCCGGAATGAGCCGCGACGACCTGCTCAAAATCAATGCCGGGGTGATGAACGATGTCGGCGCCGCAATCAAAGCGCATGCGCCGAAATCGTTTATTATCGCCGTGACCAATCCGCTGGACGCGATGGTGACGCAGCTCAAGCGCGTCACCGGATTTCCCAAAAATCGCATCGTCGGACAAGCGGGCGTGCTCGACTCGGCGCGCTACCGGACTTTTCTCGCGATGGAGCTTAAGACGTCAGTCGAAAGCGTCAGCGCGATGGTGCTCGGTGGGCATGGAGACGACATGGTTCCGGTGCGCAGCTACACCACTGTCGGCGGGCAGCCGGTCGAAAAGCTGATATCCCCAACGCGGCTCGAAGAAATCGAGAAACGCACTCGCGGCGGCGGCGGTGAAATCGTAAACCTGATGAAGACCTCATCCTACTATGCGGCCGGAACCGCGGTATTCCGCATGGTGGACGCCTACATCCGCGATAAGCGTGAAATTCTGCCCTGCGCCGCCTATCTGGAAGGCGAGTACGGCGTGCGGGGCCTGTTCGCCGGAGTGCCGGTAGTGATCGGCGCCGGCGGAGTGGAAAGGATCGTGGAAATCGCGCTCACCCCCGGCGAAAAAAAGGCGTTTGACGGTTCGGTTGCGCATGTGAAGGAACTGGTTGACGCGATGGATAAGGTGATCGCTGCGGGCAATCGCTAAGCAGCGGAGAGAAGAGAATCATGGGCGAAGCAGCGACTGCGCGGGCGCCGGAATTCACCGGCATGACGGCTGGCGAGCGGCATTGGCTGCTGCGCCGCCTCCACTCCATATCCGGCATCATCCCGATTGGCGGATTCCTGCTGTTCCATCTGTTCGAAAATGGATACGTGGTGCGCGGCGCCGCCGCGTGGTGGAGCGAAACCGCTTTCACCCGAGGCCTGCCGTTCGAGATTGTGATCGAGGCGGTGATCCTGTGGATTCCGATTCTGTACCATATGATCTACGGCCTGGTGATTATCGCGACCTCCGCGCCGAACAACGCCGGCTATGCGTACGAGCGCAACCTCCAGTACACTCTGCAGCGCGTCACCGGAATTCTCGCTCTGATCTTTATCCTGTTCCATTTCTTCACCACCCGCGGATGGTTCTACATGACGGGAAGGGAAACCAATTACGCCGTGATGCATGCCTACATGATGGATCCGGTGATCTTTGCGATTTACATAATCGGCACGCTCGCCTGCGTTTACCACCTTACCAACGGCATCTTCACCTTTACGATCACCTGGGGTTTAGTCGGCGGCCCGCGGTCGCAGTCGCTGGTGAATCGCCTCTGCAACGCGCTGTTCGTGGTGCTGGCGATCGTCAGCGTCGTCATCCTGATTTCATTTCGCGCACCGGTGTAGGGGGATAGGAGTTTATGCCTGGAACTCACATAGTTATTGGCGGCGGGCTTGCCGGATTAACCGCGACCATGAAGCTCGCGGAGGCTGGAGAACACGTCGAGCTGTTCTCGATCGTGCCGGTCAAGCGTTCCCATTCGGTATGCGCGCAGGGCGGCATCAACGGCGCGGTCAACACCAAAGGCGAGGGCGACTCGCCGTGGATTCACTTTGACGACACCGTCTATGGCGGCGACTTTCTGGCGCATCAGCCGCCCGTCAAGGGGATGTGCGATGCGGCGCCTTCGATCATTTACCTGTTCGATCGCATGGGCGTGATGTTCAATCGGACGCCCGAAGGCCTGCTCGATTTCCGCCGCTTCGGCGGCACCAAGCATCACCGCACTGCCTATGCGGGTGCAACCACCGGCCAGCAGTTGCTCTACGCGCTTGACGAGCAGGTGCGCCGCTACGAAGTGGAAGGCCTGGTGCGCAAGTTCGAGGCCTGGGAGATGCTCTCGATCGTGCAGAACGAGTCGGGCGAATGCGTTGGCGTAGTCGCGATCGACACTCACTCACTCGAGATTCGCGCCTTCGCCGCGGATACAGTGATGATCGCGACCGGCGGCCCCGGCCTTATCTTCGGCCGCTCCACCCAGTCGCTTATCAACACCGGATCCGCCGCCAGCTCCGTCTATCAGCAGGGCGCGATCTATGCCAACGGCGAGTTCATTCAGGTCCATCCCACCGCGGTTCCCGGCGAGGACAAGAACCGCCTGATCTCTGAATCACTTCGCGGCGAGGGCGGCCGGGTATGGACCTATCGCGACGGCAAGCCGTGGTACTTCCTTGAAGAGATGTACCCAGCATACGGCAACCTGGTTCCGCGCGACATCGCAACCCGCGCGATCTTCCGCGTCATCTTCGATATGAAGCTCGGCGTGGACGGGCAGCCGCTCGTCTATCTTGACGTAAGCCATGTCGATCCCGAGGAACTGAATCGCAAAGTCTCAGGCGTGCTCGAAATCTACGAGAAATTTGTCGGCCAGGATCCGCGCAAGGTGCCGATGAAGATTTTCCCCGCGATGCACTATTCGATGGGCGGGCTGTGGGTCGACTATCATCAGCAGACCAGCATTCCCGGGTTGTTCGCCGCCGGCGAATGCGAGTTCCAGTATCACGGAGCGAATCGTCTCGGGGCGAATTCGCTGCTTTCGTGCATGTATGGCGGCCAGACCGGAGCGCCAATGATGATCGAGTACGCCAAGGGGCACCAGAGCCCGGTGCTTGGGCGCGCGCACGAACTCGAAACCAATCGGCAGCGCGCATCGATCGATAGGATCTTCAGCCTCGATGGGCGCGAGAACGCATTCTCGCTCTGGCGCGAGCTGGGCGAGACGATGACCGAGAACGTAACCGTGGTTCGCTACAACGATCGGCTCAAGAAAACCGATGACAAGATCCTGGAGCTGAAGGAGCGATACGCCAATATCGGACTGGCGGACAAGGGCAAGTGGGCAAACCAGGAAGCGCTGTTCGTTCGCCAGCTATGGAACATGCTCGAACTCTCGCGTCCGATCACGATCGGCGCGCTCAATCGCAACGAGTCGCGCGGCGCGCATTACAAGCCCGATTTTCAGGAACGCGACGATGACAACTGGCTCAAAACCACTCAGGCGCACTGGTCGAGTGACGGACCGACTTTCACCTATGAGCCGATCGATACCAGTCTGCTTCCACTGCGCGCGCGCCGCTACGACGTCGACAGCAAGGTGAAGGCGACTGAAGAAAAGCCGGCCGAAAAAGCCGCATAATTCAAGAGCTGCTAAAAGAGGACGCGAGCCCGGTGGCAGAAACTTTCATTCTTAGAGTAAAACGGCAGGAATCGCCCAAGGCCGAAAGTCATTGGGACGAGTTCGAGCTCGAATACAAGCCGCATCACAACGTCATTTCGATGCTGATGGAGATTCGGCGCAATCCGATCACTCGCCAGGGCAAGCGCACCACCGCTCCGGTGTTCGACGCCAACTGCCTCGAAGAGGTTTGCGGCTCCTGCACCATGGTGATCAACGGACGCGTGCGGCAGGCGTGCAGCGCGCTTGCCGAGAAGCTGCCGAATCCGACCACGGTCGAACCGATGACCAAGTTTCCCTTGGTGCGCGACCTGATGGTCGATCGATCCTCGATGTTCGAGTCGCTGCGCCGCGCGCACGCATGGACGCCGATCGACGGCACCTACGATCTCGGCCCCGGACCGCGCATGGCGCCCGATATCCAGCAGTTCAGCTATCTATTCCAGCGCTGCATGACCTGCGGATGCTGTCTCGAGGCGTGCCCGCAGGTTAACAGCCATTCCAAGTTCCGTGGTGCCGCGATTATCGGCCAGGTCTATCTGCACGGGCAGCATCCGACCGGCAAGATGCATCAGGATGAGCGGCTGGCCGCGATGATGGACGAGGGCGGAGTCGCTGATTGTGGCAACGCGCAGAATTGTGTCGAGGTCTGTCCCAAGGAAATTCCTCTGACCACCGCGATCGCGTCGGTCGGAGGGCAGGTCTCGCGCAAATGGATACGCGACCTGTTCACCAAGTGAGTCGCGCGGCCGCTTGATTGCGGCGCACCAGGCGCGGCGCCGATTACGCCGCGAATTTCCGGCGAGCACCAACTGATGAATATTCACGAATTTCAGGCAAAGCATATTCTCCGCAGCTTCGGCGCGGCGGTCCCAAACGGGCAGCCCGCCACCACCGGCGACGAAGCCGCGATGGCGTTTAGCGCACTCAAGGTGCCGAAAGCCGTGGTCAAGGCGCAGATCCATGCTGGAGGCCGCGGCAAGGCCGGCGGCGTCAAGCTCGTCTCCTCGCCACAGGAGGCGAAAGCCTTCGCCGATGGCCTGCTGGGCAAACGCCTTGTCACTCATCAGACCGGTCCCGAAGGGCGCCTCGTCCGCCGCGTCTACGTTGAGGAGGCAAGCGCTGTCGCGCGCGAGCTCTATCTCGGGATGCTGGTGGATCGCAAAGCCGCTGCGGTATCGATTATCGCGAGCACTGAGGGCGGCATGGAGATCGAGGAAGTTGCCGCCAAAACTCCCGACCGGATCGTAACCGAGACCATCAACCCGCTGATTGGACTGTCGCCCTACCTGTCGCGCAAGATCGCCTTCAAGCTTGGGCTCAAGGACAAGCAGGTAAACCTGTTTGCCACGCTTCTGTCCGCGCTCTACAGAGCGTTTATCGAAACCGACGCGTCGCTTATCGAGATCAACCCGCTGGTCGTGACCCAGGATAACCGCATCGTCTGCCTCGATGCCAAGATGTCGTTTGATGATAACGGCCTGATTCGCCATCCCGATATCCGCGAGCTGCGCGATCCCAATGAGGAGGACCCCGGCGAGACCGAGGCCGCCAAGTACGATCTGAGCTACGTGCATCTGGACGGCAATATCGGATGCATGGTTAATGGCGCGGGGCTTGCCATGGCGACGATGGATATCGTGAAGATTTATGGCGCCGAGCCAGCGAATTTCCTCGATGTCGGCGGCGGCGCCAACACCGAAAAAGTCGCCGCCGCATTTCGCATCCTGCTCAGCGACTCGCGCGTGAAAGCCGTGCTCATCAACATCTTTGGCGGAATCATGCGATGCGACGTGCTGGCCCAGGGCGTTGTCGAAGCCGCGCGGCAGGTCAAGCTCAGCGTGCCGCTGGTGGTCAGAATGGAGGGAACCAACGTCGACAAAGGCAAGCAGATTCTTGCCGAGTCGGGAATCAAGGTGATCGCCGCGGCTGATATGGCCGACGCCGCGCGCCGGGTCACTCAGGCTATCGGGGTGGGAGCGTAGGTAATGAGTATCCTGGTAAACAAAGACACCCGCGTCCTCACTCAGGGCATCACCGGCGCGACCGCACAGTTGCATACCCGCGCGTGCAAGGAATACGGCACTCAGATGGTCGGCGGCGTCGTGCCCGGCAAGGGCGGCACCAGCTTCGAGGGAATTCCGATCTTCAACACTGTGGCCGAGGCTAAGCGCGCGACCGGCGCGAACGCAGTCATCAACTACGTGCCGCCTGCCTTCTCGTCCGATGCGGTTATTGAGGCGATTGCCGAGGAGATGCCGCTCATCATCTGCATCACCGAAAATATTCCCGTCCTCGATATGGTGAAGGTGAAGCATTATCTCAAGGGTTCGAAGTCGCGGCTTATCGGCCCCAATTGCCCGGGCATCATCACGCCCGGCGAGTGCAAGATCGGCATCATGCCCGGCTATATCCACAAACCGGGCCGGGTCGGAGTGGTATCGCGCTCGGGCACGCTGACCTATGAAGCGGTGTATCAGCTCACCCAGCTCGGCATCGGGCAGTCGACCTGCATCGGAATTGGCGGAGACCCGATTATCGGAACCAGCCACACCGAGGCGATGGCGCTGTTCAACGATGATCCTGCTACCGACGCGGTAATCATGATTGGCGAGATTGGCGGAACCGACGAAGAGGAAGCCGCCGATTATGTAAAGCATCACTTTAAGAAACCGGTAGTCGCGTTTATCGCCGGCCAGACCGCTCCCAAGGGCCGGCGGATGGGCCATGCTGGCGCCATAATCTCCGGCGGACGCGGCACCGCGGCCGACAAGATTGCCGCCCTCGAGGCGGCAGGAATCGCGGTCGCGATGAGTCCGGCCGATCTCGGCTCGACGATGAAGCGGGTGCTCGACGGCAAATCGAACTAACCGGCCGCGTTGCCGCAGCATAAATACCGGAAGAACATCGATACTGGAGCATATGGAAACCACGCTTGCGATAATCAAGCCCGACGCGGTCTCGCGCGGCCTCACCGGCGACATAATCAAGCATATCGAGGTCAAAGGGCTTAAAATCCGCGCGATGCGCAAGCTTCATCTGAGCGCTGCCGATGCGGCTCTCTTCTACGACGTTCACAAAGAGCGTCCTTTCTATAACGATCTGTGTAAGTACATGACCTCGGGAGCGGTGGTAGTGATGGCTCTGGGAGCCGACAATGCGATCGCCAGATGGCGCGACCTGATGGGCGCGACCGATCCCGCCAAGGCCGCCCCCGGAACCATTCGCAAGGCGTTCGGCCAGAATATCGAAGCTAACGCGGTTCACGGATCGGACGCACCGGAAACCGCCGCCCGCGAAGTCGCGTTCTTCTTCTCAACTCGCGACCTTCTGCCCTAGCTGCGACTGCCAGTTACTCGCATCGCGATTGCTGCTATCGTGTGCCGAGCACGCGCGCGGCGGTTGCTCGTGCGGGGAGGGGAACAATGATCTCACTTTTGCGCGGCTGGTTTCGAACTCTGCGAATTTTCCACGCATCGCTTGCGGCATTGGCGATCGCTATCACTGGATGCGCCGGCGCGTCCGTGACTCCCGGACCATCGACGCCGGCCAGCACGGTCGCATCGTCGCGCCCGGCGCGAATAGTGCTCCAGAACTTCGCCTTTCAGCCCTCGCAGATAACTGAGAGTTCCGCGCCTGGCGCAAGGGTGATGAATGCGCTCTCGAGCAGCAGCGCCGAGCAGCGTCAGGACAAGATTGGCGAAGAAGCCGCCGACGCTCTCGGTGCCGAGACCGCCAAGCAGCTCGGTGACCTTGGCTTCACCGTGGTTCGCGCCGACAATGCGACTCAGCTCGCCAATGGCGACCTGCTCGTCACCGGGAAATTCGTGAACGTCGATGAAGGCAACCGCCTGCGTCGCCTCGTCATCGGGTTCGGGGCGGGAGCCTCCAAGCTCGATACCCAGGTGAATGTTTATCGAATCAACGACGGCGCGCGGCAGCCGGTGCTTGACTTCACTACCCATGCCGACAGCGGCCATATTCCCGGTGCGGCGCTTACGATGGGCGCCGGAGCGGCAGCGCAGGGCGGGGCGACCGCCGGGATGGTGGCCGCGAACGCGGGAGTAGGCGGCGCAAAGAGCTATAGCTCGACGGTTACCTTTCTGTCGAATAAGACCGCTGAGCAGATTTCCAACTACATGTCGCAGTACTTCGCGCAGCAGGGATGGATCAGTCCCGACCAGGCGCGCAAGGCAAAAGTCACACAAGCCGACTGATCGCGCGCGTGACCGTGGCGCGTCCTGTCTGTCATTCCCGCGCGTCTGAGTCGTCCCGGCGCGCGAGGAATCCGGCGGCCTGTTTATGCAGGCTCGCCGATCGCCGCCCTGATACTTTCGAGCAGGACCGCTTTCTTCACCGGCTTGACGATATGCGCGTCGCATCCCGCTTCTTTCGAACGTTCCACGTTTTCGTCCAAAGCCGACGCGGTCAGCGCCAGAATTGGCGTGCGATGATGACCGCTTTGATGCTCCCATTGGCGGATTGCGCGAGTCGCGCTGTAGCCGTCCATCTCAGGCATCTGAATGTCCATCAGCACCACGTCGTAGGGCCGCGCGATGAACTTGGTCAACGCCACGCGTCCGTTCTCGGCCTCGTCCAGATGATGCGGCGTGTTTTTCAGGTAGGCCCGAATCAGGATCCGATTGTCCTGCGAATCGTCCGCCAGCATGATTCGCAGCGCACGTTCGGATTCAGCCCGTGAAGGCGCCGCGAGCGCGGCGCCACGGGCCGGCGCGGAGATTGACTTTGAGCCAGTGGCGCGCGCGGCGCCGCTCGTGCTTGCGCGCTCAATCGCGGCGGCAAGATCGTCCTGGCTCGCCGGCTTCGCGATCCATGCGCCCCGGAAATTGCCCATCCGCGTGATTTCGTCGGTCCGCAGCATCATGACGATCGAGCGGCGATTGATTCCGAGCCTCGCCATCCGAGCGGCGATTTCGAATCCGCCGCGCGCGCCGATTCTGCTGTTCAGCAGGATCGCGTCGAACCCGCGCTCGCGCTTCATGCCGGCCACAGCCGCCTGCGCCGCATCGTCGCCCGAGCTCGCAACCGCTACCTCCGCGCCCATCACTTCCAGCGACTCGCGCAAGATCTCGCTGCTTGACGGATTGTGATCACCAATCAGGATGAGCTTGCCGCGGAGCCTCCCGGCTAGGTCCACATCTGCTTCCAGAGCGGACGTGTCGCCAAGCTGGGCGGTGAAATGAAACGCGCTTCCCACGTTTGGCGTGCTCTCGACCCATACGCGCCCGTTCATCAACTGCGTGAGCCGCTGAACGATCGCAAGCCCGAGTCCGCTCCCGCCATACCTTCGGGTAATCGAGGAGTCGGCCTGGGTGAACGCCGAGAACAGGGTTGCAATTTTGTCCGGCGCGATACCGATGCCGGTGTCGCGCACGCAGAACGCAAGCGTGCCGGGCTGCGCGCTCTCGGATTCGGGCTCGACGCTCACCGAAACTTCGCCGGCCCTGGTGAACTTTATCGCGTTGCCGAGAAGATTGATCAGCACCTGCCTGAGCCGCAGCGGATCGCCGATTACGACCGGCGGCGTACCGGGCGAAATCCGCACCAGCAGCTCGAGATTTTTCTCATGCGCGCGAACTGCTACCGTCTCGGTCGCTTTCTCGATAACTTCCCGCAGCTTGAACTCCACGCTCTCAAGATGCATGCGTCCGCTTTCGATTTTCGCCAGATCCAGAATGTCGTTCAGCAGCGCGAGCAGCGCATTCGAGTTGCTCACCAGCATCTGCACATAGTGCCGCTGTTCAGGAGTGGTTTCGGTCTCGGCCAGCATGTCAGCCATCCCGAGGATCGCGTTCAGCGGGGTACGGATTTCGTGCGACATGCTGGAAAGGAACTCGCTCTTGGCGCGCGAGGCCGCAAGCGCCTGCTCGCGCGCGGCCTCGGCGTTCTCGCGAGCTTCCTTGAGTTCGCGCTCCTTCTGCCGTAGCTCGCTGATGTCGCGCGAAAACGAGATCACGCATGGTTCGCCATTTATCTCGGTGCGAACCGACGAGTTCAGCGAGGGAAGCGGACTTCCGTCGCGGGCGCGAAAGTCGATTTCCATGTTGTGGACCACGCCGTCGCGCTCGATGCGCGTCCAGAATTCGCCGCGCGCCGCCTGATCGGCCCAGAACGGCTTGTCGCCGCTTTTGAGCGAGAGAAATTCCGCCTTGCTCATGCCTGCCCGGCGCAACAACAGCTCGTTGGCGTAGAGGAACTTGAGATCGCGGACGCGAATGATCACGATCGCGTCTGGACTCGTGTCGAGCACCCTTCCAAGCGTCGTCTCGCTTTCCTCCAGCCGCCGCCGGAACGCGATTTCCTGCTGTGCCGTCGAGACCGCCGCGAGTGTCGGATCGTTCACCCCTATGTCCGGAATTGGGACATCGGCGGGGTCAAGCTCGATGGTTCTCGCCAACGCCGGCCTGCGCTGCGAAGTACTCAGCTTGATGTTCATCGTTCCAGGCATTTTCTGTCGGGCTTGATCGCCATAAAGCAAACCAGATGCCGCAAGTGAGAATGCAAACGATTTCAAGTCACTCATAGCTTGCCGGTATCACTTTTAGTCACAATTGAATGTCGGCGATGAGCACTCGCCCCGATTTGGTACATGCAGGCGAGGCATGATCGAACTGTCGAAAAAACGAAGGCCGGCAGCCTTTTCAGGCTTTGCCGGCCCTCTCGTCGAACCGATGCTGACAGCCTAGCTGTCAGCTACCGGTCTCAAGTCGCGGAACTTGCTCATGGAGCCGCACGGACCATCGCCTGGGTCGTGAAGAAGTCGCGTCCCACGGCGCCCATGTTGATGTACCAGCATTCGCGCTCGGGAGTGTGCTGACCCGGCAGATAACACATCGTAGCCTGCCCGGATTGCACATCGGTCGCGGATGCGCCGACCACGAACGCGCGCTTGAACGGATAAATCGCCACTCGCGCGTCCGGCACTGGCCGATCGCGATAGGTCAGCCAGTAGATGTGATTCTGCCAGAGCTGTCCGCTCACATCGTACTCATCGACGTACGGTTCGAACCAGACTTCGCTGTCGATGTAGAGGATCGACCTGGAATGCAGCGCCTGGCGGTTGTTAGTATTCCATCGCGGCGCGGTCTGCACGATGTACAGTTGCCGCATCTCCCAATTCTCAGGGCACGCGCTGCCGCCGCCGTCGGTCTGGCAGGTGATCTCGGGCGAATGGGCGGCGTTCACCGATGCCAACATCGTCTTCTCGCCCAGGAACTTGTAGTTGTACTCCTCGATCTTTGCGTTGAATCCTGAATAGTGATCGGGGTCATAGTCAGTCGGATTTCCGCCGTTGTTCACCGCGTCGGTCATCAGACCTTCGTTAAGCCGGCGCACTCGCCGCGTCCCAGGATTCCAATCCCATATATCGTCGCCCTTGCTGGGATTCTGGTAGCGATAGCGGATAAATCCGCCGCCGCGATCGTTTTCCGGCGCCAGAATCGGATAAAGCGCGAATAGCCAATATCGGTTGGTCTTCCGGAAATCGGGATCGATAGGCAGAGGCTCAACCTCAGTGCGTCCGACTTCGTCGTAACCTGCGTAATGACCAATCTGGTAATAGTCAATTACGCGGTATGGGCGGTGAAGCCCCGTATTCACGACGTCGCAATCGTAATAGCGAAGGTCGTAGTCGTCGGTCGTGATCGGGCGAAATGCATTGTTCCAGATGATCTTCGTCGCGATATTCGGATCGTTCGGATCAAGGAACGGAAAAGGCTGCCCGGCAACATAGTTGACCACGGTCCGCCCGTCGGGAGACAGCCGCACCTGGTCCGCGTATTTCTCGGTCGCGTCGCGGTAAGGCGGGGGCCAGTCGATTCGTTCAGAAGGGACGATCTTCATCGTCATTCCGCTGACGACCTTGTAATAAACTCCCGGCGAAACCAGATTCTTTACCTTGTACGCGTTTGCGTATGTGATGAAGTCGCCGGGCCTTACACTATAAGGGTTCCTGGTCGACCTCGTTTGGGTGGTGGTTGTGGTTTGCTGTGCGAACGCGGAAGGCGCTGCGACCATCCCAGCTATAACCACCGCTGCGGCTGCCGCGGCGCGCCACGTCCACGCTCGGACTCCATTCGGCATACGTATACCTCCTAACTTCGTGTCAAAACGGAGCAAACGTGATGCCACGGGCGAGCCGCGCGGCCTCTCTCGAAGCAGGGGAGAACGAGCCTCTTCACCGCGAGAATGCTCGCGGCTTAAGCGGGGGCACCTGAACAATAGACGAAGCAAGGCGCGATTGTGTTCAAATCCGCCGATTGACTAATCGACTTACCATCTCGATTCGCCGCGACGCCCGCCACGCATACTCAAATTTTCGCGTCGACTCGCGGACCAGCGTCCGCATATTCGTGCGAATTACTTAAGCGCCGACTCGAAATCCTCCAGCAGGTCGTCGCTTGCCTCCAGCCCGACCGACAGCCGGATGAGATCCTCGTGGATTCCCGCGCGGGCGCGCTCCTGCGCGGACATCCCGGAGTGTGAGGTCGCCGCTGGCCGAGTAATCAGCGTTTCCACTCCGCCCAGGCTCGGCGCGCAGATCGGGATCGTCGCGCGCGAGATAAATGCCTCCGCCGCCGGAAGCTTTCCCTCAAGCTCGAAGCTCAGCACGCCGCCGAAGCCGTCGAACAGCTCGATTGCCCGCATGTGATTCGGATGGCTCTCAAGGCCGGGATAATTGACTTTCGCGACTCGTGGATGCGCCTCAAGGAAGCGCGCAATTTTAAGCGCGCTTTCATTCTGATGCCGTACCCGCACCGCAAGAGTTTTCAGGCCGCGGTTAAGGAGAAAACATGCGTGCGGATCCAAAACTCCGCCCAGATGCCCCAGCTTGCGCGAAATCTCCCGGACCAGCTCCGCACGTCCGATAACCGCGCCCGCCACGATATCCGTGTGCCCGTTCAGATATTTGGTCGCGCTGTGAAGCGACAGATCAAAGCCGACCTCGGGCGGACGGAAGTTGATCGGGCTTGCGAAAGTGTTGTCGATAATCGACAACAACCCGTTCGACGACGCGAAATCGACTGCCGCGCGCAAATCCGTGACTTCGAGCAGCGGATTCGAAATCGATTCCATGTAAAGCGCCCTGGTATTGGGCCGCAGCATCTCGCGCCACGACGCCGGATCGTCGCCATCCACGAAATCCACCTCGATTCCGAGCGCGGGCAAGTCCCCGGTGAGCAGATCGTGCGTGCCGCCGTAAAGAGAATGCTGCGCGATCAGGTGGCCGCTGCCGCCCACAACCGTCAGCAGCGTCGTCGCGATCGCCGCCATCCCGCTGCCGCACACCAGCGCGGCTTCCGCACCCTCCAGCGCTGCGAGTTTCGCATGCAGCAGCGCGTGATTCGGCGTGTTGCTGAGCCTGATGTAGCGAAGATCGTGATAGCTCTTCGCGCCCGCCGACTCGAACGTCGACGACTGGAATATCGGCATCGTGACCGCGCCGCCGATCGACGGATCCGGTTCGCCCGCATGCACGAGTTTGGTATCGATCGCCTTCATCAGCTTCGCCATTGGCCGATCCTCCCGGCTTGCGCGCCTTTCGCTTCGCGCGGCTGTTCACGCGCGGCGCCGCGCCCTGTATTCTGGCGTTAGATGCCCGAGCTGAACAACAAGGTCGTGCTGGCGCTGGTGCGCGACCTTATCTTTCGATCGAAGATCGACGCCGCCGCGCTCGGCGTCGGCGTCGAGCCCGTGTACGCATCGTCACTCGATGCGGCAAGGCGCCAATGTGAGGCCAATCATCCGAAACTTATCCTCGTTGACCTCTCCGACAGCACATTTTTATGCAGGCCTGTTTTGGACATGGCGCGCGCGGCGAGCCCCGGCGCGCGCCTCGCCGGCTTCGCTTCGCACGTCGATCTCAAAACGCTGAAAGCCGCGCGGGACATGGGTTTCGACGCGGTTATGTCGCGCAGCGAGTTCACCGTCCGGATACCGGATCTGCTCCGATCTCTTGCCTAACGGGTGTTAGGTTTTTGCCAATTTTGTTCATGGCTGAACTGTTCAGCCTTACGCGATTTTCGCGATCGCGGTAATATTGCCGCGGGCGTGAGGCCCATGGCGATCCAGGATGGACAAAAGCGCAAAATCCGAACCCGAGAAAGCGCGGACCGCCGCGCTGCGAGCGCATCCGGCGCTCGACGGGTTTCATCCCGCGGTCCGTGGATGGTTTCTTTCGCGCTTCGGCGCTCCGTCGCGCGCTCAGGAACTCGGATGGCCGGCGATCGCAGCGGCCGGCTCGGCGCCGCGCCATGACGTGCTCTTGTGCGCGCCGACCGGAAGCGGAAAAACGCTCGCCGCTTTCATGTGGGCCATCGACGACCTGGTGCGCAAGTCCGAGGCCGGCGCACTGCGCGACGAAGTTAGCGTGCTGTATGTTTCGCCGCTCAAGGCGCTGGCCAGCGATATCCGGCTGAACCTGGAAGAGCCGCTTGCAGGAGTTCGCGAGTGCTGCGCTACGGCGGGACTCGCCGCGCCCGCGATTCGCGCCGGGCTTCGCACCGGCGACACGCCCGCGACCGAACGCACCGCGATGCTGAAGCGTCCGCCGCATATCCTGGTCACCACGCCGGAATCCCTGTTTCTGCTCCTGACCTCGCCACGCTTCAGACTCCGCCTTGGGTCGGTGCGGCACGTGATTGTCGATGAGCTGCACGCTCTGGCCGATAACAAGCGCGGAGCGCATCTCGCGGTAACGCTGGAGCGGCTGGAGCGCCTGGTGTGCGCCTCTGGCGGTGCACGGCCGTCGCGCATCGGGCTTTCCGCGACGCTTAATCCGATCGAAACGCTCGCGCATTTCCTGGCCGGTTTCGACGCCGATACGGACGGCGCGCGCACGCCGCGGCCGGTTGAAATCGTGCGCGCCGACGACCGCGCCCGCGCGATGGACCTCAAAGTTATCGCTCCCGGACCGGAGCTGGGACCGCTTGCGACGCATGAGCATTGGAAGGCGATGTACGACGAGATCGCGCGGCTTATCGAGTCGCATCGCACGACCCTGATTTTCACGCTCTCGCGAAGATGGGCCGAGCGCGTCGCGCTCAATCTGCAAAAACGCGTCGGTCAGGACGCCGTGATGGCGCATCACGGCAGCCTCGCGCGCAAGGAGCGCCAGCTTGCCGAGGGGCGGCTTAAGCGCGGCGAGCTGCGCGCGATCGTTGCGACCGCCTCGCTGGAGCTCGGAATCGATGTCGGCGCGGTCGAGCTGGTGTGCCAGATCGATTCGCCGAAGTCGATCTCGGCGGCAATTCAGCGCGTCGGACGATCCGGCCACAGCCTGGGCGCTACGCCGAAAGGCCGCTTTTTTGCGCTTACGATTGACGACCTGATCGAATGCGCGGCGGCGGTTCGCGCTATTCGCGGCGGCCGTCTCGACGCGGTGGATATTCCAAGCGGATGCCTCGATGTCGCGGCGCAGCAGATTATCGCGATCGCCGCTGAAGAGGGTGACGTCTCGCGTCGCGACCTGCTGCGCGTCCTGCGCGGCGCATACAACCTGGGTGATTTGGACGACGCGGCGCTCGACAAGCTGCTCGCGGAGATGGCGGCGGAGCTTCCGCAGCGGATTTCCGGCGCAGCGCCGAAGATTTTCTTTGACCGCGTAAGCGGGCGGGTTCGCCCGCGCCGCGGCGCGCGACTCGCGGCCATCACCTCGGGCGGCACGATTCCTGAGTCCGGCAACTACGACGTGGTGATCGAATCCGAAGGGCGCAAAATCGGCGACGTCGAAGAGGACTTCGCGCAGGAGTCCGCGCGCGGCGACGTGTTCGCGCTCGGCTCGATGCCGTGGCAGATCCAACGCATCTCGCGCGGACGCCTGATGGTCGAGGCGGCGCCCGGGATGGCGCCGACGCTGCCGTTCTGGCAGACCGAGGCGGGCGGCAGGTCGTACGCGCTGTCGGACGAAATCGCGGATTTGCGCCGTCATGTCGCCGCGCTGATCGAGTCGGGCGGAGACGCGGTGGCCGCGGAATATCTGGCGCGCGAATGCGCGCTTCATGACGGCGCGGCGCTCAAGGCAGTTGATTACGTACGGCGCGGAATTGCCGCACTCGGCGCAATTCCCGATTCGCGGACGATCGTGGTCGAGCGCTTCTTCGACGGGCTGGGCGGCACTCAAATTGTGGTGCACGCGCCATTTGGAATCCGCTTCAATCGGGCGCTGGGACTCGCGCTGCGCAAGCGCCTGTGCCAGTCGTTCGACTTCGAGATTCAGGCCTCGGCGATCGATGACGGCGCGCTGATTGCGCTTAACGCCCGCCACAGCTTCCCGCTCGAAGACACGCTCGCCATGCTGCCGGCCAAAAGCTCGCGTGCGGTGCTGGAGCAGGCGATGCTAGCGGCGCCGATGTTCGAGGTGCGGTTCAGGCACGTCGCCTCCCGCGCGCTTACCGTGATGCGATCGGCGCGCGGACGCCGGGTGCCCGCGTGGATTCAGCGCCTGCGCTCGCAAGAAGCGCTGGCGGCTCTGTTTCCACAGCAGCAGGCGTGCTTCGAGAATCGTCCGCCCGCGATTCCCATTCCGGCGCATCACATCGTTGCGGAAACGATGCGCGAGTGCCTGACCGAATCGGCCGACGCGGCGCGGATGGAATCGGTGCTGGCGGGAATCGAAAGCGGCGCGATTCGCGCCGTGTTCGTCGATTCGATTTCGCCCTCGGTGTTCGCTCATCGCCTGCTGCTCGCGTGGGACTATTCGTTCCTTGACGGCGGCGAGCGCGCGAATCGGCGTTCGCGCACGGTGACGATGAATCGCGGGATGGCGGAAGACGTTTTTCGCGAAGACGATTTGTCCTCGATGCTCGCGGAAGAGGCGGTTGCCACGGTCGCGGCGGAAGTGACGGGGCTCGCGATGAACACCCGGCCGCGCGATGCCGACGAGCTTTACGAGCTGATTCGCGCGCATGGCGCGCTCGGCGCGGCTGAAATCGAGGAGCGTGGCGGAGAAACCGCGCGCGCGATGGCTGCGGATCTGTTGCGGGAAGGGCGGTTGATAAGCGTGCGGCTTCTCTCAAGCGATTTGCGCGATCGCGAGGTCATCATCGCGAGAGAAGACACGTCCATTTTCGCGGCGGTTTATCCCGAGGCGATGCTCGAGATCACGCGGGGAATGCAAATTGATCGCGAAATCGATCACGATGAGGCGATGCGCGAACTGGTGCGCCGCGCGCTCAAAACCTCAGGTCCGGTGGTTCGCGACCAAGTGGCCGCGCGACTGAATTTGCCGGGTTCCGCAATCGACGCGGCGCTGGTTCAACTCGAAGCGGCAGGCGCCATGTTTCGCGGCCATTTCACTTCTGCCTCAGCCGAGCAGTGGTGCGAGCGATACAATCTGGAACGGATTCATCGCGCGACCATTGCCAAACTGCGCGCCGAAATCGAACCGTGCTCCGACCCCGAATACGCGAGCTTCCGCATGCGCTGGATGCATCTTGGCGGCGCGGATATTTCCGCTGATGCGGCGGGCGTCGCGCTTGTGCTCGAGCAGCTTTCCGGTCTCGCGTACACGCCCGCGTTCTGGGAGCGGGAAATTCTTCCCGCGCGCGTCCCCGGTTATCGGCAGGAGATGCTTGACCTATTGTGCATGAGCGGGCAGATGACGTGGGTCGCCGCTCGCTCGGAAGATTCGGAAAATTCGAGAGACGAGGACGGCGCGGCGCCGGAAAAGATCACCTTCGTTGCACGCGCAAGCACCGGCGGCGGGTCGCGAGGCGATGCGCAAAAAGATGCGAGCGAGCGCGGCGAGCCAGATGCGGAATCGGGCGGCGACCCGCGCGAGCAGGCGGTCTTCGCCGCGCTGACCTCGGGCGGCGCGCAATATCTCGACCAGCTTTCCGAGCGCGCAAATCTCTCCGAGCGCGACACGCTCCGCGCGGTGTGGCGTCTTGCCGCCAAAGGGCTTGCCGCTAATGACAGCTTCGCGCCGCTTCGGATGCTCGCGGCGGATCACGCCGCGCTTGATTCGATCGCGATGCCGCCTGCGGAGCGTGGCAGGATCAGCCGCCATGACGCGGCGGTGCGCGCGCGGCTTAAGTCGAGCGTTGCGGGAAGATGGTCGGCAATAGGATCGAGTGCCGTGAAATGCGAGGATTCGGCTCGCGATCTGGCGCTTGCGATGCTCTCGCGCAACGGGATCGTCTCGCGCGAGATGCTCGCGATGGAAGCGTCCGATCTGGCGTGGCACGAAGTTTCGTTCGCGCTCAGGCGTATGGAATACGGAGGAACGATTCGGCGCGGATGGTTCGTGCGATCGCTTTCCGCGGAGCAGTACGCGCTGCCGGAAGCGGTGGAGATGCTGCGCGCGGCGAGAACCGAGAGGCCGGCGCTCGCAAAGCCGACCGCGATCAGCGCTGCCGATCCCGCGAATCCCTACGGCGCGCTGCTGCCCGCCTGCGCGATCTCGCGCGACGCGGCGAATCTGATCGTGATGCGCGCGGGAGCCGCGATACTCGGGCTGTCGGGCCGGGCGCTCACTTCGCTTGCCGCGCTCGACGATGAGGCGTTCAGCGCGGCGGTTGCAGCGCTTATCGAAGCGCGGCAGAAAGTCGCGCAGAAGATCGTAATTGACACGATCGACGGCGAAAACGCGCTGAGTTCGCGGAGGGTCGGGATGCTTGCCGCGATGCGGTTTCATTCCGACGGCCGCGCGCTGGTCTATGACGGTCTGCACGGGCCAATACCGGCGCGCGCGGCGGGGAGAGGGCGCAATTGACCCGCGTAAAAGCCGCGCTATTGTGGTCGCAGATGGATCCCAATCGGCCTCGAATCCGTCTCGCGCGCTTTGAGCTCAAGGCGCGCTTCGCTTTTCAGGAAGGAAATCACACCAATGGCGAATAACAGTTTCGGCGCGCGCACCACGCTCAAATCGGGAGGCAAAGAGTACTCGATCTACAAGCTAGAGGCGCTGGAGAAACGCGGTTTCGCGCTCTCGAAGATGCCGTTTTCGATTCGGGTGATGATCGAAAACGTGCTGCGCCGCGAAGACGGGGTCAACGTCACCGCCGATCAGGTTGAGGCAATCGCGCAATGGGACGGCAAGCCCGCCGAGCGCGAGATCTCGTTCATGCCGGCGCGCGTGCTCTTGCAGGATTTTACCGGGGTGCCGGTGGTTGCGGACCTGGCCGCGATGCGCGATGCGATAGGACGCCTGGGCGGCGACCCAGCCAGAATAAATCCGCTTCAGCCCGCCGATTTGGTGATCGATCATTCGGTGCAGGTTGACGCGTATGGCAGCGCCGACGCATTCGCGACCAACGCGCGAATTGAGTTCGAGCGAAATCGCGAGCGCTATCTATTCCTGCGCTGGGGACAGGGCGCGTTCGATAATTTTCGGGTCGTGCCGCCGGACACCGGGATCGTTCATCAGGTCAACCTCGAATATCTGGCGCCGGTGGTGTTCGCGAACAAGGATGGCGCCGCATATCCCGACACGGTGCTCGGCACCGATTCGCATACCACGATGGTAAACGGCCTCGGCGTGGTCGGATGGGGCGTGGGCGGAATCGAAGCGGAGGCCGCGATGCTCGGGCGATCGATCCCGATGCTGATTCCCGAGGTGGTCGGGTTCCGCATGCATGGCAGTCTGCGTCCGGGAGCGACTGCGACCGACCTGGTGCTGACCGTCACCCAGATGCTGCGCAAGAAGGGCGTAGTCGGGAAGTTCGTCGAGTATTGCGGATCGGGAATCGCGTCGTTGTCGGTCGCCGATCGCGCGACGCTCGGCAATATGTCGCCGGAGTACGGCGCGACGATCGGATTTTTCCCGGTTGATGCGCAGACGCTTGCGTATCTCAGGATGAGCGGGCGCCCCGAAGAGCTGGTGAAGCTGGTCGAGGCGTACTGCAAGGAGCAGGGGCTGTTTCATACCGCAGAGACTCCCGAGCCGCATTTCTCGGACACGCTTGATCTGGATCTTGCGAGCGTGGAGCCGAGTATCGCGGGACCGCGGCGGCCACAGGACCGGATCCCGCTTAAGCAAGCCAAGAGCGTTTTCCGCAACGATCTTTCCAAAGAGGTTTCCGATCACGGCAGTATCAATCCGAAAATCGTCGAACGCTGGCTCTCCGAGGGCGGGAGCACCGGCCTTGCGCCGCATCAGCGCGTGCAATCCGGCGAACTCGGCGCACTCGGGCACGCGGTAGAAGCCGAGCGCGACGGCGTGAAGTTTCCGATCACGCACGGCTCGGTGATAATCGCGGCGATCACGAGCTGCACCAACACCTCGAATCCGTCGGTGATGGTCGGCGCGGGACTGCTCGCGAAAAAAGCGGTCGAGCGCGGACTTACCGTCAGGCCGTGGGTGAAAACCAGCCTCGCGCCGGGATCGAAAGTCGTAACCCAGTATTTGCGCCGCGCGGGATTGCTGGAACCGCTGCGCGAGTTGCATTTCGATCTGGTCGGCTACGGATGCACGACGTGTATCGGCAACAGCGGTCCGATCGACGAAAGTATCGCCGCCGCCGTGAAGACCGGAAATCTGGTCGCCGCCGCGGTGCTGAGCGGCAATCGGAATTTCGAGGGACGAATCAATCCGACCGTGCGCTTCAATTATCTCGCATCGCCGCCGCTGGTGGTCGCCTATGCGATCGCGGGGACGATGGATATCGACTTGGATCACGAGCCGCTTGGAAATGATAAGCAGGGGAAGCCGGTTTATCTTCGCGACATCTGGCCCTCGGCCGAGGAAGTTGCGCAAGCGGTTTCGTCGTCGGTCGAGTCCGCGATGTTCCGCGGCGAGTACGGCAAGGTTTTCGAGGGCGACGAACGATGGCGCAGCCTGAAAATTCCGAGCGGAAACCTGTTCGCGTGGGAGAAGGATTCCGAGTACGTGAAAGCGCCGCCGTTCTTTGACGGCGTGGGCGCGCAGGCGGGTTCGTTCGCCGACATCAAGGATGCGCGCGCGCTGGCGGTGCTGGGCGACAGCGTGACGACCGATCATATCTCGCCGGCGGGATCGATCGGATTGGACTCTCCGGCGGGAAAATATTTGGTCGCGCACGGGGTTTCGCCGCGCGACTTCAATTCCTATGGATCGCGGCGGGGAAATCACGAGGTGATGGTGCGCGGGACCTTCGCCAACATCCGGCTGCGCAATCTGATGGTGCCCGGAGTCGAAGGCGGGTTCACGGCGCATCAGCCCGACGGCGAGAAGATGACGATCTTCGATGCGGCCGAGCGCTACCGGGCGGAAAAGGTTCCGCTGGTTGTGATTGCGGGCAAAGAGTACGGCTCTGGATCATCGCGCGATTGGGCCGCAAAAGGCACGCAGCTATTGGGCGTGAAAGCGGTTATCGCCGAGAGCTTCGAGCGGATTCATCGCAGCAACCTGATCGGGATGGGCGTGCTCGCCCTCGAATTTATGCCCGGGCAGACGCGCGAGACGATCGGACTCACCGGGCGCGAGGTCTATTCGATCACGGGCGTCGCGGGCGGACTGAAGCAGCGGCAGCGGCTTAAGGTTCGCGCCGAGCAGGATGGTAAGGCGAAGGAATTTGAGGTCGTGGCCCGAGTCGATACGCCAGACGAGGTTGAGTACATCCGGCACGGCGGCATTCTGCCATTCGTGCTGCGGGAATTGCTGCGGGCGTGACATGGCGCAATGCCAAGCGCCCTCACCAAACGCGTCGGCGGCGGGCTAGGTGGTTTGCGGGGCAAAGTCGAGGCGGACGCGCTCACCGCTCTTGCGCTCGGCATAGCGCGAGAGGAGTCGCACGACCGACGGCGTGACTTCACTTGCCGCGTCGGCCTGGTAGCCGAGTGCTTCCGGTCCATGCGCGCGCATCATTCCCATCATCGATAGCCGCAGCATCGCGGCCACCGCCTGACAGTAGCGGAAGCGATCGAAATCAAGCCGCGCCATCGCATGGTAGAGCGGGACGTATAGCGAGGCGAAGCTGGCGCGCAGAGTATTACCGGCGAGATTGTCACGCATCCATCTGGGATGCTCGAGTGCGGAGGAGGAGAGAATCGCCGCTGTCATCGCCGCATCGAGATGGCGGTCGCCGATATCGGTGTTGACCCAATCGATCACGCCGCTTAGGCGGGTTCCCGCAACGATAACATTGCGCGGATGATAGTCGAGGTGGAGGACGGACTCATCCGCGACCCGATAGACGCCCGCGCGAGCGGAAAGGCGGCGCCACGCGTCGCGCAGCCCGGGAAGCGGACCGTGTTCGATGCGATCGCCGATAATCTTAAGCGCCCGATCGAGCATCGGAGTGCCCGGCGGCGCCAGATCGGTCTGAAAGGCGCGCGGAATGTCCTTCAATCCATCGGCGCGCGGATTCAGCCGATGCAGTTTGGTCTGCGCGCGAACGAAGCCAAAAAACCCAAGTGAAAAAGTCTTGAACGCCTGCGCGAAGCTCCTGGTGATGAAGAGTGGTCCGCCAGCGAGCCGCTGCATCACCAAAAACGGCTCGCCGAGCGCGGCGTGATCCGGCTCGAAGGCATACGGTTTCGGAACCGCGAATCCCGCGCGGGAAAGGCAGTCGATGGTCAGGTATTCGCGCGGTCCCTTATCATCGGCAAGGTGCCCTTGGTAGAAACGCAGCACGATCGGGCGGGCGACGGGAATTTCCGGAAAGCGATGCGAGCGCGCGGCGAGCGCGAACTCGAACACGGTCGTCTCCCATCCGCTCGCCAGCACGCGCAGCATCGAGATTTCCGCGCCGAGCCAGGCGGCGAGCTTCTGCTGGATGGAGCTGGGATCGATCATGAAAGGCGCGCGGCGTAATCGCTGGCCGATGAAGGTAATACATCGATAGCGGCGAAGGCAATTGCGACTGACACGGGTGTCAGCGCGGACGAAATTTAATCGCGGTCGTGGAACAGATCGCGCAGGAACTGCCGATGCTGTCCTAGGGGCTGCTTCTGTGCGGGCGGCTGCTCAGGCGACGGATTAACCGGCGGGATGGGCTGTTCCTTCAGCGTTTCGTTGGGAATTCTTTCGCCGCCGCGATCGAAATGCCTTTGCACAAGCGAGGAGAGGAATGCGCCGTGAGTGTTGCCGATATTGATCGCGACTTCGACCGAAAGGCCGATGCGCAGCGGCTTGTCCGCGGGTATCGGCTGATCGAAAACGATCTTTACCGGAACGCGCTGTACGACTTTGACCCAGTTGCCGGTCGCGTTTTCGGGCGGCAGCAGCGAGAATGACGCGCCGGTGCCCATGCTGATCGAATCGACGTGGGCGCGGTAGGTGTAGCCGGGGTAGATGTCCGCGCTCACATCGGCTTCCTGGCCGACCCGCACGTCGGTCAGTTGGGTCTCCTTGAAGTTCGCGGTGACATAGAGATGGTGCAGCGGCACGATAGCCATCAGCGGTTCGCCGACCTGCACCCGATTGCCCACGTGGGCTGTCTTATGGGTCACGATACCCGAGAACGGCGCGCGAATTTTCGTGTAGGTGAGATCGAGTTCCGCGGATTGCAACGCGGCTTCCGCCTGCACCACGATCGGGCGGTCATAGCGCGAATGGTCGGTGTCGCCGACCTCGGGACCGAGCGCGGCTTGGGCCTGGCTCTGCTCATGCAGCGCAAGAGCGGAGTTCGCCATCGCGACGCGAAGCGCGGTCTGCGCCTGATCGTAGTATTCCGCCGAGACCACGCCTTGCGACTTAAGCTGCTGGGCGCGACCCCAATCGATCTGCGCCTGATGAAGTTGGCTCTGCGCGAGGCGAACGCCCGATTCCGCCGCATCCACGCCGGCATACATCTGGTCCACGCTCTGGCGGGCGCGCGCTAGTTCGGCCCTGGCCTGCTCGACGCGAACTTCGAAGTCGCGCGGGTCGAGCGTAAGGAGCAGGTCGCCCTCTTTGACCGTCCAGTTGTCCTCCACATAGAGGTTGTTGACGGTTCCGGCAACGCGCGAGGAGACCAGCGCGACGGTACCGTCGACGTATGCGTCGTCGGTCGAGACGTGGCTTTCAAAATATTTGTAGAAGTGCATCGCCGGCGCAATGGACGCCAGGATTGCGATAACGACGATCACCAACAAAACGCGGCGAAGTGTTAAGAATCTCATCCCTACCGGAAGCTTAGAAAAGCCCTGAAGCTGCGGCAACTGACCGTTCGTTCAATGCACGAACGGCTAAATATTCTCAAAACGATCGCCTGTCAATTGAGGTCTGGACGAAAGGTGGCCTTTCGGTCATTCGCGAAGTCCCAAGGCAATCTAAGGCTCGCGAATAGTCACATTTGGCTCGCCACTGGCGGTAGCGATCAGCTTGCCGTTAAGGGTCATGTTGACTTTGAAGGGCCCGAAATCCTGGATTTGGATAAACGTGGCATCAACCTTGCCGTTCGGAAGATCGAACAGGTAGAGCGCAGGCACGCGCTGCTGAAACTCAAATCCAACCTGCGAATCTTCGATAAAGCCGGTGAAGCGCTCGCTGAACGGGCCGGCGACGAAGACTCGCACATCGTTGGTGACAAGCGGCGGAGATTCCGGCAGCGGAGTGCCGGTGGTAATCGTCACGTTGCCGTAGGGTTGAGTGGTGGAGGCGGCGGTGATGACCGTAAAGCCGCTCATGATCTCCAGGCTCATCAGGCTGTTGTCGCTGGCAAGCTTGGTCGCGATCATCCGTCCCGGCGTGTTAGCGCCCACGTTCACATTGTTGATGATCGTGATGTTCAGGGGAATATTGCCCTGGACTTGCCACGATGAGCGCGCGTTGGAAATCAGCAGGGTGAATGGGGTTCCGATGGTGCCGAGCACCTTGAAGATGGTTTCCGGCGAGGTGTTCGGCGTGTTTCCGACAAATCCGCCGAACCCGATTTGCTCGTTCTGACAGGCCGCGACCGTCAGCATCGAGGCAAGCACCACCGCCAGTGCGATACGGCCGAGAATTTTTCCGCTTCTGGTTCCCATAAATCAGAAGGCGGGAGCGACTGTGTTGCCACACGCGCTGGGGCATCCGGCAACGGCGTCCTCGCAGGTTGAAGGACAGGGCGACGGAGAGCTGGTCGGCACCGGCGCCATAACCGTGATCGACTGCGTCGCGACAGGGCTAGGGGTTGAGTATGGAGTCTCGCCGGGCACGGATTCATAGCGGGTCAGCTGATAGCTATCGGGCGGGATGCAGAAGCTATAGCCGTTGCCGATGGTGGCTGATGGGCTTGCTCCGGGAATCGGGACCAGCAGATTTACCGGCGCCGCCGACATGAGTTGCACGTTGTTCTTCGATACCTCGACGTAGGTGTTGATATCGGGATTATCCAGCGCACCGGTGATGCTGCCGTGACCGACGCATTCCATCGATTGGCTGAAGATGGCGGGCGTTATTGTCTGGCAGAATGTGGTTGGCGCCGCGATAGCCGATGCGGTGAGGACAGTATGGCCGGGATAAGGATCGGAACCGCCTGCGTAAAGGTCGATCGCCTCGGCAAACAGATCCAGGTTAGCCGGTCCCGGCAGAGTCGTGTCTGGTGCGCCAGCCTGGACCGCGGGAACATTCAAGGTGAAGGCGCCGCTCTGATTGCCGTTGCGGATGATGACCGGACTGGTCAAGGCGCTGACGAGCTGGTTGGTGCCGCTCGCTTCGGCAAAAACCTGGAATGTTACCCATGTGGAAGGCGCGGGGGTCGCCTCCAGGTTGACGATTCCGGATATGTACGAAGTCGGCAGGTCGTAGCTGCACGTGCCGCTGACGCCGACGCTGCACGTGCCTGCATCGCCGGTCTTTGAGCGGACCGTCGAGACGACAGACGGATCGGTCAGAGTATTGTAACCAGGCATCGTGACATCCATCGTCAACGGCGTAGACGCGTCGATGGGCACGTTGTTAAACGGAGCGGGCTCCCTTACGGTTCCGGGCAGGGGATAATCGCCCAGGTCGTCGGTAGTCGCTGAAGCCACCACCACGCAATCGCTCGGAGTTGTCGCGCAATCCGCGCTGCTGTTGGAATCGGGCGGAACAAGCAGATTTTCGACCGCGCCGATAATCGGCAAGCCGGTACAGAGATCGCTTATTAAGCCGCTGATGTTTCCAAGCTTGTGATTACCGGTCACGTTGGGAAAATCCACCGTCGTAGTGGTGCCGGAAAACAACGCGTTGGAGCCGGTCAGCCGGGTCGCTTCATAACTCGCGCCGCCGCCCGAGACGTAGAGATCGTACGATAGTCCTTGATCGGTGCCCGCAGGCGGAGCTGGAAGAGTAAGCAGATACTTGCCGTTGACCACGTTGGCCTGCGAGACAATCGTGTTAGTGTCGGCCAATTCCGCGAACACCTGAAGTCGCCGCACCTTCTTGGCGATCCTGCCGCTGCCTACAGTTTTGCCGACGCTACCGGTGACGGTCGCCTCGAAGGTGGTGCTGGCGCTGCTGATCGAGACTGCGGCCACATAGCCGCCGCCCGGCTTGCTGGGGAACTGGGTCGCGGTAATGTTGATCTGGATCGGAAGCGCGGTGACCACGGTTTTGGAGACGGTAACCGGAGTCAGAAACGAAATTTGGCTGCCGGGACTCTGCAGCGTCAGGCCATACGGGATGCATCCTTCCAGCGAGGCTCCGGTGACAGAACTGCAAACCGGTACGACGTAGCCCGGATTAGTAGTATCAAGGATCACCTCGACCGCCTGATATTTCTCAAGCCTGACGTTGGCGGTGTTGAAGAGCTGCAGGCTGGTCTGACCTGCGAGCGCATCGATCTGCAGATCTCCAGGCTGGCCGGCGAGTCCGACGCCGGTTCCGGTTGGGACCGGAATCGCGACCCATTTCGGATTGGCCTCGGGAGGCGGGCCGCCCTTTATAATTTTCGGATTAACCCGCACCTGCTGGACATTGAGGAAGACGTTTTGGATGTTGGCTGGAAAGCCCTGCAGGTTGGTGACAAATCCGACCTGAATCTGTCCCAGCGGACCGGCAAAAGCTTTGCCGAAGCTGCCAAAGGAGCCAATCACTAGCGATGAGAGGACAAACAGGGGCGCAGCCAGCGCCACCAGCGCGCGGAACTTTGCTGACTTCTTCACTCTTTAGACCATGGGGAGAGAGTTAATCAGGGATTTGGGATAACCTAACGGGCCGGTGAACGCAAGGAAGCGTGGTCGCGCACGTCTGCGATGAATTGCGCTGCCTATATTGACTTGATGACATCGCGATCAAGAGAATCATCGCCAGGGTATGACGCAGCAGAGATGAAATGAGAGCGAAACGCGCCACTGGCTTTATCGCCCCGGCAGCGGCGATCCTGTTGATAATCGGAAGTATCGCGCCGCGCGCCTGGGCTTCGCTGCAGCTATCGATCGGAAATCCGGGCCTCGAACATTTCGACGCCGACGGCGGGGTTCAACTGGATTTTGGGCTGACCGATCAGAATGGGCAGCCGGTCGGCAATCTGAAGCCGGATAACGTGAAGGTCTTTGAGGACGGCAAGCCCGCGCGAATCGTGGATTTCCGCGGCGTCGGCCAGGGCCGTCCGGTGGATATCGTGTTCGTGCTCGACGTGACCGAGTCGATGCAGCCGTACATCGACGCGGTCAAGCAGAACATCATCTCGTTCGTGCAGGACCTGCACTCGAACAGCCGCGATTATCGGCTCGGGCTGGTCACGTTCGAGGACTACGTGGTGTCGGAATATCCCGATTGCAACTGCGCATACCGCAACAAGATGACCTCGAACGTTAACGAGTTCATCGACTGGGTGAGCGGGCTGCACGCGGGCGGCGGCGGCGATATTCCCGAGGATCAGCTCGATGCGCTGGCCTATGCGGCATCATTTCCGTTCCGGCCCGAGGCGCAGGGCATCATCATCATTGTAACCGATGCGCCGCCGCATCATGACGGTGACGGCTCGGCCTACACGCAGCACGATCAGGCCTTCTGGGACCATCATCAACGCGGGGTCGAAGTGACGAGCGAAACCGGACCGAAAGTGGCGGCGCTTTTGAAGAAGAACGGGCTGACTTTGTACGCGGTGGTGCCACCGCCGTTTATTGCGCCGGAGTACCAGGAAATCGTCGACGCGACGCATGGCAAGAGCTACAACATCGTAACCGAGGAGGGGCGTTTCGCCTCGCTGGTGCGGGAGATCGGGCATTCGATCGCGACCGAATATTCACTGACCTACGTGACGCCGCGGCCAATCGAGGACGGCACCAATCGATCGGTCGAGCTGCAAGTCAATTTTGGCGGCGAGAGCGCGACCGCGAACACGAGCTATCAGGTGCGCGGAATAGGTGGCGCGGCGATAAATGTCCCAAGTGGCTCCGGCGCGCCAGGCACCAACGAGACCGGCACCGGACTCAATCAACTGGCCTTTAGCTGGTGGAATGGCGCGGTACCGATTATCGCGATTCTTGGATTGCTGGCGCTCTCGCGGGTGAGATTCGGCGTCTCGACCGAGGAGCTGAAGGCGATCGTGCAGGCGCAGGCGAATCCGCCTCCGCCGCGAATGCCGCCGCGGGCCGGCGCACCGCCGCCATCACCGCGCACCGGCGCGCCCTCGCCGCCAACCGCGGGCGGACCGGGCGGATCGCCGCGGCTTCAGACGCTCAACGCGACCGGGCCGGTCGCCTCGGAATATGCGTTGCTGAAAAACGAGATCACGGTCGGACGCGGCGAGGACAACGACATCGTGATTCCGCACGCCAGCGTCTCACGGGCGCATGCGCGGCTGATGAAGCGCGACGGCGGATTCGAGCTGATGGACCTGAATTCGACCAACGGCAGCTTTGTGGACGATCAGCGCATCCACGGATCCGCATTTCTGACCAGCGGCAGCCAAGTGCGGCTGGGCGATATCAAGTTCGTGCTGCGTTACTGACGCGGAGGACACGGGGCGGGCGAAGCCGCCCCGGTATCAAGCGCGAACAATCTCAGTGGCCGGCGTTCTTCATCGACATCGTCGTCAGCATCGCGTTGGTGGTCACACCCATGTCGATGTACCAGCACTCGCGGTCCTCAGTGTGCTGGCCGGGCATGAAGATGACTGAACTGACGTTGTGCTGAACGTCGTAATCGACCAGTCCGAGCTGGAACATCCGCCGGTACGGATAGATGGCGACGCGTGCGCCGGGGACCGCGCGATCGCGGTAGGTGTTGAAGGTCGCGATCGTTTTCCACAATGCGCCATTGCGATCGTACTGGTCGGACGCGGTGATAAACCACCCTTCGGTATCGATGTAGAGAATGCGCTTGGGGATGGTTTCGTTGGTTTTCTTGGTGTCAGCTTCGATCACGTAAATGTTCCGCATCTCCCAGTCTTCGGGGCAGATGCTGCGGCCGCCGTCGGTGGAGCATGAAATCTCAGGCGAGTTCACCGCGTCCACAACCGCCAGCATCTGTCGTTCGCCCAGGAACCGATAATTGTAGTCAGTGGTCTTGCCCGAAAAGCCGAAGTAGGAGTCGGGATCGATGTTGTTGACGTACGGCATCGTGATGCCCTGCTTAAAGCCCGGCACCGCGGATAGAGCGTCGGTGAGGAACGATGCGGACTCGCGGCGAACGCGCTTGGATTGGCGGTCATACAGAAATGTGTCATCAGGCTTGTTGGGATCGATGTAGCGATAGCGCAGCAGGCCCATCCCAGTCAGCGATGCCGGTGAAATGAAAGGATAGAAGCCAAAGCGATAACGGATTCCGCTATTCAGCGCGTCGGGATCAGTCGGAATCGGCGGAACCTCGATGCGGCCGACGTTGTTGTAGATCGCGAAGTGTCCAACGGTGAAGAAACCAAGCGGCGAGCCGGTGGAATTTGCCCCATACGACGCAATCTCGGGGTATCGAAGATCGATGTCATCGTTGTACTGCGGGCGATAGCTGAAGTTGTACATTATCTTTTCCGCGATTGCAGGATCATTCGGATCGAGCAGCGGAAAAGGCAGCCCGGCAACGTAGTTCTGCAGCGAGCCGTCAGCGCCGAGCGAAACCTGCGATTGGTACTTCTCGGTCGCGGACCGGTACGGCGGAGGCCAGTCGAGCTTTTGCGATGGGACTATCGTCATAGTCATTCCACGCTGGACCAGAAGGTAGTTCCCGGGACTAAGAAGATTGGCGACCTGGTTCTCATTGGACTGATTGATTACTTCGCCCGGCCTGACTTGAGCGTATGCGCATACGGCGGCAGACAGGATCAGGCTGGTGGCGATGGCGACAATGGCTGTACTTCGCATTGTGTGCATCGTGTGTGTTCGCTCCTGGGAATGGTTGCGGTCGAACTGACAGGCGGACATGATTTATCGTACAATGGTGATCGGTAACGGTTAACGAATTTTTTGCCAGTCTGAGAACGGGCCGCCAAAATTCAGCGATAAAGCGAAAAGGCACAGGTATAAAGAGTACCAAGATGAAAACCTTCGGCGGCGTGAAATCCAGCCTGACCCGTGTTGCGATCGTGTTTGCGGTGTTGTTTTCGGTCCCGATGTTCGTATCCGCCGCGCGCGCGCAAGGGATTCCGATGATGGGCCCGCCGATCCCGACCGTGCTCGTGATCACCAAACCCGCGCCAGGCCAGGTGTTTGGTAATCAAACCGTGGTGACGATGGGAGTCGGCACCAAGAAATACAAGTTCATCTTGAACGACGGGTACGTGAACACCACCAGCGATCGGTTGCAGTTTCCGAGCATCTGGCAGTACGTGCGGATGCATCAGCCGAATTTCATCGTGCAGGGCGCGCAGGCGGATACGTTTGACAAGATAGAGCCGGGGCAGGAAGTGACGATCTCGGGGATGTTCGCGCCGCTCGATCGGACGTTCGAGGTGATCAACGTGCAGCCGGGCAAGGGGCCGTTTAATCCGCAAAAGAGCTACTAAGCGCGAGCGCGCGGGGCAACTGAGCCTCGCGAAAGTCGTAGAGCTGCTTCAGATTTCGCGCGACGAACAGCCGCCAGGCGATCTCGCCCAACGGGCCGAACGGCATCGCGTACTCGACGTGATCGATAATGGTGGTCTTGTGGCCGCCGCGTTCTCGGAAGATATGGGTGTTGCGCCACAGTGCGTAGGGCCCGCGCTCCTGCACGTCGATAAAACAATACGGCGGCTCGACCAGTTCGATGCGGGTGGTCCAATCTATTGGCATGCCATAGAGATGGATTCGATAGTTAAGCATGGTGCCGGCCCTGAGCTCCTCGGGCGGAGGCGTGACAAATTCAAAGCGCAGCCGAGCCGGTGTGAGGAGCGGCAGATTGTGCGGATCGGCGAAAAATCGGTAGAGGATATTAGCCGGCTGCGAAACCGATTGGACGCGTTCCATCCGATGGATTCTCAGGGACATAAAGAATCACTCTGGCAGTATGGCTGGAGGCCCGTGCGCGTTGTGCGGATACTGATCGTAATATAGCCTGATAAGCTCGTAGGATTTGTTTTTGCTGATTTTTCCGCAGGTGACACCTCGTCGATGAAAAAGCTGACCGGCGCTCAAATCGTGATCGAAAGCCTTGTTGCCGAAGGCGCGGACGTGATCTTCGGCTATCCCGGCGGCGCAATTCTTCCCACCTATGACGCGCTGCTCGATTCCAAAATCAAGCACGTTCTGGTCCGCCATGAGCAGGGCGCGACTCATATGGCGGAAGGCTACGCGCGGGTTAGCGGAAGGCCGGGAGTGGTGCTGGTGACCTCTGGACCGGGAGCGACCAACACAGTCACCGGAATCGCCGACGCGTATATGGATTCGACGCCGATCGTCGTCATCACCGGCCAGGTTTCGACTTCGCTTATCGGCAACGATGCCTTCCAGGAAGCCGACGTGGTGGGAATCACGCGTCCGTGCACGAAGCATAACTACCTAATTAAAAACGTTGCCGACGTAGCGCGAATAATCAAGGAAGCTTTTTATATCGCCGGCAGCGGACGCCCCGGTCCGGTGGTAGTGGATCTGCCGAAAGACGTGCAGACCGCCGAGCATTCGTTCAAATATCCGGAGAAGATCGATCTGCGCGGCTACAAGCCCACGATTCGCGGCAATCCGCGCCAGGTGGAGCGCGCGGTGGATGCGATCGAATCGAGTTCGCGTCCGCTCTTTTATATCGGCGGCGGCGTGCAATGGTCTGGAGCCGCGGCCGAGCTGAGGGCGCTGGTGCGCGGGCTCGGAATTCCGGTTACCGAAACGCTGATGGCGCTCGGATCGATGCCGGCGTCGGATTCGCTGCGGCTTGGGATGCTTGGGATGCACGGTTCATATGGAACCAACACCGCGGTAACCAACACCGATTGCCTCGTCGCGGTCGGCGCGCGCTTCGACGATCGCGTGACCGGCCGGCTGTCGGATTTTGCGCCGAAAGCGGAATCGATAATCCATGTCGATATCGATCCGTCATCGATTTCGAAAAATGTAAAAGTCGATATTCCGATCGTCGGCGATATCAAATCGGTATTGAATGACATGCTGGCCGCGGTCAAAGGCCGCGAGCAAATCGCGCGCAGGCGCGCGGAATGGCAGAAGTGGCATCAGCAGATTCTGCAATGGAAAAAGGAGAAGCCGCTCTACGAAAACGGCCGGGGCGGGCGCAAGGACGGCCTCATCTCGCCGGTGCAGGTGCTCGACGAGCTTTACGGCATCACCAAGGGCGACGTGATTATCGCGACCGATGTCGGGCAGCATCAAATGTGGACGGCGCAATTGTTCCCGTTTGAGAATCCGCGGTCGTGGCTCACCTCGGGCGGGCTCGGAACGATGGGCTACGGATTGCCCGCGGGAATAGGCGCGACGTTTGCCGCTCCGGACAAGAAGGTAGTGGTTATCTCCGGCGACGGATCGATCCAGATGAACATCCAGGAGCTTGGCACCGCGGTTCAGTACGGCATCGACCTCAAGGTGATCATCCTGAACAATTATTTTCTCGGAATGGTCCGGCAGTGGCAGGAAAAGTTTTATCAGGAGCGCTATTCCTACTCCGCGATGTCGGTGCCGAACTTCGTCAAGCTTGCCGAGGCATATGGCGCGCACGGGTTTCACGTCGAGCACGCCAAGGATCTTGCCGCGACTATGAAACAGGCATTCGCGACCCCGGGGCCGGTGCTGATCGACGTGGTAATTCCAAAGGACGAAGTCGTGATGCCTATGATGCCGCCGGGCGGCGCGATGTCGGAGATGCTGTTCGCATAGGGGTTTTTGCCTGCCGGAAACGGGCCCTGTCGGCAGTGCAGGAGGACACGGCTATGGCGGCGCGAGTACCGTACCTGACTCGAGAGGATCTGCCCGAAGCGGATCGCGACATTTTCGACAACCTAGTTCGCGACCGCGGCCAGCCGGTGGGCAACATCTTTCGCACGCTTGCCAACACTCCCAGGCTTTTGCGGCGCTTTCTCGCGCTCGGAGGAGATCTGCGCAATGGCACGGCGATCGATCCGAGGCTGCGCGAGCTTGCGATTTTGACCGTCGGGAGAATCGCGGACGCGCAATACGAATTCGTGCATCATTGGAATATCGCGCTTCGAGCGGGAGTGACGCGCGAGAAGCTGAACGCGCTTGGCGAGTTCGAGAATTCGCCAGTCTTCAACGAAGAGGAGCGCGCGGTAATCCGCTATGCGGTCGAAGCGACTGAGAAGGTAGCGGTGTCGGATGCGACTTGGAATGCGTGCGCGAAATTCCTCGGCATCGCGCGGATGATGGAGCTCGTGCAGAACGTCGCGTTCTACAACATGGTCGTTCGGGTGCTGGTTCCGTGCGGTGTTGAGCTGGAACCGGGCGCCAAGAAAAACTAGCCAGCGTCGCTATCCCGCCTCGCCGGGGAAAATTCGCGGCCCGAAAATTCGCAGCCTGAAGAGCAATGGCGCCGAAATCGGATCGCGAATTGTTTGAAGAGGGAATCGAGCTGTTCAATGCGCGCCGATTTTTCGAATGCCATGAGGTGTGGGAGGAGTTGTGGAAGCGATCCGACGGCGATGCGAAGCTGCTTTACCAGGGCCTGATTCAGTCCGCAGTCGCGATACTCCACTACCAGCGCAACAATCGCGACGGCGCAGCGAGCCTGCATGCGAAAGCGTCGGAGAAGCTCATCCGCTTTCCCGATTGCTGCATGGGCATCAAGATCGGCGATTTCAGGCGCGCGCTGGACGAGTTCTTCGCGCGCGCTCTGAATGCGCCGGGCGGCGGCATCGCGACCATTCCGCCGAAACTCAACCGCGTTTGAAAATTCACTGAGTTCTGAATGCGCTAGAAGGGGATGTCTTCGTCATCCATCGGGATGACTTCTTCCGCGCCACCCGATCCGCCGCGACCCGCGCTTGATGCGGCGCCGGCGCCCCGAAATTCGCCGGCGTCATCAGTTTGGCCGCGACCGCCGAGGAACTGGATATTCTGCGCGACAATCTCGGTGACGTAGCGCTTGCCGCTGCCGTCCTTGGCCTCGTAGTTGCGGGTCTGGAGACGACCCTCGACGAAGACTTCACGCCCCTTTTTTAGATACTGTCCGCAGAGTTCCGCGGTTTTTCCCCACGCCACGATGTTGTGCCATTCGGTGCGTTCCTGCCGCGACCCGCCCTTATCGGTGTAGCGCTCCGAGGTTGCCATCGTGAAGTTTGCAACCGCCTGCTGCGAGTTGGTGTACCGGACCTCGGGGTCTTTACCAAGCCTTCCGATCAAAATCACTTTGTTTACCGACATCGCCCCGGTCACCTCTCGATGCGAAGCTAATCCGGGTACCCCGCGGACGCAAGCGAGCGCGAAAATTCCTGTGAACAACCGATTTTTCCGCATTCCGTCCGCATGGCGGTTAGTCCTCTGGCATCCTTTCGGCATGCTTTTCCGCGCTATATAATGAAGGATGGTGTGATGTGGGGCTGGATAGGGTGATGGCGGAAAGCACTTCCACAGCCGTTCCGGTCAGAGTCGCGGTCCTCGGAGGATTGGGCGAAATCGGGCTCAACCTGATGGTGATCGAGTGCGCCGGCCGGGCGATCCTGGTCGATTGCGGCGTCATGTTTCCGGACGAGCCGCTTTTAGGAAGCGGCCTGCTCATCCCGGATTTCTCATGGCTTGAAAGCCGCCGTTTCGAGATTGACGCGATCGTGCTGACGCACGCGCACGAGGATCATATCGGCGCGCTGCCGTATTTGTTGCGCGTCGTCAGCGCTCCGATATACGGCACCGCGGTTACGCTTGCGTTTGTGCGACGGCGGATTGCGGAATCGAATGTGAGCGATCCGGATCTCCGGGCGATCGCGCCGCGCCGCTCGTTTTCTGCCGGTCCCTTTACGATCGAACCGATCCGGGTGACGCATTCGACGCCTGATTCGATCGCGCTTGCGATTCGCACGCCTGCGGGCACGATCGTACATACCGGCGACTTCAAGATCGATGATTCGCCGGTTGACGGCCAGATATTCGATCGCGAGCGCTTCGCGGAGCTTGGACGAGAAGGGGTTGCGCTCCTCCTGTCGGATTCAACCAATGTCGAACGCGCCGGCCGGTCAGGTTCGGAAAGCTCGCTCAAGCCGATTCTGCGCGAGATCATGTCGCGGGCGCAGGGCCGATTTTTTCTGTCGGCATTTTCGTCGCATCTTCATCGTATCCGCCAGGTGACCGAGGTCGCGCGCGAATGCGGCCGCCGGGTGGTGCCGCTCGGACGCCGGATGGCGGAGAGCGTGCGGCTCGGCTCGGAAACCGGTCAACTGGGATTCGCGCCGGGTATGTTCCTCGAACCGGGCGAAGCGGAGTTCATGACGCAGCGCAATCTTGCCTATCTGGCGAGCGGAAGCCAGGGCGAACCGCTTTCCGCGCTCGCGCGAGTGGCTGCAGGAGCGCATCCTCGGGTGGCGGTCGAGCCGGGAGACGTGGTGGTGCTGTCGTCGCGGTTCATTCCTGGCAATGAGAAGACGATTGGCGGCGTGATCAACGGACTCTACAAGCTTGGCGCCGAAGTTTATTACGAGTCGGTCGCGCCGGTGCATGTGTCCGGTCATGCGAGCCGCGATGAACTCGAGGAGATGATTGCGCTGGTGCGTCCGCGCAGCTTTGTTCCGATCCACGGCGAATATCGGCATCTGAGCCGCCATCTGGCCCTCGCAATCGAGGCCGGAGTGCCTGAGCGCAACTGCTTTCTGCTGGAAGACGGCGACACCCTGATTCTCGACGGCGTTGGCGCGCGCCGCGGTCGAGTGGTCGAAGCAGGGCGCGTGATTATAGAAGGCGGAGAAGAAGGCGATCCGGCTCTGGTCGGCGAACGTCGAGTGCTGGCGCGCGAGGGCGCTATCACGGCGGTGGTGGTTGTCTCCGCAAAGACCGGCAAGCTGCTCGCCGATCCCTATTTAATCTCGCGCGGGGTCGTCAGCGGCAACGGCACCTCAGAGCACATTCGCCGTGCGCGCGAAGAATTGGCCGCTCGCCTCCTGCAATACCGCGGGCCATTCACTGCGGGCGATATAGCGCTCAAGGAGGAAATCACGCGTGCGGTGCGGCGCTATTTTTCCGACGAAATCGACAAGCGGCCGGTGGTTATCCCGGTGGTGGTGGAGGTCTAGGGAGCTATCGCGACGAGGTCGAAATCCTCCGGTGTGGATGCCGCGGCGGCAGCGCCCTTGCCAGCTCCGGAGCTGATCGAGCCCGAGCCGTCGGCGCCTCCGAACCGCATCACGCGGGAGCTTGCGGCGCTGGTCCTGGTGGCGATCGCGGCTTTCGCGCTTACAAGCCTCGTATGCTTCGATATCGGACGCCATCCGAATCTCGGCGGTCCGGCAGGAACGGAGCTGGCCGGCGCGATAAGCGCGCTGGTCGGCTATCAGTCGTATGCGATGCTGGCGCTAATCGCGGCATTTGCGATTCGAGTCTGGCGGCGTGTCGCTGCTCGGACGCTGGTACGCGAGATAGCGGGTGGAATCCTCCTGATGGCGGCGCTCGCGACCGCGGGCGGGCTATACGATCTCGCCGATCCGCGTTGGGGGGGCGCAATCGGGCTTTCAATTGCGCGGACACTGAACGCCTCGCTCAATCTTGCCGGCGGATGTCTTGCCGTTGCCCTCGCGATAGCTTGCGGGCTTGCGCTGATGCTTAAGCGGGCGCCGACTGAAATCGCAATCGCGGCTGCCGGCAAGCTGCGGCGCGGAAGCCGCGACTCTTTCGGTGAGATTGACAGCGGCGATTTTGCGCTCGGCACTCGGATCGTCGAGCTTTCCGACGCGGTCGACGACGCGGGCATCGACCGCAATGGCAAGACTCCCGCGCTCAAGGTGCGCAAGATCGAACTGCGCGAGCCTCAATCGCGCGACAAGCGCAAAGAATCATCCAAAGCCCGCACTCGCGGTGCATACAAGATACCGCCCGCGAGTCTGCTCGACATGCCGCCCGCTGAGCATACCCAGGTGGATGAGGCAGCGCTTGAGCGCAGCGCGCGGGTGCTGGAACAGAAGCTTGCTGATTTCGGGGTTGAGGGACGGGTGGTCGAGGTACAGCCCGGCCCGGTCGTGACGATGTATAAGTTCGAGCCTGGTTCAGGAATCAAGGTCAGCCAGATTGTGAACCTCTCGGATGACCTTTCGATGGCTCTGCGCGCGGCGGCGGTGCGAATCCAGGCTCCGGTGCCGGGCGAGGCGGTGGTCGGAATTGAGGTGCCGAACCGAAAACGCGAGCGCGTCTATTTGCGTGAAATCCTTGAGGCCGAGGAATTTTCCGCCGAGGCGAGCCAGCTCACGATCGCGCTTGGCAAGGATATCGCGGGACGGCCGGTCGCGGCGGATCTGGCGCGCATGCCGCATCTGCTGATCGCGGGAGCGACCGGAACCGGAAAATCTGTATCGATTCACACCATGATCGCCTCGATTCTGTTCAACTCGACCGCCGATGATGTGCGAATCATCTTGGTCGATCCGAAGATGCTGGAGCTTTCGGTCTACGAAAATATTCCGCATCTGCTGGTGCCGGTTGTGGTCGATCCGGAGAAGGCCGCGGCAGTGCTTTTGTGGGCGACACAGGAGATGGAGAGCCGATATCTTCGCATGCGCGAGCTCGGAGTGCGCAATATCGACGGTTACAACCAGGCGCTCGCATCGGGTGTATCGGTTGGCGACTTGAAGGCGTCGTCCGGACCGGGCGGCGGATCGCATACCGTGGATCCGGAAGCGGAACCCTTTGAACACAAGAGGATTCCGAAAATCATTATCGTGATCGACGAACTTGCGGATTTGCTGCTGAGCGAGGGCAAGACCGTGGAGCGCGACATCACGCGGCTTGCACAAAAAGCGCGAGCTGCCGGAATTCATCTAATCCTTGCCACCCAGCGCCCGTCGGTGGACGTGATCACCGGAATAATCAAGGCCAACCTGCCGGCGCGAATATCTTTCCAGGTAACCTCGCGGGTGGACTCGCGCACCATTCTGGATTCGATCGGCGCTGAGCGGCTGCTCGGCGCCGGAGACATGCTTTTCATGCCGCCGGGCACGGCAAAGCTGCGCCGCCTGCATGGGCCGTTTGTCTCCGAGCACGAGATTCGCAAGCTGACGGATTTTCTGCGCGCGCAGGGCACGCCGGAATACCGGATGGAAATCCTCGAAACCAAAACCACCTCGGATGACGACGCGGCGGCTGGTGACGAAGAGCACGATGAGATGTACGACGAGGCGGTACGGATCGTGCTGGAAAGCAATCAGGCGTCGATCTCGATGATTCAGCGGCGGCTCCGGATTGGATATAACCGCGCGGCGCGGATGGTCGAGCAGATGGAGCGCGAAGGAATCGTGATGCCGCCGGACGGCGCCAAGCCGCGCGAAGTGCGGATGCGTCCCGCGCACTAGCGCCATAGCTATCTCGGGTTTCAGGTTCGAGCGCGAGGTGCGCCTGCGAAGGGTCGCGCTTTACCGTTTGTTCCACAATTGTGGCGCGAGAAATATCGAAGATTGAGGTGATCTTTGCACCGACGAATCCGGACCATCATTCGCAACGCCGACTTGATGCGCGCCGCATGCTTGATGGCGGTGATCTCGGCGCTTGGCGCCACGACGTCTACGTTCGCAACCGCGGCCAACGTGGTCGCGCGCGCCGCCTCTCACGAATCGTCGGCGGCAGCGTCTGCCGCTCTCGACAAACTGCAGCATCATTACGATCACACGCGATCCTTTGAAGCCGATTTCACCGAAGACATCGAATCGGTGGGTGCTCCCAAGCGGATCCGGTCGGGAACCGTCTATTTTCAAAAGCCGGGCAAGATGCGCTGGGACTTCACTCAGCCATCGAAGGAGACGGTCGTCAGTGACGGCCGGACGATCTACGACTACGACCCGGGGCTGAATCAGGTCGTCGAGACTCCGCTCGAGGACGCGATTCGTGCCCCTGGCGCGACCGACTTCCTGCTCGGCCAGGGCAACATCAAGCGGGATTTTGTCGCCGAAGAACCTGTCTCGTCCGCGCGCGACGGGCTGCTTCACCTGATTCTTACACCGCGAGCCGGAGGCAATTCGATCGATGTGGGAATGGACCCTGCTAGCGGCAAAATCTCGACAATCACTATCAAGGACGAGCTTGGAAACGTGACATTGCTGCGCCTGACAAATGTGCGTGACAATGTAGAAATTACAGACTCGCAATTCTCGTTCAAAGCGCCTGCTGGTGCCGATATCGTTCGTCCAGACATGCCAGAATGAGTGATCTCGATTGATCCGTAAATTGCTGGCACACCGATTGCCTCAGTTGGCCGCGGCGAGTAGAAGTATATGCCCCGCTAAGGGCCGCTTATGGAGAAAGTACATCTCCTTACATTAGGATGCCCCAAAAATTTAGCTGATAGCGAGTTGATGCTTGGCGCTTTAGTGCGAGCGGGCTTCGAGATCACCTTGGACCCCGACGATGCGCAAGTGCTGGTCGTCAACACTTGCGCGTTTATTGAATCGGCCAAGAAAGAATCGCTCGACGCTATCATGGAAGCGTCGGAGTGCAAGAGTCGCGGGCGCGGCAAGCGGCTGGTGGTCGCGGGATGCCTGGCGCAGCGCTACGGCGCGGAGCTTCGGGAGCAGTTGCCTGAAGTTGACGTGTTTGTCGGCACCGGTAATTTCCTCGATCTTCCGGAACTTCTGCGCCGAACCGAGAGCCCGGAAGCGCGGCCGATACCCTATGCGGGCGCAGCGCATCTGCTTCCGCGCGCCGACGCATCGCGCATCAAGACCGGCGAATTCTTCACCTCTTACTTGAAGATCTCCGAGGGCTGCAATCACAAGTGTGCATTCTGTATCATCCCGCGCATTCGAGGCCTGCACGAGAGTCGGCCCTTGGCCGACCTGGTGGCGGAGGCGCGGATGCTCGCCGCGGGCGGCGTGGTGGAGCTTAACCTGATAGCTCAGGATTTGACGGCCTATGGGCGCGATCTTGAACCGCGTTCCTCTCTGGCCGCGCTGTTGAGAGCGCTCTCGTCGGTCGAGGAGCTGCATTGGATCCGGCTTTTGTACTGCTATCCGAATTTCGTGACCGATGAGCTGCTCGACACAATCGCGGCACTGCCGAATGTGGTCAATTACATCGATATTCCCCTGCAGCACGCCGATGACAGAATTCTTCGCGCGATGCGCCGAGAGCGGTCGAGTGTGATGCTTACGCGGCTGCTTGCGCGAGTACGGGCGCGGATTCCGAACGTGACGCTCCGCACCTCGTTTATCGTGGGATTTCCGGGCGAAACCGACACCGCATTCGAGCGCCTGATGGATTTTGTCCGCGAGAACGAATTCGATCGGCTTGGCGTGTTTACCTATTCGCACGAAGAGAACACCGCCGCGTATGAGATGCCGGGACAGATTCCTGAGCGGCTCAAACGCGCTCGCCGCGCCGCGCTGATGGAAGCGCAAGGCGCGATATCACTCAAAAAAAATCGCGGCCTGGTGGGGCGCGAAATAGAGGTGCTGGTCGAGGCGCCGCTTTCCGGAAACACCGCGCGCGTGCGCGGCCGATCCCAAGGCCAGGCCCCCGAAATCGACGGTTCGGTCTTTCTTAAGGGAGAGGCTTCGCCGGGCGAGTTCGTGGTTGCGCAGGTCGAGAAAGGTCTCAGCTACGACCTTCATGCGCGGCTTTGCGAGAGGCTGTCTATAGAACAGGAGAAGGTGGCATATCATGGCTAAAAAACCGGCCGCCACGAATCGAAAAAAATTCCTTGGAAAAGTCCGCGAACATCTCACGGACATGAAGACCAGGTTGCATACCGAGATCGATTCGGAGCTTAAGGCGGAGCGCGAGGGAAACAAGGACGAGGGCATGGATACCTACGACCTTGCCTCGGAAGAGCGCGATCGCGAAATCAATTTCATTCTGTCGGACCGCGAGCGAATGAAAATTAAGCAGATTGACGATGCGATCGAGCGGCTCGACGATCATACCTATGGCATTTGCGAGTCGTGCGGACTCGAAATCGCCGAGGAGCGGCTGAACGCGATGCCGTTCACCCGGCTCTGCCGCGACTGCCAGCAGGATATGGAGCGGGAGGCCAAGTCGCAGCGGCGACTTGAGGATGAACGCACCACGTCGTATCGCAAGCTGGGTTCGACCGATGCCGATGAGGAGAATATTTAGGGCTTAGACCGATAAACGTAATTTCTGAGCCAGTAAACTTCATTTTCAAAGCCTAGCCGCCGGTACCATCGGAGGGGCGTATCCTCGTGATTGGCGTTGATTATCACGCTGGGGCATCCCTTTTCACTGGCCCGCGCAATCTTTCTACAAAGCAAAATTCTCGCGATACCTCGGTTGCGTATCGGTACGCGCGTGGCCAGGTTGAGGATCGGGCGGTCATCGACCCCATAGAAGGCGATAGCCGCAGTGGGCTTCCATTCACTTTGGCGAGATAGAGAGGTCGCCGATGATTCTCCGGCTCGGATCGCGGTTTCTTGAGTGATGTGCCGCGTGGCGATT
>JASHOJ010000119.1 GCA_030041155.1 Candidatus Binataceae bacterium | reverse complement strand
CTCTGGTCACCGGTCTCTCGTTCGAACCAAGGGTGCTTTTTCTGATCGACGATGACATCGTCGTGCATCACGAACAGAACTGCTTCTTTCACTGGTGCATGAGCGTTGAACGAGAGGGCAGCCTTATCGCCGCTCCTTCAGAGCTTGGAATCAGCGACATGACGTATCTCGAGCGTCTGAACTCCGTCCTTAGGCGGGACGAGTGGGAGCGCTTTGTTTCGGAGGACGGATTCAGAGCCGCCGGGGAATCCTGGTTCTCCGCGACGAACCCGCTCTGGAAGAACAAGCGCGACGCGGGTGAAAACTCGGGTCCCGATTTCAAGGAAAAAGACGTTCTGAACGGCCAGATCATCGCGCTCAGGGGCGAGGTGGATTGGGTTGCGTTTCCAGACGAGTACAACGCGGATCTGAACTGGAGTTTGCTGCAAGCCGCTATCCATCGCACGGCGCTGATTAGAGTTGCTGGAGTGAACGTGCAGCATCTACCGCCGCGCATCGGTCATCCGGGAGCCGAGGCGATCGTTTCAGAACTGTTGGGAACCGCGATCACCGGCGCGCTACGACAGATCGCGCCGCGGGGCGAAGAGATTATCAGCACACTCGCCGATCGTTTTTCCGACGCTCTGCAGGTTCATTTGAAAAAAGGACTGATGCTGTTCCTGGCGGTCGAGGGAGCCATCCGATTGCGGGCGGACAAACACGCGGACGGCGTCGATTCGAGCGCAACGCTTGCCGGCATTAAATCCGCGCTCGGAGGCGCAGCGGAACAGTTAAAAGCGATAGACGTGCGCACGACCGCGGCGCAGTGGCTTGAGGATTTTGGGGATCGATGCCGAATGCTTTCGGCGTTGCGCCGGAGCCGGACTGCGCAGTCGCGCATCCGGCTAAGGCTCGCTCGTGCCGCCGCATGACGAATTCTGATGGCAGGTCGAACCAAATTGGCATTGCACGAGGTGAAACGCGACAGCGCGGAAACTCAAAGCTCCACGGACATGCCGGAGCGACAACCGGCGGCGGTGGAGGATCATCGCGCAGTCTCTATCGATGAAGCGCGCGAGCTCGACGCCGGGGCGCGCCACTATCGCGCTTATGTCGGCAGCGCGAAGGCGTACGACGTAACAGCAGCATCGCAGTTCGCGTTGATGGTGACGCTCGGTCTGCGTGAAGATCATACTCTCCTGGACATCGGTTGCGGCTCGCTCTGCGGCGGACGGCTATTTATTCCGTACTTAAGAACCGGAAACTATTACGGGCTGGAGCCGGAGTCATGGTTGATCGACGACGCAGTGAGCTTTGAGCTCGGCGAGGAACTGATCCGGCTCAAGCGTCCTTCTTTTCGTCATACCGCCGACTTCTCGCTCACCGGATTCGGAGTCGCTTTTGATTTCATGCTGGCGCAATCGGTGCTGACGCATACGTCGCAGTCGCAGCTTGATCGTTGTCTTTCCGAGGCCAGGCTTGCACTGAAACCCGAGGGCTTATTCGCCGCAAGTTTTTTTTCGAATGGCCGCGACGTGTATGACGGCAGCGACTGGATATACCCGGCGTTTGCGCCGTATTCGGTCAGGTTTGTGGTTGAAAAAGGCCGGCAGCACGGACTGGCCGCATATCCGCTCATTTGGAAAAACGGCTACGAGCACTACTGGGTTGTATTCGCCCATAATGAACAGACTGAGAGATTTTCATGGCTGGCTAACATCTGCGGCGAGCAACGAATGCTACGTGTTCTTGAGCTGTCGAAGGATCTGAACGACACGCGCCGCAAATACCTAAAGATTAAGCACGAGCTGAAGAAAGCGCGCCAGGAGCTCGCCACGCTGCGCGGCGACGAGCGCAACCGATCACCCGAACGAGCTTCCGAGCGGCAATCGGACGATGATGCGGGCTGATTCGGCGGCGGCATCCGCAGCGTTATCGAATGCGGCGGCAGAGCAAGCGGAGCCGGTTTCGAGAGCGAGCCGCTCTGGCTCGTCCGATACCCTCGGGATACTTGATGCGCTGCTGCCGCTCGGGCTTGCGCTGATCCGCGAGGCGCGATGGCGCCTTGCCGGAGCACTCGGCCTGATGATCGCGTTCTCGCTGACTGAAGGCGTGGGCGTGCTGCTGCTTTTTCCGCTGCTGCAGGTCGCGGGTCTCGACCTGACGCATCAGGGCGAAGCGGGACGATTCGCGGCTACAGTGACGAAGGCGTTTGCGGCGATCGGGCTCTACCCGTCGCTGCCGATCCTGCTCGCGATATTCGTCGTTCTGATCGGCGCGCGAACCCTGCTCAGCCGAATGCAGAGCGATGCGATGTTCACCGTCGAGCAGCAGTTCGAGACCGCGATGCGGCTTGAGTTGTATCGGGCGATATCGCGCGCGAACTGGTCCTACGTCGCGCTGTGCCGAAGTTCGGACTTTGCGCATGCGCTGTCATCGGAATTGTCGCGGACCGCTCAGGCAGCATTCGAGATGATGGTGCTGGGCGCGGACCTGATATTGACCGGGTTGTATCTTTTGATCGCGCTGCGACTTGCGCCGGCAATGACCGCGATAGTGCTTGGATGCGGAACCGTATTGATTGCGGCGCTGCGCAATCGCACCCGGCAGGTAAATCAGGCTGGTGAAGATATCTCGATATCGATGAACTCGCTGTTCGCGGCTATGAGCGAACATCTTGGAAATCTCAAGCTCGCCAAGGCGTACGCCGCCGAGGATCGAAATTACGCAATGTTCGAGTCGGCGACCCACGCGGTCCAGGATGCGAACTTGAAGGCGCAACGCGCTGAGACGGCCGCATCGGCGTGGTTCGAGCTGGGATCGGCGATAATCCTGGGCTCGGTGCTCTACATCGCGATTCGCATTCTCGCGGTGCCGCCCGCGGCGATCCTGATCCTGCTCCTGTTGTTCGCGCGGGTGATGCCGCGCTTTTTGGGAGCGCTTCAAAAGTGGCACCTGCTCGTCAACGCGGCGCCCGCCTTTGTCAACTTGACTGCGATGCGATCGCGCTTTGAGGCCGCCTCGGAGCCTGAGCCGTCCGAACACGCTGCCGTGCCCCAGCTGAGGCGCGAAATTCGTCTGGCTGGCGTGAGTTTCAGCTACGGCAAAGAATCCGAACCCGTTCTGCGCGATGTCAACCTCGCGGTTCCGGCGGGACGCGTGGTCGCGCTGGTGGGTTCGACCGGCGCCGGCAAAAGTACCATAGCGGATCTGATAATGGGTCTGGCGGCGCCAAGTTCGGGCCGGATCACGGTGGACGATGTAGCGCTGGACGTCGGCGTGCGGCGGAAGTGGCGCGAGCGGATCGGTTATGCGGCCTCAGACACCGTTCTGTTTCACGGCTCGGTCCGATCGAACCTTTGCTGGGCCAATCCCGATGCGTCGGATGCCGAAATTCACGAGGCGCTTGAGCGAGCGGCCGCACGGGAATTCGTCGCCGCGATGGCGGCTGGAATTGATACGGCGATTGGCGATCGCGGAGCGACGCTCTCACAGGGCGAACGCCAGCGAATAGCGATTGCGCGCGCGCTGCTCCGCCGTCCGGCGCTGCTGGTGCTCGACGAGGCTACCAACGGCCTCGACTCCGCCACCGAGGCGCGGATGCTGGACGCACTCGAGTCGCTGCGTGGAAGAACGACTGTACTTATGATCGCGCATCGGCTCTCGACGATTCGATGGGCCGATTTGATTTACGTGATCGAGAACGGCCGAGTGGTCGAATGCGGCGACTGGAAGTCGCTGCTCGCGCGCGCTGGAGGCCGTTTTCGGGCGCTATGCGACGCGCAAGCCCTAAGCGCCTGATGCAAGAGGTCGCGCCCGCCGCTCATCTCTCCCCGCGAGGAAGTCGCACGGTGAAGGTTGTGCCGTTGTCTTCGGATGAAAGGACGTCAATTGCTCCGCCGTGCGCGGAGATGATCTGACTTGCGATGTAGAGGCCGAGTCCGAGGCCCCGGCGATTTTCTCGCGGTCCTTTGCCGCGCACCAGCGGATCGAACATTGTCGAAAGCAGTTCGGCGGGTATAGGCGGCCCGTCGTTGTGGAATTCCAAAGTGGCGTCGCTCTCGGTACCCGCTACGATCAATCGGACGGGCTTGCCCGCTCCGTTCTCAACCGCGTTCGTGAGCAGGTTGGAGATCAATTGTCTGAGGCGCTCCGCGTCCCAGTTACCACTGATATCGCTGGTTGGCGCGTCGAGGGTGACAACGGAGCTAGGAATTGCGTGCTGGACCTCGTCCGCGATTTCGTGGGCGAGCTTCATCAGGCTGATTCTCGTGCGCGAGAGCTGCATCGGGACGCCGAGGCGTCCTCGTGCGAGGTCGCTGATATCATTGATCATCCGGCTAATTCGGCGCGTGCTCCGAATCATCCGCATCACGTATTCGTGTTCTTTCTCGCTGAGGTCCGCAGCCATCATCAGGCTGTCGGCGCTGAGCGCGATTGCGTTCAGAGGATTGCGCAGGTCATGCCCCAGCATCCCGAGAAAGAGATCGCGATATTTTATTTCGCGCTCTTCGTAGATCGGTATGGTCTTGGCAATTCCCCGATCGATAGCTCCAAGCAGCACCGCGATTTCGGCCGCTCCCGCGCGGAAACCTTCGGGGTCGTTTTCGCGCCAGCGCTGGATAATCCATGCTCTGAGCGCCTGGTACTCGGCAACTATCTGAGCAAGATCGAAACCCGAGTCGATTCGCAAATTGACATGGACTGCCGCCACGCGCTCGATTGGTTCGCTCGCGCCGCTTCCTGGTTGGCCGGCGATAGTGCTCGAAATATTGGATCGAGCTGCGTCCTCGAGTTCTTCAACCAGCGATTTCAAGATCGCGGTGACGTGGTCGCGCAGCAGGCGTCGCGGCAACGCGCTTTCGTTCTTGAGCTGCGCCGCGAAATCTTCCCAGTCGAGGATTAGTCGATCGGCATTCGTCCTTATGAAATCGGCCAGTCGCACAATGTACCTGGACGCTAACATCCTGGTTAGCGTGGGCTAAGCAGTTTTTATCGAGTTCGAACCCATCGCAACGGCGCTTGTTCGTGCGCGGAGTGTACAGGCCTCCGCCGGTGGAGCAGACAGGAAGACCCGGGGCGGTGCGACCGTCGCGGGTCTTTGAGCCGGAGAATATAAGGTCATTCTCCGGTTAATAAGAATTTGGGGCCGGTGGAGGCGGAGGAGGATCGTCGCCGGTATGCTTACCAATTTCGTGCCCCGCGACCGCGCCACCGACCGCACCGACACCCGCACCAATCAAAGGATGGCCTACTGCGGCACCAACCAGAGCGCCGCCACCGGCTCCGACTCCGGCGCCTATACCCGTATCAGAGCATCCGGTTAAAAGACCTGCAAATCCGATTAGGAAAAAGACAGCGAATAAAAGCACGCACAATCGCTTCAATGCGATCACCTCCTTGCTTCCTCAGCCTCATCCAACCACGCCGTAAGATGGTTCAATATCGGAGCAAATTTCGCGCCCATATCGTCGGAGACTGTATCTGTGAGCCCCGCCGCGAAATCGGACAAAGCGGAAGCGGGTAAGGGCTAGATTATTGCTGGTGGAAAAATTGCCCGGAAAATTCTACGCGACCCCGCCAGCAGTGCCACGAAGTTGGCAAAAACTGCACACCAAAACGGTGACAATCCATCCACAGCGATAATCGATTAAGTCTCGATTGAAATCGGTGCTTAACGGCGATTGGTGGTGCGAGAGGGGGGACTTGAACCCCCACGCCTTGCGGCACTGGATCCTAAGTCCAGCGCGTCTGCCGTTCCGCCACTCTCGCGCAGCGATCGCGGGACCGCCACCTCAGGCTATTTGATGAGCCCGCGGATTTGAAGCGTCAGCCGTTCTCGTCTAGTTCGGCCCCCGCCTTGCGGCATTAGCGCCGCATGTTAATGTTGCGGGATGCAAATTTCCCGGAACTCTGGCTGTAGGCCTCATGATCGAAGAAACGGACCGCGGCTCTTGCGCGCAACCATGCTGAGATCAGCATCCGGATGGGGCATTTCCGCTGTTTGTGCTTTGTCGCTTGGCGTGGTGTTCGTGCTGGCACCGATAGCGGCCCGAGCCGCGCAGGACAGCACTGTGCTGGCCACGGTCGGCAATCACAAGATCACCGAAAAAGATGTTGATTCAAAAATAAAGCCTCAGATGGCGGCGCTCGAGAGCAAAATATTTGATCTCAAGCGCGATGCGATCCAATCAATCGCGGACAATTACCTGATCGAGCAGGCGGCGCGACGGGAGAAGCTGAGCGTGCCCGAGTACATAAAGAAGGAAATCACCGACAAGACGCCTAAGGTCACCGAGGCTGACGCGAGAAGATACTTCGATGCCCACAAAGGAAAGAGCAAGGTCCAGTACGATCAAATAAAGGATCGGCTGCTCCAGATGATGCAGGAAGGAAGCGAACAAGAGCAGCGCGAAAAAGTGCTGGCTGATCTCCGAAAGAGCGAACCTCTCAAGATCATGATTCAGCCGCCGCGAATCCAGGTCGCCAGCATCGGCCGGCCGGTGCGCGGACCCGCCGATGCTCCCGTGACAATCATCGAGTTCTCCGATTTCCAATGCCCGTTCTGCAAGCGCGCCGAGCCGATCGTCGAAGAGGTGCTGAAGAAGTATGGAGATAAGGTGCGCCTGGTTTATGTGGATTTTCCGTTGCCGATGCATAGCAATGCGCTCGATGCGGCCAAGGCGGGGCAATGTGCCGCCCAGCAGGGAAAGTTCTGGCCGTTTCATGACCAGCTTTTCGCCGATCAGAGCAAGCTTGCCCCCGCGGATTTGAAGGCAACCGCCAAGCGGCTGGGACTCGACACAGCGAAATTCGACACCTGCTTCGACGAGGCGAAAACCGAAGCTACCGTGCGTAAGGAGCTTGCCGAAGGCCAGCGGCTCGGGATCGACGGCACTCCCACGTTCTATATCGACGGTCGGCAGTTGGTCGGCGCTCAACCGGTCGACAGCTTCAGCGAAATAATCGATCAGGACCTTTCCCAGCCTGAGGCGGCGGTCAAATAATGCTCTTCCGGCATGCTTGGCATCCTGGCCGGTTTAATCAGCCTTGACGGTTTTAGGAGGAAAGACTATTTCACTGGCAGGATCTCGGAGGGGACAGCATACGGCGGCTTACGGCAGCAACGGCTGATGGCATCATCCAGAACATCTGGCGCCCCGATCAAGAGGGCGGCGGTTCCCGCGAGCGACTCTACGCCGCAGCACTTCAATTATCGATCCCACCCCCAATCGCGGTTGACGCAGGCTGAGAAGGCGGCGGAGTCCCGCCGGCGGGTGCTTGATGCGGCGCTTTCGTGCCTAATCGATCGCGGGTACTCGAATACGACCACGATGGAGATTGCGGATCGCGCGGGACTCTCGCGCGGGTCGCAGCTTTATCATTTCCCCAACAAGGATGCGCTTCTGACCAGCGCGGTCGAATATCTGACCGAACTCCGAATCGCGGAATTTCGCACCGCGATGACGCAGGTGCCGCGCAATGCGGACCTTTGGCAGGACACATTGAAAGCCTTCTGGGTGCTGTGGGATCAGCCGCTCTACTTCGCGTGGCTGGAGCTTATTGTCGCGGCGCGCACGGACGAGCGGTTGCGCAAATCGGTCGCTGAAATAAACCAGCGCACCAACGACTATCTGCATCAGGCATTGGAGGAAATCTTCCGGCCGTCACCCGAGATCGCCGAGCGTTTCCGATTGCTCTCGTGGCTGACCTTTTTCGCCTTAGGATCGATGGTGATCGAACGGAGTGTCGGAGATTTCAACAGGGTCGGCGAGATCCTGGACCTGATAGCTTCGCTCGGGCGCTCGCTGGACAAGCCGCGCGCGACCGGTGGGCGAACGCGGCGCGCGTCTGGAAGGTCCGGCCGTGAAGATTGACAAATCAGGTGTTCAGCGAAATTTGCAATGGCGCAAGCTTCGCCATAGCATCAAAGGTGCTGGATTGCGGGGATAATATCGGCATGGCAATAAGCTTTCCTTCAACAGAATACTTCGAGGCGCTAAAAGGGCAGATGGCCGCACAGCCGGAAAAGTTCCGCCGCCTCGGATTCATCGACACCACCTTCGGTGTGCGGGTTGGACAGAACGGCAAGGCGCGCAATTTCGTCCTTGAGTTCGAGGTGTTCGACTTAAAGAACGTTCGCGAAGTCGACGCGATCGATTTGAGGAGGGTTGATTTCGCGATCGAAGGCGACTCGCGCGTCTGGCGCGAGATGCTCGAGAATATCAGCCGCAATGGCGAAGCCGATTCGTTGCACGACATCAACACCCTGGCCCATTTCGGCGAGCAGTTGAAGATCGTCTATGACGATCCGGATGGCCACGACAAGCTTTACCGATTCATGGAATCGATTCAGAAATTCTTCGATCTCTCAAGCAAGGTCGAAGTGAGTTTCAGCTAAAAACCGGCTCGCGACAGGAGCACGGAGGCGCGCTCAACAATGGCATACCTTTCAACCACCAATTATCTGGAAGACAAAAACTTCGTCGACAAGTGGCTGTATACGATGCGCACCGGCGAACTGGATCTCTCGTGGATGAAGGCGTCGACCGAGAAGATCAAGCCGCACGAAGCGAACGCGCGCCGAGGCCTGACGTATCGCGACCTCGATCTCGGCAGCTACGGGTTCACTGGCGTACCCGAAAAAGTGCGCACCAACCGCTCCTACGCGCCGCGCGGAGCTGAGATTCCGGCGGGGGTTCCCGATTCGCAGCCGTGGGTATCGCGAAAGAGCGAAGTCTGGGCCTTCAATACCGAAAGCTATTATGAAGAAGCGGTCACCCGGCAATGGAACGTCACCACCGACATTCCATGGGAACGGCTCGACGGTGTCGAGCTACCTGAGACCACCGGCAAGGCGCTCTCGCAACTAATGACCTTCCTGACCGAAGTGGAGATGATCGCGACTGACACCCCGGCCATGTGGCTGCCGCGGCTCAACCCTGATTTTATCGAGGTGAAGGCGTTTATCGCGGCGCAGGCGATGGACGAAGCGCGCCACACCGAGGCGTTTCGCAAGCGCGCGCTTACCACTGGATGGGGTTTGATGCAGGCGAGCCCGATGAATGAGATGGCACTGAAGCATCTGCGCGACGCCGACTCATTCAGCGAGATGTCAGTGGCGCTGCACCTGGTTGCCGAGGGGAACGTGCTGACGCTGTTCCGCTTCAGCGAATATCTGTCTCCGACCGACGTAGACAAGCGTATTTTCCGGCTCGTGATGCAGGATGAGGCGCGGCACGTCGGCTACGGTATGCAGCACTTCAAATACGTGCTGGAGAACTTTCCGGAAAAGCGCGAGGTCCTGCATGCTCATCTCGACGAGGCCGAGAACATCTCATTTGCAGGCGCTGCGGCGACCGAACTCACCGAGGCGTTCATCATTCTCGCCGGCGGGGGGCTGAAGCGGGAAAATATCGAGGAAGGAATCAAGATCACCACCAAGTTCAATCTGAAACAGATGGAAGAGCATTTCGAGCGGCTGGAAAAGTGCGGGATGCCGGAGCGCAAGGAACGGTCGAAGCTTTTCCAGATGTACCAGGCTGGAGTCGCGGCGGCGGAAGCTGCGGGAATCAAGCTCTGAGGTAAGAATCAGTCGTGGCATTCTACGCCGACAAGGATTACACGGTCGACGAGACCGTTCTGGAAGCCGCAAACCAGGTGATGGCCGGAAATCTCGGCCTGCATTGGTACGACGCGAAGACTGAAAAGGTTAAAGGCAAACCGAGCGATCCGCGGCGCGGCCTGACCTACCAGGATCTCGATCTCGGCAGCTACGGCTACACCCAGATTCCCGAAAATCTGCGCACCAGCCAATCGATGGTCGCGCGGGGTAGCGAAAAAGTTGGTGTGCTGCCCGATATGGGCTACGTCGTCAACCGCAAGTCCGACGTATGGGCCGATAATGTGACCGATCTATACGAAGAGGATAAGGCGCGCCGCTGGACGCCCGCGATCGACGTGCCGTGGGCCGAGTTGGACGCGCATCCGCTGCCCGCGCCGGTCGAGGCGGCGTGCTCGCAGCTCTACACGTTCCTGCAGGAATGCTCCCTGGTCTCACTCGACTTCGCAGCGCGATGGGTTCCGCTAATCAATCAGGACTTCATTGAGCAGAAGAGTTGGCTATGTGCGCAGATGCTCGGGTGGGCGCGGCTGGGCGAGGCTTTCCGCAAGCGCGCTCTGTACGGCGGCGCGGGACTCGGCCGCGCGAGCAACACCGCGGAGCAGGGATTGAAAGAGTGGTTGTGGGCCGACACCTTTCCGCATGGCTCGCTTTCGATAAACCTGTCGCTCGGCGGCTTCGTGCTCGCGATCTGCCGCCACGTCGCGGCGTTCGCGCCCAGTAAGGCCGATCGAGTGCTGCATGGATTCGCGATGCAGGATACCGCGCGTCAGACGGCATATGGTCTGGGACAGCTAAGGTACTTTCTCAGCCACCGTGCAAACGAGCTTCCAGCGACACAAAGCTATGTCGATTTCACCGAACACGTTATGCTCGCGCTGCTCGGAAGTCCGGAATTGCTGGAGCCGCTCATCATCATTTCCGGCGGCGGGCTTGAAAAAGAGCAGGTGCGCTCGGGACGGCTCGCAGTTAGCAAATTCATCCCGCTGGTCGTGAGCGAGTACCTGGAGCGGCTGGAAGCCGCCGGTATGTCCGGACGCCGCGAGCGCAGCCGTATTCCGAGCGTGATCGATCAAATCCAGGTCGCTGCCTGAAATCGCGGGCGAAGCTTTGTTGGCGGATGCGCGACTAAAGCCTCCCAATGATGCGGCGAAGAACGCCAGCTTTGCTGCGTGGCACTGCGGAAGGCGCCACGAGCGCGATTGAGTCCACGTTCTTGCCATCCTGCGAGATCTCCGCGGTTCCTATCCGCTGCCCGTTAATGATAGGCGCCGAAATCGTCGCGGGCAGGCTGTATGAGATCTTAAACGCTTTGTCCGCCTGATCCCGCGTCGTAAAAAGATCCGCGTCGGCGCCGAACACCGGAGTTATCGAGGCCGTCGCGCCGCCGGTCACCGCGACCTTCTGCGACGCGGGGCTGCCTTTCTTCGCTACCGACCGCATCTCGTATTGTGCGAACCCGGTCGCCATCATCTCGGCCGCTTCCTTGAAGTTGGTGAGCTTGTGCGGAGTGCCCAGCACTACCGCGATCAGCCGCAGGTTGTTGCGCTTGGCGGTTGCGACCACATTGAAGCCAGCCTTCTCATAAAATCCGGTCTTAAGCCCGTCGCATCCGGAAAACGTGCGCACCAGATGATTGGTATTGCGCAGCTCGAAAGTTCCATTGCGAAACGGCGCTGTGTCGATCGAGGTCCACTTCAGCACCTGCGGATACTTCAGCATCGCGCGCGCGAGAATCGCCTGATCATAGGCGCTTGCGACGTCCGCCTGCTGGCCCGGGCCGGGCGGCAATCCGTGAACGGAGTAATAATGAGTGTCCTTCATACCAAGCTTTGCCGCCCGCTGATTCATCATCACGACGAATGCGTCGGTCGATCCGGCGACATATTCCGCTACTGCGACCGCGGCGTCGTTTGCGGAGTGAACCGCGATAGCCTTCATCATGTCGTCGAGCGAGAACGTTTCGCCTTCTTTGAGATAGACCTGCGAGCCGCCCATCTTAGAGGCCTTGGCGGAAGTGGTGACCTGATCGGTCAGGCGCAGGCTTCCATTATCGAGCTTCTGCGCGACGATATACATGAGCATCATCTTGGCGAGTGACGCGGTTGGCCACGGCTGATGATCATTCTTTTCGAAGATGATCGTGCCGGTGACCGGCTCCATCACGCACGCTTCGGCATAATCGATCGATGGAGTCGCGGCGGCGGACGGATTTAGCGAGCGGCGCCGATGATGTGCTGCGACGGCGGGAGTTGCCGCTGAAAACAAGGACACGACAATCGCCAGAACAAATGAGAAGCCGGCCGCAAGGCCGCGGCGCATCGGCCAACCGACGGGACTAAACCGCCTCATCCTGCCACCTCCAACAACTCTCCGCGCACCCGGTGCGCGACCAATGTAGATGGCAAATACGATCCGCCTCGCCGGGCCGCTCGGCAAGATGTTGGCAAGAGGTTGGAAAGACGGGCGGATCTTCAATGCACAGCCGCAGTCAGGAGCCTTTACGGATTGCGCGGCGGCGGCTAGGCGGCGGCTCGAACTTCGGGTCCGCTTTTCCCGCGCCTAGCACCTTCATCAACTCCAGACGCCGCGTTCGAGCTGAGGGTCGCGGCGCGCGGCATAATCGTGCGCTGGATATTCGACCTCGATGTCGATCCGCCGTGACTAGGCACTAACGATGGTACTCGGGCGCGATTGGCCCAAGTTGCCGGCTGCCCTGGTCGAATTGCGAGATCAGAAGCGGTCAGCGGTCCAGTAGAGAGATTTTTCTGAAGCGAACAACTCAAAGGCGCACGCGCTTGCAGCCTCGGGTTCAAGGCCGAGCCGATGGCCAAGATTTTCGGGCGCGATAATCCGCCACATGTAATCGTTGTCGGTGTGATGCACCAGCGATGCGCCTGCGGTAGTGAGTTGCGATTCCAGGTCCGGATCATGCGCCAGATGGGTGGCTATTGCGCTGGTCGGCGTCGTCGGGCCTGAACCGTCGTGCAGGCGAGTGGCGCGGCGATGGTCTCCGATCAGGCGAAAGGAAGAGCGCCTGCCGATCGCAACTTCGCCCAGATGGCGGAGCAGCGCGGCGAGGCTACCGAAGGCGCCTTCGCGATAGCCATACTCCATCACCATCGTGATGCCATAGAGCCGAATCGCTCGCGCATAGGCGGCGATAGCGCCGGCTTTGCGAGTCAGCACGAAGTACTCGTCCGAACCTTCGCCCGGATTCATCGGTTGATTGCCGGCAAAGCGCAGATTGCCCCGCCATTCGCTTTCATCTCGCACCGCGGTCACATTGATCCGTCCGCT